>JBJOPG010000151.1:0-10991 GCA_046050865.1 Cyanobacteriota bacterium
GCTAGCTTTTCTTTATCCTTACGACGTTTTTTAGCATATAGCTGGATAGTTGCCACCATGGTGATGATTAAAACAGCCACCAACCAAGTTGCCGCATCGAGAGGCAAACTGTTTTTAAAGACCGCTAGCAGCACAATTAACACCAGTAAGATGGTGGGGGCTTCATTTAAGGCTCTAAACTGCTGTCCCGTCCACTGGCATTCCCCTGTAGCAAGCTTTTTCATGATCCGCCGACAGAAAAAATGATAACCAATCAACAGGATCACAAAGGTCAACTTAATGTGAAGCCAAGTTGATTTCAGGATCTCTGGTTCGGTAGAAATCAAGCCAATTGCCATGGCTACAGTCAAAATCATTCCTGGAGTAGTGATGATGCTATAGAGACGCTCCTCCATAATGCCATACTGCTTTTTAAGGATGCTGCGGGCTGGTTCGGGTTCTTGTTCTGCTTCGGCATGATAAACAAATAACCGTACCAAATAAAATAACCCTGCAAACCACACCACGATGCCAATCAGGTGAAATGCTTTAAACCAGTAATAAGCCATAAATATTGGGATAATATTGCGCTGAAAAATCTTTTCCTATGTAAGTAAAGTGTATATTTTCTGGCAACTCACATTCCATCTACGCAATAAAATTTTAAGGACTGATCTGATTTTCCCTAATATTTAAAGCAATTAGCAAAATTGAGATAACGGGACTGGCCAGATTTGAACTGGCGACCTAGCGCTTCAGATTGGTGTAGGTTTCCCTACTCTCTGGACTATCCCTTCACCATTGGCAAAATAGCAGAATGCCTTTAGGTGGTGGCCGTTATGTTGCAGACAGTTCTAGTGACTAGACCTGAAACACTCTGTTTCCTGTTTTTATACCTGCAACCAGTCTCTGCACCTTCTTTACCAGGAACAATAAAGCTTGGCTCAAGATTACCGTAATCATCAACAAACTAACTCGTCAACAACTTTAGGCTTCCTTGAATTTGACCACATTCATTAATGAAGTTTCCTTCACCATGCCCGATGTTTCAGGAGGCACTTGCTCTATCCAACTGAGCCACAGCCCCTCGTATATCTCAAAGTTAATCTCCAAGGAGATCTTCATCAAGATAAACCAACGAGACAAAGTAAAGCTAAACAAAGATATTTATGTATATAAAACTTTACTAGATTAATAAATATTGCAACATCGATTCATACTTCTGTTATCTAAAGAAATAAATTTATTATCAGTTCAGGAAAAAAAACGAAATTTAGGAGAAAATTACTGTGACCTATCTAACTTTGTTGGCAGCGACTGTACCTCAAACCGTATCTTGGAGTCCTAAAGTGGCTTTTGTGATGATTGCCTGCAATGTGGCGGCGATCGCTTTTGGCAAATTTACTATTAAAAATCAGAGCGCTGCTCCAGGGTTACCTTCTCCTGCCTTGTTTGGTGGCATGGGACTACCTGCTTTACTAGGGACTACTAGCTTGGGTCATCTTTTGGGCGTGGGGATGATCTTGGGTCTAGCTAATGCTGGCGCTCTTTAAAGGTTTTCCTTTTAAAGTCAAAAGCATGAAGACAGAATGAGGACAGAGGGCAGAAGACAGATCATTCAAATTGTCTTCTTCCTTGTTCTTGTCTCTAAATACTCTCAGCAATAATTATTAATATTAAAAATTAATTTAATCAAAATTAATCGTAGGTAATTTGAGATTATTTCAGTCATCCTGGGCATACTAATTCTAGATTTTAGTTGTCAGTACAGGAAAAAAGCTTTGAGTTTATCTTCCAAAGAAAAAACCACAAAGTCCCTCATCCTAGGGACATATATTATTGCAGGTGGTGTTAGCAGCGTCCTAATTTTATTTTTGCTGAGGAAAAGCTTCTTCCTCGATAGCCACTCAGCCAAAAAATATCATCACGATATCGATATCGCACTTGATGAAGTGCAAGAATTAGACCGTCAACTAGAGAAAGATTTGCTTGTTTCTCAACTTAACCTTGCTAATTTAAAAGTAGCAGGAGATTTAGGCTATCTGGAACATCTTCAGCCTAGGATCGATGCTGTCAACCAAGCCCTTGCTGCTCTCAAACATACTCCTCTCTTCTTATCTGAGCAACAGCAGAATCTGATTAAAACTAACCTCAAAAATCAAGGAGCTTTACTGTCTTCTTACTATGAAGCAATTGATCGTCTACAAAATAGTCAAGAGACTTTTCGTCAATCTTGTACCAAAGCAAGTGACTTTAAACAGCAGGTGACGAATAATCAGGCAACATCGATCCTTAATTCCTCTGGAGATCGTCAATTCTGGTTGACTATTAATGATCTGCTAGCTTTATCTACAGCTTATTGTCAGACCAGGGAACCCGAAATAATTTCAGCGATCCAACATCGCACTCAAGATCTGATATTGACCTTAGAGTCCAAAAAAATTGATGACCGTCAGACTAAATTGATCAATAAGATTAAGAACCTGCTTGTTAACCTAGAAGATCAACAAAGTTTAACTGAGCAAATAGAATTTGATAGGGTAATCAATCAGCTACAAGACTTGGAAACAGATTATGTCAGTCAATATCAAAAACAGCTACAAGATATTAGTAATTATCGTCTAAGCGCTACTGTACTAATACTATTGTCCGTAGCTTTTATTTCCTACAAAGTTATTAGTAATTTATCTCGTACTAATCGTAATATTGTTAAGATACTAGAAGGTTTCGCTCAGGAATTAGAAACCAAAGTAGAAGAAAGAACTGCCCAGCTAGAAGAGAGTATTCAAAAAACCGAAATTGCTTTAGCCCAAGCTCAAAATGCTAATCAGGCAAAAAGTAGATTTTTGGCAAATATGAGCCATGAATTGCGGACTCCTCTCAACGCTATTTTAGGCTTTACCCAACTAATGACTCGCGATGCTTCTATTGGCAAAGAACAACAGGAAAATCTCAAAATAATTAACCGTAGTGGCGAACATTTATTAAAGTTAATTAATGACATTTTAGAGATGTCGAAGATCGAAGTAGGTCAAATAACCCTAAATCAGAGTCAGTTTGATCTGCATATCATGTTAAAAAGTATCGAAGAAATGTTGCGATTGAAAGCAAATGCCAAAAATCTCAACTTATCTTTCAATATTGCTAGTGATGTCCCTAGAATTATCGACGCAGATGAAGGAAAGTTGCGTCAGATAATTATTAACCTGTTGGGCAATGCCCTTAAATTTACCGAGCGGGGATCGATTGTTTTGAGGGTAAGCAAAGAATCAAATTACAAGCTACCAGGGGAGCAACAGGTAGAGTTTCTGTTTGCGGACACCTATAGTCTCTGCTTCGCCGTGGAAGATACGGGGCCTGGGGTTGAAGAGGCAGAACTTGGCAAATTATTTACACCTTTTGAACAGACTAAGGTGGGTCGGGTGTCTAATGAAGGAACAGGATTAGGTCTATCCATCTGTCATAAATTTGTCGAGCTGATGGGGGGGGAACTCAAAGCCAAAAGCACCGTAGGTCAGGGCAGCGTATTCTACTTCCAGATTCCTCTCCGTGAGCAGGAAATAACCACCTCGATCGCCAATCAACAAGCTGAACAGCGTAAAGTGCTTGCCCTAGCCGAGAATCAGCCATCATATCGCATTCTGGCAGTGGATGATGTTCCCGCTAGTCGTTTATTACTCAATAAACTATTGACGACCATTGGTTTTGAGGTGAGAGAAGCTGGAGATGGTCTAGAGGCGATCGCTTTGTGGCAGCAGTGGCATCCTCATTTGATTTTGATGGATATGAGAATGCCCATCATTGATGGTTATGAGGCAACTCAGCGGATTAAAGCTGAACCAGAGGGGAAAAGTACTGTTGTCATTGCCTTGACTGCTAGCGCCTTTGAAGAAGAGAGGGTGGAAATCTTGTCCGCTGGCTGTGATGACTTTATGCGCAAGCCCTTTCAAGAGGCAGAATTACTCACTAAAATTGGTCAGTATCTAGGGGTTAGTTATCTTTATGAAGCAGCAGAGGAAAGCAGTCGAGAGGGGGGAAACCAGCTCACAGAATTAACTCCAGCTAGTTTAGCGGTGATGTCTGAGTCATGGCGATCGCAACTATATGATGCTGCTGCTCAGGTAGACAATGAGGAAATATTTCAATTACTTAAAGAGATCCCCGAAGATTATCAAGCCCTGGCAAAAGGATTAGCGGACTTGGCAGAACAGTTTCGCTGTGACAGAATTATTGACCTAGCTAAGTCTGGTGACTAATGGAAATACCATCTCTAGAAATTCTGAAAGCCAAAATTCTGGTGGTAGACGATCAGCCAGAAAATCTTCATCTACTGGCGGATGCTTTGAGTGGAGAAGCCTATGAAGTCAAAGGAGTCGTTAATGGAGCAATGGCTTTGATGGTGGCAAAGACTGTGATTCCCGATCTGATTCTCTTGGATGTAGTAATGCCAGGCTTAAATGGTTATGAAGTATGCGCACAGTTAAAGGCAGATCGAGTCACCGAGAAGATTCCCATTATTTTCTTAAGTGCTAGCAATGATGCAGTTGATCGGGTTAAAGCTCTCAGCGTTGGTGGGGTTGACTATATCAATAAACCTTTCCAGGTGGATGAGGTACTACTGCGAATTCAAAATCAGCTCAAGCTCCAGGCTGCTCAACAAGAAATTCTCCGGTTTAATGTTGATTTAGAACAGCGTATTCAAGAGCGTACGGCGCAACTAGAAACAGCTAATCAGGAATTGAAGCGCGAAATTGAAGAGCGGGAGCAGCTTACTCAACTGTTACAGGATAGTGAAGAAAAGCTCGAAAGTATTTTAAATTCCCTAGAGGAAGTGGTCTGGTCGGCTGATGTTGCCACAAATCAATTGCTGTTCCTCAATCCTGCTGCCCAAGAAGTTTATGGTCGTCCTGTTGAGGAATTGCTAGCTTATCCAGACCTGCGTTTAGCCTCAATTCACCCAGACGATCGCGATCGCGTTCAATTGTCTTTGGCAAGTAACCCTCAAATAATCGATATTGAGTATCGAGTCGTCCAGCCTAGGGGTGAAATTCGCTGGGTTTGGGAACGTAGTCGCTTAATCTCGAATAGTAGTGGTGACAGTCGCCGAGATGGCATCATTAGCGATATAACTGACCGCAAGCAAGTGGGAGCAGATTTAAGCTACGAAGCCAAACATGATTCCTTAACTGGTTTACCTAATCGTGCTGCTTTTCTGAATTGTATTGAACGAGCAATTAACCAGCGCAAAATTAATCCAGCAGATATCTTTGGGATCTTATTTATCGATTTGGATCGATTTAAAATCATTAATGATAGTTTAGGTCATCAAGTTGGAGATGAGTTGTTGATTAATGTCGCCAAAATCTTGACAGAATGCGCCCGCCAGCAAGATTTTGTCGCTCGTTTGGGGGGGGATGAATTTACCATCGTGTTGCACCAAATTCAAACTATCGAAGATGCCCAAGGAATCGCTCAAAGAATTAATGAGCAACTGGCAACACCTTTTCAGTTACAGGGAAATACCGTTTTTACTAGCGCCAGTATTGGTATTGTGATCGCGGATGCTGAATATCAAGACGGAGCCGAACTATTGCGGAATGCAGATCTAGCAATGTATCGCGCCAAATCCTTGGGGAAAGCTCGCCATGAAGTGTTTAATCAAGCAATGTACGCTGAAACCAAAGAGTTGCTGACCCTAGAAACCGATTTACGGCAAGCAATTGTGCAAAATCAGTTTATCTTGCACTATCAACCGATCATCTTCCTCAACACCGATAGTCTTTATGGCTTTGAAGCCTTGTTGCGCTGGAATCACCCCACTAAAGGACTAGTGTATCCTGACAAATTTCTTAAAGTTGCGGAGGAAACTGGATTGATCACGGCGATCAGCGAATTAGTATTACATCAAGCTTGTCAGCAAATGTCCGACTGGCAGAGCCGATATCCTACCGCAAGCAACCTCAAAATTAGTGTCAATTTGGCTAGCCAGCAGCTCAAAGAACCTAATTTCTTAGCTACTTTAGATCAAGCGATCGCCAATAGTCATCTATCAGGGGAATCCATACATCTAGAAATCAAAGAAACGATGTTGATGGATAACAAATCAGAGACACTGGCTCTATTTCAGCAAATTCAATCTAGAGGAATCAGCTTGGATATTGATGATTTTGGCACAGGTTATTTATCATTACAGCATCTTAAGCGTTTTCCTATTAACATGTTGAAAATCGATAAATCCTTTACCCTAGGAATGCTCGAAGATCGAGAAAGTTTTGAAATTGTCAAAATGATTATTGCTTTGGCAAGAAGTCTCAAAATCGGCACCATTGTCGAGGGAGTGGAAAATCTCAAACAGCTCAAAGTTTTGAAAACCCTAAATTGTGAACTTGGTCAAGGATATCTCTTCTCTCAGCCTTTGGATCATGAGTCGGCGGAAATGTTCCTGGATCGCTAAGTAGCTCCACTTAATTAAACATGAAATAATAATTTTGATATGGGGGATTAGGGATTTAGGGATTTAGGGATTTAGGGAAACTTAGTTTAAAGTTTGATTAGGTTGACTTACTTAGTTAATTCTTTAATACATTTTCATAGAGAATTAGTATTAGTCTATTTGAAATTAACTAATTCATGTTGATTGTGATTTGTGGGGCGACGGCTAGTGGGAAATCAGGGTTGGCGCTAGAAATTTCCCAGCGTTTGAATTCAGTCATTATTAGCGCCGATTCTCGCCAGATATATCGAGAATTTGACATTGGTACGGCAAAGCCCACGGAAACAGAACAAAAGTTAGTCCCTCACTTTCAAATAGATATTTGTGACCCAACAGAGGTCTTAACCCTGGCAGAATATCAACAGCAGACCCAAGAATTAATTGCTCGTCACCAATCTAGAATTCCCTTACTAGTTGGTGGCACAGGACTATATTTAGACTCGATTACCAAAGGTTTGAAAATTCCGCGCGTATCTCCACAACCCGAATTGCGATCGCAACTAGCTGCTTTAGGACAGAGGCAAATTCACAGTTGGTTAACTCAGATTGACCCCATTGCCGCAGCCAAGATCCATCCTCATGACCAATATCGAACCTTAAGAGCTTTAGAAGTCTTTTATGCTACAGGCATCCCCATTTCTGCTCAACAGGGGGAAAATCCGCCAAATTATCCCATTTTACAAATCGGTTTGGATTGCGAGGTTGAGGCTTTAGATCGGCGAATCGCTGACCGTGTTCAGCAGATGATTGAGCTGGGTTTAATTCAGGAAGTTGAATATCTTTGTCAAAAATATGGTCAGGATTTACCTCTACTAAGTACCTTGGGCTATGCCGAAATTAAACAATATCTGGCGGGAGATTTGAATTTAACACAGGCGATCGCTTTAACCGTCACTCACACTCGTCAATTTGCTAAACGCCAACGGACTTGGTTTAACAAGAATCAACAGATTATTTGGTTTGATAATACCAGCCCCAACCTGTTGTCAAAAGCTTGGAGTCAAGTTCAAGCATTTATTTCCAGGTAGTCGTATAAAATCAATTTCCTGACAGAGAAAAAATAAAAAAATAAAGGAGAAAAGTTTCGATATCACACTGCGCTGCTGATGATTGTCACTGTTACTTGTTAACTACAAAGAGACTATTAAGTAGTACATCAAGTAATTGCTTTGTAGCCACAAGACAAAAGGAGACAAATAAATGAAAACTTCAACTAAGCAGCAGATCCGAACGGACTTTTCGATTGAAACCGAATGGGACCAAGGATTTACAGGAAGACTAGATCTAACTAATTTAGGGGCAAGTTTAACCGATTGGACAATTGAATTTACATCTCAGGTGGAAATTGACCCAGAGAAGATCTGGGGAGCAAAAATTGTTAGTCATACAGGCGATCGCTACACCCTCAAGCCAGTAGACTACAACCAAACCATTGATACTCAAAAAAGCACTTCGATTATTTTCAATGGGAATAAAGTTAATGGCAAAATTCTTGAGCCAAAAGAAATCACATTGGTTGATGTCGAGGCGGATCAACAGGAGACAATGCCCACAGAGCCAGTGCCCGTAGAAGATTCCAGTCCCGCCGACCCAGTAGTTGAAAGTAGCCCTTCAGAAATTTCATCAGAAATCTCGGGTAATCATACCGAACTATCTACTGAGCCAACTAATAATCTTCCTGCTGATGTCAACTTTTCCCTAATTAAAGATTGGGGCAGTGGTTTTCAGGGTGAAATATCCATTACCAATAATAGCGATCGCAACATTGATAGCTGGAATCTAGAATTTGATTTCCCGAACCAGATTAATAATATATGGGATGGGGCGATCGAGGAGAATCAGCAAGGTAATTATGTGATCTCTCATACGACTTGGAATCGAGAAATTGCAGCAGGGAAAACTATCACTTTCGGCTTTACGGGAGATGGCTCCGTCACTACCAATCCCCAAAACTATGAACTAGATGGTTTTACCTTTGATAGTCCCAGTATTCATGAAAGTATCTACACCACTGAAAATCCAGATCTTCAGCCAGAATTAGAAATTAACGAGAAATATCAGGGAAGAGCGACGTTTTTTGATGCAGCAAATCCTGCTGGTGGTCTAGGCAATTCAGGGTTTGATATTCCCACTCAAGACCAATTACACAAAGTTGTTGCCATCAATAATATTCAGTGGAATGGTTCGTCAGCTAGTGGCGCGTTTATGGAAGTATCTGGCCCGAAACAAAGAGATGGGGCAGCACCAATTATTGTTCAGGTGACGGATCGTTTGGTGGAAAGAGCAGACGGCATGGATATGAGTGCCGAAGCCTTCGAGCGGGTGGCAGATCCTGTAAATGGGGTAGTGAACATTGAATATCAATTAATCGGGCCCCCTGATGATTATGTCACGGCTTATGGTCACAGTATTGGGGAGGGTATTGTCGTCGAAACCATTACTGGAACAAATCCCTACTATGCCGCCACCAGATTAAATAACCATCGTTATCCCATTGAAAGCGTAGAGTTAATTGAAGCTGACGGTGATTTAGTCGAACTCAACCGTGAATCTGATAACCGCTTTGTCATGGCAGGAAACTATCCCCTTAACGGAGCGCAGGATCTATTAGTCACGGATATCTTTGGTCAGCAAGTAACGTTAGACAATATTGATATCACTAACGCTTCTGCCCCCGATACGATTACTGGCGAACAGTTTGCCATGCTCTAGAACTAAAACAATCTAAAGTTAAAGTAATTCTGTAGCTCTTTCTGCTAGACCCGATCGCTCTCCCTTAAAGAGAGTAATATGACCTGCTAAGGGTTCGTGTTTAAATCGTTCCACCACATAGGTTAAACCGTTACTCGCAGCATCAATATAGGGATTATCAATCTGATCGGGATCTCCTGTTAAAACTACTTTTGTGCCTTCCCCCGCACGGGTAATAATGGTTTTTACCTCATGGGGAGTGAGGTTTTGTGCCTCATCAATAATTAAAAACTGTTGGGGGATAGTGCGTCCGCGAATATAAGTCAGGGGTTCGATTTGCAGTATTCCCATCTCGATTAATTCTTCATGTCCTCGGCGCCAATGTCCACTGTGCTCTGAGTTTTCTTGGGTGCCAAAAATCAAGTCAAAATTATCATAGAGAGGCTGCATCCAGGGGGTAAGTTTTTCATTAATATCTCCAGGGAGAAAACCAATATCTTTACCCATGGGGACAACGGGGCGGGAGATGAGCAGACGATTATAGAGCTTTTCGTCGGCAACCTTTTGGAGTCCTGCGGCGATCGCCAAGAGGGTTTTTCCTGTCCCTGCTTTCCCCACCAGAGTTACCAGCTTGATAGAGTCCTGTAATAAAAGATTGAGGGCAAATCTTTGCTCTCGGTTACGAGGTTGAATCCGCGATACTCCCAGTTTAGGTAAAGCGATTAACGGAATAATCTTGCTGCTGTTGCCCTCTGCCATGCCCAGGGCAGTATGAGAAGGATTAAGACTATCCACCAGGGTCAGATCCTGATTGGGTAAAAATTCCCGTTCCAGAGTTACCGAGCCAGTTTGGAAGAATTCCGCAATCTGCTCCGAGCTAACCAAAACTTCCGTCGTGCCAGTATAAAGTTCATCAATGTCTACCTTGTCCGTTTCATAATCTTCCGCATGTAAACCCAAGGCATCGGCTTTGATTCTTAAATTCGTATCTTTGCTGACCACCACCACAGGACATTGACAGTTGCGTTTAGCCTGCAATCCCACTGCCAAAATTGCGTTATCTGCTAGATCAGCACTTAGTTCCACAGGTAAAGTCTTGAGGGTATCGCGATCGCTTAAGGCAACCCTAAGAGTCCCACCGTTACTGAGACTTACACCCTGAATTAAATTTCCTTGCTGCCGCAATTGATCCAAGGTGCGGGCAACTTCTCTGGCATTGCGACCAGTCATTTCTGGCTGTTTTTTAAACCGATCTAACTCTTCAATTACAGCGATCGGCAAAACTATTTCATTGTCTTCAAAGCGCAAA
Source organism: Cyanobacteriota bacterium (assembly GCA_046050865.1). Lineage (GTDB taxonomy): Bacteria > Cyanobacteriota > Cyanobacteriia > Cyanobacteriales > Xenococcaceae > Waterburya. The sequence continues at coordinate 10,473 of JBJOPG010000151.1, forward strand.
ATAGCGTTGGGGTCATGCAAGATGACATTGGTATCAATGACAAAGATTTTTTTCATTCCATAGTTGGATCTATAGCAGGTTAATCCTAATTGAGCCATTTAAGCATCTTCCTAAGGATCAAGCAAGGGATTAAACAACTGCTTCATCTGCTTTTCGTTCTCAATCATCGGGCTTTTCTCTCAAGCTAGGCAAAACATTAGCGCCAAAGTGGGAATACTATTTATGTCTGTGATTTGAGTCACATAAAAAAACGGGACTAAGGGACGAAATATATTGAAACTTTCAACCAAACCTCAAAAAATCCTAATTAATTAACCTATGAGAAGCTCCTCAATCCATTTAACTTTCTATCATTATGAAAGCTTTCTCTAAATCACTATCGCAGACCAATCTCAGACTAACCACATCTGTAGCTAAAATAGGAGCGATCGCCACATTATTGACGCTGGCAATTCCTGGTTTAGTCTGGGCTGATGGGATCTACATGACCAACATGAAGACCAACCTGACCCAAAGCTC
>JBJOPG010000152.1:0-10819 GCA_046050865.1 Cyanobacteriota bacterium
CTCATGGCTGCTTCCAGGCGTAAAGTATCCCTCGCTCCCAATCCACAGGGGGTAACTCCTGCTTGCTGCAAAGCTATCCATAGTTGCTGGGCTGTATCTGGCTCCAGCATAATTTCAAAGCCGTCTTCCCCTGTATAACCAGTACGGGCAATAAAAGCCGATGAGCTATTAGATATCTTATTCAGGGTTACAGTTCGATGTTCAAATGCTTTTAGTGAACTAATATTTTCCTTGATCATCTCCTGGAAAATCTGAGCAGCTTTAGGGCCTTGGAGAGCTATCAGGGTTTGGGATTGGGAAAGATCACTCATTTCCACTGAACTATCTTCTAGGTGGCTTAAAATCCAAGTTTTATCTTTATCTGTAGTTCCTGCATTCACAATTACCACTGCCTGCTGTTGAGTTCCTTGGATTCCCTGATAGTAAAAGATAATGTCATCAATGATTCCTCCTTGAGGGTTCAACAGCACTGAATACATTGCCTGACCAGGCTGTAGACGACTCAAATCAGAAGGAACAAGAGTTTGCCAAGTATCAATTAAGCGATCGCCCACAAAGGTAAATTTGCCCATGTGAGAAATATCAAACATGCCAGCCCCAGAGCGTACTGCCTCGTGTTCTAGCTTCAATCCTGAGAACTGTACAGGCATTTCCCAGCCCGAAAAAGCCGTAAATCTTGCTTGTTGATCATGAGCCAGTTGATATAAAGGAGTCCGTAGTAGTTTAGATGATTGATCCGCCATGTAGATTAGGTAAGTTATTCAGAATATCGCCAATAAAATTTAAGATTTAATCTATTTAATAGCTTAAAGCCTTAAGTCTCTTCCAGAGAAAAATCGAATTAAGGCATGGGGATCAGGTATGATTTAGTAATTACGTAATATTTGTTTCAATAAGTTTTTGTTTGTTTACGCCTTGCTGTTAGGTGACGTGGACTACAACCCATAACACTTGCTGTTGCTGGGCTAAATTTTGAAACAGGAACATCCGTTAATATTTTTGTCCATTTATTTAGATTTATCAGGAGTGAATCAATATGGCAACTCTCAAGATCGTGGTATACATCACTGTATTTTTCTTTATCGGCTTATTTATCTTTGGCTTCCTTTCCAGCGATCCTTCTCGTAATCCTGGCGGTAGCGACTCAGAATAGTATCAATCGCGAGGAGTGCTGAGGTTTTACTTCCATAACCGATCAAAGTATTGACGATCAAGATACAAGAATTTGGGGGCAATTAGATGATCAATGCCCCTTTTATCTAGAATTAGTATTTATTTGAAGTTAGTTATTTAATGAACTAAATGAACTATTAGTTAAATTGTTTATTTACTTAACTACTTAGGATTCAGCCTATTTTTGTGCCTGAAGATCCTGACCTAAAACATCCAACGCTTTGGCAAACTGAGGGTCTTCTTCGGTACCGAGTTTAAGGCGATCGCCACCGTACAGTTTCTTGAGCTGGGATTCATCCAACTTAACTACAACGTCGGGGGGAATGCCCTCTTTATTGATATCTGTGCCATTCGGGGTAAGATACTTAGCAATGGTGACTGCCAACCCTGACCCATCTCCTAAGGGACGCACAGACTGCACCAAACCCTTCCCAAAAGTCTGAGTGCCAAGTAATGTTGCCCGTTTATTATCTTTGAGAGCACCAGAGAGAATTTCACTAGCACTAGCGGAGCCACCATCCACCAAAACTACCAAAGGTTTGTCCGTTAAAGCTTTGTTTTTCGCTGATTCGCGATCACTAATTCCCTGACGATCTACAGTGGAGACAATGGTACCTTGATTAATCCACATCCGCGCAATGTCGATGCTGGCATAGAGTAGACCACCAGGATTAGAACGCAGATCTAAAACATAAGCCACAACATTTGCCTGTTCTTGCTTTGTGATTGCCTGCTGCATATCTCGGGCAGCATACTCATTAAAAGTGGTGAGGCGAATATAACCGACTTTACCTATTTTTGTATCCCTAACACTGGCTCGAACCGGGTGGATTTCGATGGTTTCGCGGATGATGTCGTAATCCTGCTCTTTGCCATTACGAGAGATGGTTAAAGTGACATGGGTACCTCGCTCCCCTCTAATTAACTCCACGGCATCATTGACATCCATCCCCTTGGTATCGTTACCGTCAATCTTGATGATTAAATCCTGAGCTAAAATTCCCGCCTCCGCAGCCGGGGTATCTTCTATAGGAGAAATCACCACCAATCTACCTGTCTTTTGGTCTGCGGAGATTTGAATTCCCACACCAGTCAATTCTCCAGAAGTATCAATTTGCATGTTTTTGAACTCTTCAGGGTTCATGAAGCGGGTGTAGGGATCTTCTAGCTTACCTAACATTTCACGAATTGCTTTGTAAGAATCTTCTGTTCCCTTATAAGAAGCGTTTTTCACATATTCTTGTCTAACTTTCAGCCAATCAGTATGGTTAAAAGTCTTGTCCACATACTGATGATTTATGATTTGCCACACTTCATCAATAGTCTCTTTGGGGCCACTCTGAATCAAGGCTTGACTCTGAGACAAATGAATTCCTGCACCAGTAACTGCCACTGTGGATAGGGCTACCGCAGTTGTTCCCAAAATCATTCCTTTCTTTGTGATTGCCATAGGTTCAAAATGTTCAAAATATAATTATATATAGCCAAAAATATATTCCAGGGTTTTACTGCTCTTCAACAACAGAAGTTAAACTTAACCGTCAACATAGATTGAATACGGTCAAAAATTTTTCTTAATTCATCTCTTTATTCAAATCTACCCTTAAATAAATTTTAGCTAGCGATCGCAAAAACTACCGATTTTGGTTAAATGCTCTGTTTAAAGGATATATTCAGGCAAATTACACTTAAACACTACTAGCATATTTTATATATAGCAGTTAATATAATTGCTAATTAAGTTAAACCGAGTTAAACCACAAGCAGTTTTAAAAGATCCTAGCCCAACCATCGGCAATCAACCCTGTGTTTTTTCCCAGTTCAAACTATGGTCCTTCCGCCATGAATGCATTCCCTCCTCCACAGCTACAATATAAGCTGGCTTTAGTAAAACTACAACAGCATCGCTTGACTCGACTGGCTCTATGGCGTGCTTGTTGCATAATTTCCTGTGCCACGGGTCTTGGTTTGGCAGCAATTGTACCAAATTCCCAAATTAAAAACCAAAATCAAATCAGAATCAATGGTGACACCCTGGTTAGCGAAGAAACTATTTATCAGGCTTTAAAACTAACCTACCCACTGTTTATTTGGTCGGTTAATGGCATTGAAATCACGCAGAAAATTGAAGCTATTCCTTCAGTCGAAGCCGCAAAAGTTAACAAACAAATCATTCCGCCTCTAATCACAATTTCTTTGCAAGAAAAAGCTCCTGTAGCTCTTGCCACAGCCCAAGGAGAAGTTGGTTTTCTCAATACTCAAGGAGAATGGATCGCTCAAAAATTTTACAGTAGTACTAAAGCCGATTTTCCGCTGCCAAAACTAAAGGTTATTGACTATCAATTACAATTTCAGCCAACTTGGCAGAAAATATATCAATTAATTCTTCTCTATCCTGAATTAAAGGTGTCGGAAGTTCACTGGCAGACTTCTGGTGATATCTTTTTAGAAACGAAAATTGGTCAAGTTTTTCTAGGTTCAGAGTCATCACGTTTAGAACAACAGTTTAAAACTATTTCAAAATTAAAAAATCTCCCAAAACAACTTAAAACGAGCGAAATTGCCTATATTGACTTGAGTAATCCGGGGGCAAATTTAATTCAAAAGTACTAATCTCTGGCAATAATTTTCGATAGCAAATGCGTATAATTACCGATCTCGAAGTTCAGTATTGCTGTTTATTCCGTAATTTCTTGGAGGATGACTGAGTATATCTGTTTAATAATTACAAAAACTTTAATATTATTCCTAGAATAAGGTACCCAGATGATAATGAATTGAGTTAAGCTACCAAATTGAATTCTGGATTAGAAAACTAAGCACGGAAACCTTAATGCACCCCCCATGTCTTTAGAAAAAAGAAACGTTAATACTTTTAATAATAATGAAGTTAACTATAGCCGTTCTGATTTAGCTGCTGCCTTAGGGAACAACTCTTCAGGTAACAGTATGGGAATACCTTTCAAGGGTCATAGTGCTTCCCAAATTCCCAAAGAAGAAATTAGGAGTAATAAAATAGTGCCAAGTAATGTCGCTAAGATTAAGGTAATGGGTGTGGGCGGTGGTGGCTGCAATGCTGTCAACCGCATGATTGAAAGTCAAGTGTCGGGGATTGAATTTTGGGCAATCAATACGGATGCTCAAGCCCTGGAAAATGCTATGGCTCCGCAGAAGCTACAGATTGGACAGAAAATTACCAGAGGTTTGGGGGCTGGGGGAAACCCTGCCATTGGGCAAAAAGCAGCGGAGGAATCGCGAGATGAGATAGCTCATGCCCTGGAAAATACAGATTTGGTCTTCATCACCGCTGGTATGGGAGGGGGCACCGGGACAGGCGCGGCTCCTATCGCCGCCGAAGTAGCCAAGGAAATGGGCTGTCTCACCGTTGGCGTGGTAACCCGTCCTTTTACTTTTGAAGGAAGAAGACGCACCAAACAGGCGGAAAAGGGAATTGATGCTTTTCGTAGTCGAGTAGACACTCTAATTGTTATTCCCAATAATCAGTTATTGTCAGTTATTTCTCCTGAAACCCCAGTGCAAGAAGCTTTTGGCATAGCAGATGATGTTCTGCGCCAAGGTGTGCAGGGGATTTCCGATATTATTACGATTCCTGGCTTAATCAACGTCGATTTTGCTGATGTTAGGGCAATTATGGCGGATGCAGGTTCGGCGTTAATGGGGATTGGTTTGGGGTCAGGTAAATCCCGTGCTCGGGAAGCGGCGATCGCAGCGGTATCTTCTCCTCTGTTGGAAGCATCAATTCATGGTGCGAAGGGGGTGGTCATTAATATTACTGGAGGATATGACTTAACTCTCCATGAGGTTAATGCGGCGGCGGATAGTATTTATGAAGTGGTGGATGAAGATGCCAATATTATCTTTGGGGCGGTAATTGATGACACCATGGAAGGGGAAGTGAGGATTACCGTGATTGCCACAGGATTTGACGGTGGAACAGAAGAGATTGAGTTTGAAGAGCCTCAAATGGAATCAAACAACGTTTTTCAGGGTGCCCCCGCTGCCCCACAACCCGATCGCAATCGAGTCAATAAAGATGCGGGACGAATTGAGATTCCCGATTTCCTGCAACGGAGACGTTTTCCTAAGAGCTAACTTAAAAGCTAACTTAGTTCTAATCGTGATGGCGGAGGAAAAAAAACAGATAAATCTGAAAACCTTTGCCATGCACTCTGTTGGTGCTTGGTGCTAGCATAGTCACCTGCGTCACGATCAAAAACCTACATAAACCCTCGTGGCGTGATCCAGGTGGTAGAGATTCAGTTCTACCGAGTGGGTCTTTTTTTTTACTTTAATAAAATTTGCTGATCTAAAAATTTACCCAAACTATTAACCAAACTATTTTTAACCATCCTCTAACCAAATGAAACTATCCACCAAGATTGAAGCGATTATCTATATCAAAGGCAGACCTCTTTCTGTGGAGGAAATACACTCCTGTCTTCAAGAAAAAGAAGCGGAATCTGCTAAACTCTCCCAGAGCGATCGCGAATTAATTGAAGATGGCATTATTGAGTTGATGAATGATTATGCTCATCGAGATAGTGCTTTGGAAATTGTTGAAACGGAGACTGGTTATAGCTTGCAACTCAAACAAGACTATCAGTATCTACTCCAAGAGTTAGTCCCTGCGGAACTGGGCAAAGGAGCCTTGAGAACTTTGGCGGCAGTGGCGTTAAGAAATCCAATTTTGCAGACGGAACTAATTGATCTGCGAGGGAGCAGCGCCTATCAACAGATAGCGGAGCTAGTCCAATTGGGATTTGTGCGTAAACGAGAACAGGCAGATGGTCGTTCCTATTGGCTGGAAGTGACAAATAAATTTCATCAATATTTTGAAATCGACGATATGGCCATCTCCTAAGCACTTTATTCTCTTTTTTCCCCAGCTTTTGAACTAATTTTTTAGCAGACGTTCTGACTAGCGGTTACTGGGGGTACTATGTCAAAGTATAAGTAAAGTAAATCCATTATCTGGGTAACGAATGATATTTAACTTTGATTTTCTTAATTCTGAACCGCAAGAACAGCATTACAACACCTTAATGCAGTATTTACGTCAGCAAAATCCTGATGTTCTGGCACAAATCGCTGCTTCTGCTAGCCCAGAGGTGAAGCAGATTATCTCGCAAAATGTTCAGGGACTTGTGGGGATGTTGCCTTCTGGGGACTTCAATGTCAAAATTACCACCGAAAGGGAAAACCTGGCTCACTTGCTAGCTTCGGCAATGATGACTGGCTATTTTCTCTGCCAAATGGAGAAGAGAATGGATCTGGAAGAGAGTTTGACTAATCTGCCTAACCATACTTTGAGGGACGAATCTTCGTAGCCCAAATTAATTAGAGTCGTTAATCAGCTACTTACTTCAATATTACAGGGACAATTAGGCATAAGTTCCGCCTCATCTGATGTCAGACTTCAATGTTGATGACAGTAGTTTGCCTGTGAAAAAATAACAACTACCCAGCAAAGAATGCTAAGTAGAAAATGCCAAGGAGAAAGTGCAAAAAACAGCTTAACCTCTACCAGGTTCTGGCTAACCGCCTTTGGCGAAAGTGAGCATCAATAATACAGAGAGAGCCATACCAGGACTGAGTAACAAAACCAAGGTGAGAAATTCGTGGGATGTCATGAGGCAAAAAATTAGCTAAAAACGACTAGCCTGAGATACAGGAGTAGAGCAAAATAATTGCGTTTGATTCCTCTACAGGTTAACTAGAAATTGATCGTGTATTGGCTGGAATAAATATTTTATTAATGTTTGGCGGTCATTCTAGCATTGCCCATAGTTGGAATCGAGATAACTGACCACAAGCAAAATTGGCGATCGCGTGGCAATCGCAATTGTTACTGACCGAGAGCACAACTTATTTTCAAGCTGGTTGTGTCACAAAATATAATAAAATACCTACTTGATAGCGAAAACTCATTATTTCTTAAAAGTCATCCTAAATCTTTGAGTCTGTAGATTACAAACTAATAAGATATTTAGATAAACACTGATTTATATTTCAGAGCTTATTAAAAATTAATAATTATCGGAGAGATCTCTCTCTCTGGTAGACTTTGGACTTGAGAGAGCATCGCTTTGAAAAGAAATTTAATAACAAGCAAAACAAGCAAATAGGGAGGAAAACCTTGCTGGAAACGACCCTCGGTTTAGAAATTATTGAGGTAGTAGAACAAGCTGCCATTGCCTCTGCCAAGTGGATGGGTAAGGGAGAAAAGGATACTGCTGACCAAGTAGCAGTAGAAGCGATGCGTGAGCGCATGAACAAAATTAACATGCGTGGTCGGATTGTGATCGGGGAAGGAGAGAGAGATGATGCTCCCATGCTTTATATTGGCGAGGAAGTAGGTATCTGTACTCGTCCCGATGCCAAAAACTTCTGTAATCCCGATGAGCTAATTGAGATTGACATCGCGGTAGATCCTTGCGAAGGGACTAACCTCGTTGCTTATGGTCAAAATGGTTCCATGGCAGTTTTAGCCATTGCGGAAAAAGGTGGATTATTTGCTGCACCTGATTTCTACATGAGAAAGTTAGCCGCACCTCCATTAGCTAGAGGTCATGTAGATATTAATAAATCTGCGACAGAAAACCTCAAAATTCTTTCAGACTGCCTAAGTCGCTCAATTGAAGATTTAGTAGTAGTGGTAATGGATCGCGATCGCCATGATGGTTTGATCAAGGAAATCAGAGATGCAGGAGCCAGAGTTAGATTGATTGCAGATGGTGATGTCTCTGCTGCTATTTCCTGTGCTTTCTCTGGATCTAATATCCACGCATTGATGGGTATTGGTGCAGCACCTGAAGGGGTAATCTCGGCGGCGGCAATGCGCTGTTTGGGGGGACACTTCCAAGGACAGTTAATCTACGATCCTGCGGTAGTTAAAACTGGTCTAATTGGTGAGAGCAAAGAAAGTAACCTAGAGCGACTAAGCTCCATGGGTATTAACGACCCCGATAAAGTCTACGGCGCAGAAGAACTTGCCAGTGGCGAAACAGTGTTGTTTGCTGCTTGTGGTATTACTCCTGGTACTTTAATGAACGGTGTGCGCTTCTTTAAAGACGGTGCGAGAACTCAGAGTTTGGTTATCTCCTCTCAGTCCAAAACTGCCCGTTTTGTGGATACAGTGCATATGCTCAACCATCCAAAATCTCTACAGTTGAGATAGAAAGCTCTTCTGTTTCCATCAGGCTCTTTAAGAAATTAATTTGATTATTTAATTATTTAATTAATAGTTTAAAGATATGTAAATCCTGATGAACTAGGGAGATGATTGGCACGCCAAACAAGGTATAAATTGATATAGGTGAAAGGCAACTAGTAAAAGAGATATCTTCTGCTGTTGCCTTTTTATTACCTAGATTTTAGATAAAAAAGTTTGATTTAAAAAAATTGTTAGATATAAACCAGATTTTGCTGTAGCTTTCCCCATGTTGAGAACCGATTAAAGCAAAATTTGCAAAAAACATAATGAACATTGTAGTTGTTGGTTTAAGTCATAAAACTGCCTCGGTAGAAGTCAGAGAAAAACTGAGCATTCCTGAAGATCAAATCGAAGAAGCGATCGCCCTGCTCAAAAGCTATCCCCATATTCAGGAAATAGCCATTATCAGTACTTGTAATCGACTGGAAATATACGGCGTAGCGTTAGATCTAGAGCAAGGGGTACGAGAGATTAGCCAATTTTTAGCCGATAAAGCCAAAATCTCCCTCCGAGAATTGCGCCCCAATCTATTTACACTTCTTAGAGAAGATGCTCTGCGTCACCTAATGAGAGTTTCCGCAGGCTTAGAGAGTTTGGTTCTGGGGGAAGGACAAATCCTCGCTCAAGTCAAAAAAACTTACAAGCTAGGACAAAAATATAAAGGCTTAGGTCGGTTGCTAGACCGCTTATTTAAACAGGCAATTTCCACAGGAAAAAGAGTTCGCAGCGAAACTAGCATTGGCACAGGAGCGGTGTCCATCAGCTCGGCGGCGGTGGAGCTAGTTCACACTAAAGTGGATAACTTATCTGACTACAATGTCACTATTATCGGGGCGGGGAAAATGGCTCACCTGCTGGTGAAGCATTTGCTGTCTAAAGGGGTAACGAAGATCGCGATTGTTAATCGTTCCCATCTTCGGGCACAAGAACTCTGTAGTCAATTTGCCCAGGTGGAAATTCAGATCTATCCTCTGGGAGAAATGATGCAGGCGATCGCCACTGCTGATCTAGTATTTACCAGTACAGGGGCAACTCAACCTATCTTAGACCGTGCCAAGCTAGAGGAACATTTAACTCTAGATCAAGACTTGATGTTGGTAGATATTTCCGTCCCTCGCAACATCGATGCTAATGTAAGCGAAATTGGTTGTGTAAGTTCCTATAACGTAGATGACCTCAAGGCGGTAGTGGCAGCAAACCAAGAAACCCGTCGCCAGATGGCACAAGAAGCTGAAGTGATTATTGAACAGGAAGTGACGAACTATCTACTCTGGTGGCGATCGCTAGAAACAGTCCCCACTATTAGCTGTTTACGGAACAAAGTCGAAAGTATCCGCGAACAGGAAATGGAGAAAGCGTTATCTCGTTTAGGTTCAGAGTTTGGCGAAAAACACCAAGAAGTAATTGAGGCTTTAACCAGAGGTATTGTGAATAAGATTCTGCATGAGCCGATGGTACAACTAAAAGCGCAACAGGATATAGAAGCTCGTCGTCACTGTTTACGCTCTTTGCAAATGCTGTTTGATTTAGATACAGAAGAACAGTACAGCTAAATAGTAACTAGTAATTATCGATCCAACAACTTACAACCGCGATCTAAATCTTTACTAGGTCGCGTTTTTTTTCCACTGCAAGTTCCTTACCTTTGAACCCTATTTCCAGGGATTGAACCTTAAAGTAGCCCTAAATCTTGTAAACATAATTTAGTAACTTCTAACCTCGCTGCCACATCGTTGTCGCTAACAACATCAATATTCGTCGCAAAGATATAAACATTATCATTTTGTTCTAAATAACCTACATACCAACCTATCTGCGGTGTGACGGAAGTAGCCAATCCCGTTTTTGCCCGTAATACATAGTTAGAGGTTTGTTCGGCGATTGGACTCCGTCCACGCTTCGCGATCGCAATATCTTTAACCAAGTCGATATTTCTTTGAGCAAACGGCAAGTCATCTTGCTGAAGACGACGGAGAAAATCAATTTGCTGTCGTGGGGTAATACGTAACGCTCCCTCCAACCAAAACTTATCAATGTCTTCCTGGGCACCAATATTTTGATTACCATAGGCGATTTTAGTCACAAAGTCCTGCATTCGTTGATGACCAACTTTAAACCTCTTTCAATGCCATCCCAAGTTAAAACATCAACATCATTTTGGATTACTCCCGTCTCTAAAGAAATTAGAGAATTAGGAATTTTATAGGTGGAAGCAGGAAGAAAAGCAGTGTCGTTGCGATCGCGATTATGTTGATAGAAACGATCTTGATTGAGATCGTAAATCATAATTGAGCCTTCTATTCCAAGGCTTTTAAAGTGTTTTTGAAAATCTGCTTGCTGCTCTATATTTGGTTCGGTTTGCGAATAAACTGGATATTCTGTCACCAGATAACTACCAACTGTCGCTAAAAA
>JBJOPG010000153.1:0-16836 GCA_046050865.1 Cyanobacteriota bacterium
CTGCTCAACTCTTTTTTTGATGTCAGCAGTATTGCCTGAACCAGAGACGATGGTGGTATTTTCTTTGTCGATCACGATTTTATCGGCATTACCCAACATATCAGCATCAACGTTATCCAAGCTTAAACCGACTTCTTCAGAAATGAGCTGACCACCAGTTAAGACAGCAATATCTTGCAACATTTGCTTACGGCGATCGCCAAAACCAGGAGCCTTAATCGCCGCCACGTTTAAGACCCCTCTAGCTTTGTTGACCACCAAGGTAGCAAGGGCTTCCCCTTCCAGGTCTTCGGCGATGATCAGCAAGGGCTTGCCTTCCCGAGCAACTTTTTCGAGGACGGGAACTAGATCGGCGATCGCACTAACTTTTTTATCGGTAATGAGAATTACGGCACCTTCAAATTCCACGATCTGGCGTTCTTGATCGGTGACAAAATAAGGAGAAATGTAACCGCGATCGATCTGCATCCCTTCCACCACATCTAATTCTGTAGCTAGGGATTTGGATTCTTCGACGGTAATGACCCCATCTTTAGTAACTTTATCCATTGCTTGGGCAATCATGCTACCAACTTCTTCGTCATTCCCAGAAGATACAGTAGCTACTTGGGCGATCATATCCCCTGCCACGGGCTTGGCGACAGCAGCAATTTCCTTGACTAAAAAGGCAGTAGCTTTATCTAAACCTTTTTTCAAGGCGACAGGATTTGCTCCCGCAGCTACGTTTTTCAAGCCTTCTTTAATCAGTGCCTGAGCAATTACGGTGGCAGTAGTTGTACCATCTCCTGCATTATCTTTCGTTTTGGAGGCTACTTCACGAATTAATCTCGCTCCAGTATTCTCTAACGGATCTTCTAATTCAATTTCTTTGGCGACGGTAATTCCATCGTTGACAATTTGTGGTGCGCCAAACTGCTTTTCTAATAAAACGTTACGACCTTTAGGGCCCAGAGTAATTTTAACTGCATTAGCCAGAGCGTTTACACCTCGTTCTAATGCTCGTCTTGATTCTTCATTAAACGAAACAATCTTCGCCATAGGATTTTCTTTTCCGTTTCGCTACATCTTTCATTTGCAAATTTAGCACTCTTCAGTAGCGAGTGCTAAAAAACATTATCTAAATTATTAAATTAATTAGTCTTGTAGGGATTACCGAATTAATTTAGTTTATGAGTAATTTTGCGTGACTAGTCCTGAATTAGTTCAGTACCAGCATACTAATACCCACAATAAAGAAAATAATGCTGAGGAAGATCACAAAATAGCGCAAGACGTAAATCTGATCTTCTAATTTTTTGAGAGCTTGCTTACTGCTGGCAAACAGAGTGTTGATATATCTTTGCTGTTCTAAATTGCGCTGATCAACCTGCATCTCTATTTTATACATATCAGGGGCAGAACGATTGAACTGAGCCCCTGCGGCTTCAATCCCCGATTGTAATTGTTTACTCACCTGAGATTGAAAATTGCCCAATCCTTGACGAAAATCTTGCTTTAGATTGCGGATCTGAAGCTCTAATTCTCGATACATCTCTTTTCTGTCGAGATCATTTTGGGCCACAATTTTCTGTTCTAATTCCAAAAGCGATCGCTCGTAATTGTTCTGAAGATTGAGCAACTTCTCAGCAGAGTCTTCTTGTTCTTGAATAAAATGGGACAGGAGTTTTTCAAATAACCCCGGCCCTAACTGAAAATAACCCCGTTGGACAGCACGAATTGTATCGCCAATCTCTTGCGCTGAGGTGTTTTTGAGGAGATAGCCCCTAGCACCTGCTTCCACTGCGGAATTAATCTCATCATCCCCATCATGACTACTGAGTATAATTGCCTTAGTATCAGCAAAACGTTGACTAAGTATTTTAGTTAATGTTAGACCATTCATCTCTGGCATTTCCAGATCCACTAGAGCAATATCAACCTTGCTTTGTTCCAAATACTTAATTGCTTCAAGACCGCTAGTAGCTTTCCCTACTACTTCAAAATCTGCTTCAGTTTCTAGAATTGTTTGCAATGCTTGTCTAGTGAAGTTTTGGTCGTCTACTATTAGTATTTTAATCACGAATATCTCCTAATATTCAAACATCATAGGAATATAGATAAATAGCAATACATATATTTTAATTTTTAATGGCAATTGAGTAAAAATTGCAAACCCATTTTTAAGCAGGTACTGAAGTCAAGTTGATTACATTGTTAATATAGTATTTTAATATAATATTTACTTTGAAATTGACAATCAAAGAGCCACAGCACAACTGTAAAAGGTTTTGTAACTTACGTCGAGTCAATGATTAGAAAGTTAGCTGATCACAAGCCATAAACTATATTTTATAGTTTAAACAGTTAATTTTATAGCTATTTCAAGCACATTATCCTGGTTTATATAGCTAAATAAACCGCCTTTAATGAATCACTATCAATATTAGCCATCACTCTTTTTTTTCTCCCCGTAGAATGATATCTTACAGGAGTTTATCAGTTTTGACTTCAGTATTGTAGAGTCAATCTTTGTTGGTTCAGAGGAACAAATTTCAGAACAAGGTAATAATGCTGTTATAGACTATTCCCAATAGAGTAATCCCTAGGAGCCAAAATAAATCTAAACCAAATTCAAACAAACTCAACGGAGCGAAAAATCACACGATTGCGACCTTTGAATTTGGCATCATACAAGGCACTATCCGCAGCCGATATTAATTTATGGGGTGAAGTTCGAGTATCAGGAATAATACTGGACACGCCAATGCTAAGGGTTATATTGTCGCTAATTTGAGAAGCAATATGAGCTAGCTTGAGGTCAAAAATTTGTTGTTGAATTTCCTCCGCCACCCTAATTGCTCCCTGTCCATCAGTATGGGGTAGAATTACTGCAAACTCTTCTCCACCATAGCGAAATGCAATATCAGCAGGTCGTTTGACAGCTCGTTCAATTCCTTTTGCCACCTCGTAAAGACAGCCATCCCCTGCCTGATGTCCATAGGTATCGTTATATATTTTAAAAAAATCTACATCACAGAGAAGGAGAGATAAATAATCTTGCTCCCGAGAGCATCGTGACCATTCTTGAGTAATGTATTCGTCAAAGCGACGACGATTGGCAATCTGGGTCAGACTATCGATGTTTGCTTGATAAGTGAGGCGTAAGTTAGCTTTTTTGAGGGTGTTTTCAGTTTGTTTGCGATCGCTGATATCACGAAAAGTCATGGCAAAACCATCCCCCAACTTAACTGCGACGATGTGAAACCAGGTTTTGAGGGAGAAGGAATTGTAGTAATGTTCTTGCTCTAAAACGGTGCAGGTTTCCACCACCTGCACAAACAAGTCGAATAAACCTTCAAATAAGTGACCGGGGGAGCCTTCCACAAACAATCTTTTTCCTTGGAGAGTTTCAATTGTCCCGCCAACAGTCATGGCTGCCACAGGATTAGCAATTAGCCAGCGAAAATCGACAATTTTGCCTTGGCGATCGCGAATTGCTTCAAAGGCGGCAACTCCATCGAGGGAACTATCCAAAACTCCTGTCAAGAGGGCACGGGAGTTATTTAACTCTTGTTCGGCAATTTTGCGCTCGGTAATTTGTTCCTTGAGGATCTGCTGAAATTCTTGCTGCTGTTGAATACTGGCTAGTTGAGCCTTAACCCGCAGTACCACTTCTTCCACAAAGAAGGGTTTAGTAATGTAATCTACTCCCCCCACCTTAAAAGCTTCAATCTTATCAAATTCTGAATCTAAGCCGCTGAGGAAAATGATCGGAATATGTTTGGTTTGAGCCTCAGATTTTAGGTGACGACAAACTTGATAACCATCCATCTGGGGAATCATAATATCCAGCAGGATTAGATCGGGATGTTCTTGTTGGACAATCGACAAAGCCATCTTGCCATCGGTGGCAGAGATTACGCTATAGCCTTGCTCCCTCAATAAAGATGACAGCAGCCTGACATTTTCTGGTAAGTCATCGACAATCAATATTTGTTCTTGTAGTTTCTCGTTATACTTATTCATCTACCACTAATTGGTAATGAGCAATAATTAAATTGTGTGATTTGGTAACTTTCAACTACTGCCTTAGTTTGAATAGTTTTTGAGGTTGATAGAACTGATGACTTAACCTATGTACTTGAAATACTAAACAGGTTTATTCTGCTGTAAAATTTAGCGAGGATTTAGCCTAGAAAAAACCAAATAGTATAAACAATAGATAGTTGATATATCCGTTGTAAAACATGAGTAATCAACTTAACGCTTAACTATAGGTCTGTTATATCATCTATTTTTTAAGACGCAAACCATCATAATCACAGTCTGATGAATTTGATGAAAAATCAGGTTGTTTTTGCGTATATTCTCTGATTTTAACTGTTATTTTTTATCATTAAACCGATAGTATTACGGAGAAGAAAGATAGTTATTTTGAGATTAAAATTTGGTCTAAATGTAACCTGAGAGGGGATTCTAACCCTGTTCAAAGCTCAATTTAAAGAATTTTAAGATTGATTTGATAAATTTTCTAAGGTCAGGAGCGAAAATAAACCCAGAAATAAGTCTAATTAGAAGTGAGGCTAGACTTATCCCTATGCTATTGATGGTTAGAGTTTTATCTTTCTATGCTTGGAGCTATGGATTGTTAGCCTAATCAAGCTAAGTTTTATAAGGATTGGCGGGAAGCAAACTTTTCAGCGATCGCTTGAGTTTCCTGTAACATCTGCTGACGGCTATTAGTTACACTGGTGTTATTTAGACTGGGAAGTAGGTTGCGTGCCTGTAGTGCCATATGTAACTGTAGTTGTGCCACATACTCGCTAATATCTTCTCTTAACAATCCTGGTGGTGTAGGTTGAATATCCAAAATTCTTTTCGACTCCCGCTTATTGGTAATAATTGGTAAATTAGCCTTAACTCCCTGTCCAAAGCTACCATGGTAATGACTGAATGCATCTACTTAGGAGAGAATTCAAAATAATTTGCAATATTTCTTGTAAGAAAAATTTACTTCTTGATCATTGACAAATATTGATTTAATTTTTTCCTGGCTGATTAATTAATAAAACTGAAAAATAGGACAAATCTAGTTGCGGATGATGGCGCAGATCACGATAAATCTTCTGTTCGGGGAAAGTAGCCTGCTCGACGATCGCACTAAATGCCAGTAAATTTCTTTGCTCTAGGATCTGCCAGACCTGAGCATAGACGGAACTCACTTTCAGCAACACCACTACCTCTGCCCAATCAAGTGCCGTCTCTAATTCTTGTACCGTATAGAGGGCAGGTAAAACTGCCATTTTCTGCTGATTAACGGTGAGGGGAATGCCGAGGACTGAAGCGATCGCCATGGGAGAACAGACTCCAGGAACCGTCTCGATGGTTACTTCGGGATGCGATCGCTCTAAGGTTTGGGCGAGATAAGTAAAAGTGCCATAAAAGTTGACATCCCCTAAACAGGCAAAGGCAATATTCTTTCCCAAATTAAGCTCTTGCCACACCTGATGAGCGGCTTTTGACCAGGCTGTTTGTAATTTGAGTTCATCTTGAACATAAGGAAATTCCAAAGGTAAAATTCCCTGATGTGGCTGAAGCCATGATTTGATGATCTTTTGAGCGACACCCAAACGATTATTCACCCCAGCGGGGAAGGCAACAATATCGCTCGATTGCAAGATACGTAATCCTTTAACAGTAATCAATTCAGGATCGCCTGTACCGATGCTGATGCCGTATAAAATGCCTGGTTTCACGCTCTAAGGTTGAATTTACGATATTTAAGCTAATCCTTACCATAACGTTAGTTCGTTAATCTTGGCAGACTTTACCGTAAAACAAGATAAAACCAGCTTAAAACTCATGTGTTCGCAAGCGAAATATCAATTAGGATCTCAGGACGGTCAAGCATTTGGTTAATATTTAACAAGTCACTTATTGCTTGCTATGGAGTGGAGATGTAGATAATACAATAACTAAGCAACCAACCTCAAAATTCTCAATTATCGAATCAAAAATAATCATGTACCAATTCCCATCACTATTACAACATGGGTTCATTCCCGATGTCTTTCCCTCTTGCTTATTAGCCACGGAGGTAGCCACTGAAACGAATGCAGAAGCCGCACCGCTAGTATTATCAGGAGTTTTATTAAGCCTCATCTTTATTTATCTAGCTAGTAAAGTGGGGGGAGAACTTTCTCAATTAGCCAATTTACCGCCAGTATTGGGAGAACTAGTGGGGGGGGTAGTAGTGGGAGTTTCCGCTTTGCACCTATTAGTTTTTCCCGAAGCAGGAACTCTTGCCAGTGATTCTGTAGTAGTAACTATCCTGCAACAGTTTGGAGGATTAAGTGCAGAGCTGAGTAGTGAAGTATTTACTTCCTTTAGCGAAGTAGTTTCTGTCTTGGCAGAATTAGGAGTAATTATTCTTTTATTTGAAATCGGTTTGGAATCAGATTTGAAAGAATTACAAAAAGTTGGTGTACGGGCGGCAATTGTTGCGGTGGTGGGGGTGGTGGCTCCCTTTGTGGCTGGTACCGTAGGCTTACATTAACAGCTACCAGTATTGGTATTACCTCTAAAGTACTATCGGAGCTGGGACAGCTTAAATCCACAGAAGGTCAAATTATTGTAGGGGCGGCGGTCATTGATGATGTACTCGGGATTATTGTTTTGGCGGTAGTTGCTAGTTTGGCAAAGACTGGAGAAGTGGATATAGCCAACGTAATTTACTTAATTGTTAGTGCCACGGCTTTCTTATTAGGTTCCATCTTTTTAGGTCAATTCTTTAACAAAAGTTTTGTGGCGATCGCCAGTAAATTAAAAACCAGAGGTAACTTAGTCATCCCCGCCCTGATTTTTGCTTTCATTATGGCGTTTTTAGGGAATGCAATTCACTTAGAAGCAATTCTCGGTGCTTTTGCCGCCGGCTTGGTCTTAGATGAAACGGAAACTCGTAAAGAGTTAGATGAGCAAATTCGACCTATTGCTGATGTTTTCGTGCCAATTTTCTTTGTGTCGGTGGGGGCAAGAGTCGATCTTAGTGTACTGAACCCCAGCAGTGCGGATAATCGTCAAGGATTAGTTATTGCCGCCTTTTTAATTGTGGTGGCGATCATCGGCAAAGTGATCACTGGTTGGGCGGTTTTTGGCAAAGAAAAAGTCAATCGTTTGGCGATCGGCATTGGCATGATTCCTCGTGGGGAAGTAGGTTTAGTCTTTGCGGGTATTGGAGCTGCCAGTGGTGTTCTAGATAAACCGTTACAGGCAGCGATTATCATTATGGTAATTCTCACCACCTTTATTGCACCACCCCTATTACGTTTCGCCTTTGGATCAGAAGAAACAGCTACCATAGAAGCTGCCAAAGAAGCGGATTTAGCTTCGACTAACAATCAGTAGCAAACTTCAAACAGGGTTTTTCCAACTAGACTCTCTGAGCAAAGTTGGATTACCCATCATTTAATCAACGTGAGTGTCCAGAGAATAAGGATTGATCAATAGTTTGTGCTATGGAAAAAATCGATAGTAGCATCCTACCCAACAAGCTTAATGAAAGTCCAAGCTCCAGATTTAGCCAAAAGTGGACTTATTCCAGCCCCACATATAGCCTTTCGCATCAGCAAATTCAATGTAAATACGGTTCACTGGTACATCCAATTCATCGCTAATTTGACTACAAAAATCTTGACTCATTGCCTTAGTTTGGTCTGGACTCATACTGCCAATACTTTTAATCTCTACATAACAGACGGGATCAAATGTGCCACCAAAGGTCATAGTCGCATCACTTTCAAAAGCAGTCATGACATAAGATTCCGGTTTACCCAGATGTTTTGCCAAACTACTAGACAAGCTAGTTAATAAACTTTTAACTGTTGCTTCGGTAGGGGAGACAGAGGACTGAATTTTAATTAGAGGCATAATTATTTTTTAATCTCAATCAAGACTTTTCGCGATCTATATCTACTAATATATGGTGTTGGCGAGTGAATCTCTCTGGGCAAAGTTTAACTACCCATCATCAATTTGGTTTTAACTATGCAAACGACTAATACTATTGATTGGCAAAAGTTACAAAATGGCTCGGATATCCGTGGTGTAGCCCTAGAAGGAGTGCCCAATGAAGCAGTCAACCTGACTCCTGAGGTGGTCAAAATTTTGGGCAATGCTTTCGTCCAGTGGCTTACCCAGCAAGACAATAAACCCGCTACCGAGCTAACTATTGCCATTGGTCGAGATAGTCGCCTTTCAGGGGAAAGCTTAACTCAAGCCGTGATTGCAGGAATGGCGATCGCCGGTTGTCAAGTTTATAATTTTGATCTGGCTTCTACCCCTGCCATGTTTATGAGTACGATCACAGCAGGTTTTAACTGTGATGGGGCTATTATGCTCACCGCTAGCCATCTACCTTTCAACCGTAACGGCATGAAGTTTTTTACCCCTCAAGGAGGTTTGGCCAAGGCTGATATTACGGAGATTTTAAATATTGCTTTAAATATTGCTTTAAACCTTGCTGCCACAGAAAACTTCCTTACCAATATTGATCAGGGAACCATCACTAGCCGAGACTTTATCTCTGTTTATGCGTCTAGGTTAGTGGAGACTGTTCGCCAAGGGGTTAACCATCCTGATAATTTTGCCCAACCTTTAACTGGTTTAAAGATAGTTGTTGATGCAGGCAACGGCGCAGGCGGTTTTTATGCCGACAAAGTGTTGAAACCACTAGGGGCAGATATTACTGGGAGTCAGTTTCTCGATCCTGACGGGATGTTTCCCAATCATATTCCCAACCCCGAAAATCCAGCGGCAATGGCATCAATCTGCCAAGCAGTTGTTAATCATCAGGCTGATTTTGGCATTATTTTTGACACGGATGTCGATCGCGTGGCAGCGGTTGATCATCAGGGCAAAGAACTCAATCGGAATCGTTTGATCGCCTTAATCTCAGCAATCGTCTTACAGGAACATCCAGGTTCTACTGTGGTAACTGACTCTATTACTTCTGATGGTTTAACCCAATTTATTGAGCATCTAGGGGGCAAACATCATCGTTTTAAACGAGGTTATAAAAATGTGATCGAAGAGTCAAGGCGCTTAAATGATGCTGGGGAAGTATCCTGGCTGGCGATCGAAACCTCGGGACATGGAGCCATGAAGGAGAATTATTTTCTTGATGATGGAGCCTATTTGGCTACCAAGCTATTGGTGGAACTGGCAAAAGCCAAACGGCAGGGAAAATTACTCACGGATCTAATTGCTGAGCTACAAGAGCCGGCGGAAAGTGAAGAATTTCGTCTGACTATTCAGGATCAAGATTTTAAAGCCTATGGGAATCAGGTAATTACTAAACTTGAAGAGTTTGCCAATACTCAACCAGATTGGACAGTTGTACCTCACAACTATGAGGGAGTTAGAATATCCTGTAATTCTCCCCAAGAAAACGGCTGGTTCTTATTGCGTCTTTCCCTCCATGACCCAGTTATCCCCCTCAATATTGAATCTAACGTCAGCCAAGGGATAGCAAGCATTGCCCCCCGCTTATTAGATTTTTTGCAAGATTTTGAGTCCTTAGACCTTGCCGCTTTGAAAGTTTATCTTTCAGCAAACTAGGTAGGGGAATTACAGGTTATCTTTCCTCTATTTAGAGATTAACTGTTTTGCTGGTTCCTTTTTGATATTCTGAGTAACTTTCTGTTTAACAAATTTAGTTAGGGGTTTTTCCAAAGCAACGTAGCAAATCCAACCCGTTAAAATGGAACCAAAAGCCAGGATGATGATAAATAAATTACCAAAATCAGTCAGACTTGATTTGCCTAAAATCATCGAAGCAATTACCAAAAAAAACGGATGGACTAAATAAGTCGAATAGGATGAATCGCCGATTTTTCCCAGTATCTTACTGAGTTGATGGTGCTTGTGTTCTTGTAAATCATTTTCTAGATTAACTAATCCGAAAGAAAATAGTAGACAGGGGATTCCATAATCAACTACTCGATTACTACTTTCTTCGCCATGACTCAAATAAACAAGTAAGGCGATCGCCAACAGACAAAGAGCGATCGCCATGTTTTTGGGCAAACTATATTTTTGAGTTAAGCTAAAAATCACCATTCCCATCACAAACTCAAGCAAAATAAAGCTCGTCATGAATGCGAAATAAACATTATCTGGTTTAAATACTTGACCTAAGATTGCTAAAACAATTAAGACAATAGCTGGCAAAAGATATTTTTTGGCAGTTGAAAATATCAATCCCAAAGAGAAAATAAAATAGAAGAAAAATTCATAGCTAAGAGTCCAACCATTTTGGATTAAGTATTTAGAGCTGCTGGGAATCAGTGTAAATGAATGAAAAATACTAGTAGCTCCACCAGAACTATTAATTTTATCTGGCATGAAGAGGTAGATCACTAAAGCTATACTGCTTAAAATCCAATACAGGGGCATTATTCTGATAAATCGGGCTTTAAGAAATTGATAAATATCAGTTTCTCTACGGTTAGTTGTGTAGCACATAATATAGCCCGAGATGATAAAAAATAAATCTACTCCCGCGATCCCAAAGTTGTACCAATCCCAAGGAGTTCCACTGTATACTTCTCCTTTCCACATTGCATGATGAAATACTACCAGAAGAACTGCGATCGCTCTCATGTACTGTATGGAAACAACCATGATGAATAACCTAATGCCTGAATAAAAATTAATCAATGTTAAAAAACATAACTGATTATACAGAAATTCTCTTCAATATCTATCTTTAACTGTTTTATTCAGCTATTTTATTGATTAATCAATTAAAATGAGCGTTTTTGAGGTGATTAAAGAAGATGGAAATATTAAACATCAAAACATCCTATCTTTACGATTGAGCAAGTTCAATTTCAGCCATAAGTCCTTAGACAAATAATGGTGTGATGCACTATAATATGATTTATAGTAAAAACTACTATAATTAATTTTGTTAATTAAATTAAATCCTTAATATTTTCCAGTTATCAGGAACGAAAAAACATGTTTACTGCGGCTCGACCCAAGACTAACTTTCACGAGATTCCTAACGATTTATTTAGTGCAATCAATGAGCTTAAACAAGAGTTGAATGCTGTAATCCTGGCTCATTACTACCAAGAAGCTGATATTCAAGATATTGCCGACTATTTAGGAGATTCTTTGGGTTTATCTCAGCAGGCTGCGAATACTGATGCAGAAGTAATTGTTTTTGCCGGGGTACATTTTATGGCGGAAACGGCAAAGATTTTAAACCCCAATAAACTAGTATTGCTGCCAGATTTAGAGGCTGGTTGTTCTTTGGCGGATAGTTGTCCAGCAGATGCTTTTCAAGCTTTCAAGGCTCAACATCCCGACCATATTGTGATTTCCTATATTAACTGTAGCGCTGAAATCAAGGCTCTGAGCGACATTATCTGTACTAGCTCTAATGCCGTTAAGATCGTCAATCAGATTCCTGTAGATCAACCAATTATCTTCGCTCCAGATCGCAATTTAGGTCGCTATGTGAGTGAGCAGACAGGTAGAGATTTGGTCTTATGGGACGGAAGTTGTATTGTCCACGAAACCTTCTCCGAAAAGAAAATTTTGGCATTAAAAGTCCAACATCCCACTGCTGAAATGATTGCTCACCCTGAATGTGAACCTCCTGTCTTGCGTCATGCCGGCTTTATTGGTTCAACCACCGCTTTATTGCACTATGCTCAACAAAGCCAGGGCGATAAATTTATCGTCGCCACGGAGCCGGGGATTATTCATCAAATGGAAAAAGCTGCTCCTGGAAAACAGTTTATTCCTGCCCCAGGGATGAACAATTGTGCCTGTAATGAGTGCCCGTATATGCGACTAAATACTTTGGAAAAGTTATATTTGGCAATGAAAAATAAGACTCCAGAAATCACTCTCCCTGAAGAAACTCGCGTCGCTGCCTTAAAACCAATTCAAAGAATGTTAGAAATGTCTTGATCAGATGCTGCTCTTCATTAGGGTCATCTGGCGTTGCTGATTTAAAACATGAATTGATGATGATATCGTTTTTAGCTCTCAGCTTTTTAAGAGTGTAATTGAAATTTTTAGTTTTTAAGTTCATATCTCGATTCAGCAACGCCGGGTCATCCTAGTCTACATCATCTAAAAAATAAGCAGCAGGACATTTTTTATAATTATGGGTACTGATTTCTTCAAGATAAAATTTTGTCTCTTCGCCCCAACTAGCGGATTTATACCAGCGTCTGAGCCAGATTTCTGCACCAATATGTATTTCGGCATCGGCAGGTACTTTACAGAGATGGTGAATTGCCTCGATAATTCTGTTTTCCTTCCCTAGCTGTGGAGCAATTGCTACTCTTAGTCGGTTTAGGGCATGGTCACAGTTAGGGGGGAAGTTCTTTAAAAGCTGCTGTTGCTCGGTTTCTAGCTTAGATATCGACTGTAATGAAGAGTTTAGATTGGTAAACTGTAATTCACTACAAAATTGCTGAAGTTCGTTGATTTTTCGCGGAGAATTAGAAGTTACCTGTGCTGTTGCGCCAATGCCGGAATCGTAATTATTGTTATTGATGGCTAAAAATAAAGGAACTAATAAGGCGATCGCTGTACCAGCTATGATAGAAGCTATTTTAGTCAAGGGTTCTGGAGTTGAGGTGGTTTGCCTGGAGTCAAGATTATGCTTTGGTTGGGGGGGAATGGGATTGGACTTGACTTCAACATCAGCCTGAGTAACAACAGCAACTACCTGTGAACTTTGTTCTATGGGAGCTTGAGGGGCATATTCAACAATTGAATTTACTGATTTAACAAAATTAGTTTGATTAAGACCAGGATCATGATGATCATCAATGAAACTCTCTACTTTTGATGATCTTTTGGCTAATTCCTGGGCAATAAATTCTTGATTAAAAATCTGCTGATAAATTATATTTGCGACTTTTAACTGATCTTTTGCTTGAACAATCAAACCTAACAAAAGTAATTCCACTTGTTCTTGGTTACCTTGATACTTTTTGCTCCCTGAAATTAAAATATTTAAATATTCCTTTAACAATAAACTAGAGTCACAGCGACAATTATTGAGGAAACTATGTCTTATGGCTCTAATTGGTGCTGCAGATCTGCTCGTCTGCCATTTTCTAATCAGGGTTCCTTCCACAAATTGATCTACGGCATTAATTTCTTTTCCTGGAGGGATATTAGCATCAGATTGAGCAAATACCTGGCAAATAACTTTAGTCAGACTAGGAACTCCTCCAGTCCAGGCTAAAATACGACTTAAAAGTAGAGAATGATCAGCATATTTTTTTTCTAAATGTAATGTTGATTGATTATATGCTTCTAATCTATTTAAAGAAATTAGCTGGGGTGGCTTAGAAGATAAGTTAGCCAAGAAAAAGTTGATTGTATCCTGTTTGATCCAGCCTTTTTGTACCGCCAGAGCTCCAAATTTTTGAGAGTTTTTTTGGGATTTTTCTTTCTGTTCTTGAATAATAATCTTAATTTGCTGTTCATTTAACAAACATGCTTTTTCGAGATAATAACCTAGAGGAAAAAGTTGACCCTGATCAATAATCTCTTGCCATTTATCAACAAAAAAATCAATAGTTTTAACTTTGATACCTTGTTGTACTGCCAAAATCTCCCCTAACTTTAGCTGCGTATATTGTGATTGAAGTTCTAAGGCATTTTGTAGCTGTTCAGGAGAAATCAATCCAGCATTCTGCAAAAGTAGTCCTATGGGTAGTTTATTTGACTCGAACATGGGGAAATAATATGTAGTTCTTAAAATTTTAATTGTAGATAAAAATGTAGCGAAAAGTTGGGGTTAGATAATTTATATCCTGATTACAGGACAAAAACTTCCAAGATTGCTTTGTTCATTTTGTAATTTAGTCATTGCAGTAATCAATCTACTTAATAACCCCTAATATTTTAAGAATCTGCCTCTTCCCTTCGCACTCTTGCCTCCATTTGCTATAACTGATCTAGTTTTAATCAGAACAATATGCATGTTCAACGTTGGATTGCCAGAAGAGAACCAAACTGGAAGCGTTTGGACGGGTTGCTACAGCAAGCAGAAAAGCAGGGAATTAGATCCCTATCTGCCACAGAAATTAAGGATCTAGCTAGTTTGTATCGTTCCGTTTCCGCCGATTTAGCTAGGGCTAGGACGAATAAGGTGGGCAATATTTTGACCCAGGATTTGCAGAAGCTGACGGCTCGTGGATATAACCAGATCTATCAAGGTTCTCAGCGTCAAGAATGGCAACAGGTCAAAGAGTTTTATCTTTGGGGTTTGCCTCAAGTGATACGGGATAGTTGGGTTTATATTGCGATCGCCACAGGGATCTTTCTCTTAACGGCGACAATTGCTTGGTGGTATGGTTGGCGCGACCCCACTTTTATTGCCATTACTGTTCCCGATCATATTATTAAAATCGTGGAAGAAGATGGAGAACTCTGGATGGGTTCAATGGTGGGGACTGAGCCGTTAGCTTCTAGCAACATTACCATTAACAACCTGTCGGTTTCCTTTGGGGCGATCGCGGGGGGTATTACCGCAGGCATCTATACGATGTTTATTATGGCGTTTAATGGCATATCGATCGGGGCGATCGCCACTTTAGTCGGGAAAAATAACCTGGCATATCCTTTTTGGGCGTTTGTCTTTCCCCACGGTTCTTTAGAATTACCCGCCATCTTTTTTGCCGGGGGGGCAGGATTATTAATTGGTAAAGGGATGATCTTTCCTGGTAAGTATCAGCGGATCGACGCTTTGAAAAATAACAGTATTCAAGCAGCACAGCTATTGATGGGGATTGTTCCCATGTTGCTGATGGCGGGAACTATTGAAGGATTCTTTTCTCCTAGCCCGATCGTTCCCAATCCGATTAAGTATCTAGTGGGAACCACTATATTTTGTTTATTAATTTTATATTGTTTACGTAAAAAGAAGGCAGAAGTTTGAGCACCAGATATTATTTAATCAAGTATTTGACGGCGATCGCCATCGCCATCAGTTTACAACCCTCGATTACAGCGCAAACTACCGAAGATTCCTTAAGGGGATCACTAGGGGATATTCGCGAACAATTAACTTCAGAAACTTCCGAGTGGGAAAGTGCAGTTCTCGCCCGTAGTTTAGAATCAACGACCCCCGTTAACGCCATTAAATTTAGTCCTAATGGACAATTACTTGCCAGTGTCGGCGCCAGTCAGATTACCCTCTGGAAGGTTAACAACGGCGAGATCCTGCGAGTATTACCAGGACATTATGCTGAGGACATCGGTTTGGAAATTGCCCCTACGGCGATCGCCTTTAGTCCCGACAGTCGTTTTTTAGCCACTTCTACTTGGAGTCAAGGATTATTACGTCCCGACCAAGCAATCATCGTGCGCGATGTTACCACCGGAGAAGTTGTGTTAAATCTTGGCGAAGCCTTTGGTTGTCGGCAAATCCTCTTTGATGTCTCTGGCAAACTAATCTATGGTGCTTGTGATGCGGGAATAACTGCATGGAGCTTCCCAGATGGCAAAAAGTTATTTAGCTTTGCTACGACATCTGCTGTAGAGGCGATCGCCCTGAGTCCAGATGGTGCTGTCATGGCTACGGTAGATGCTAATGCTGCTGGAAAACTACCAGAACAGAGTAATCAGATTCAACTGTGGCAACTAGATGGCACAAAACCTGAACTACTCAAAACTTTGGATAGTGATGGCAACAATATTGCTCAATTAGAATTTACGCCTTCGGGCGATCGCGGAGCGTTCCCAGAGGGAAATCGCCTGGTCAGTAGTAGTTACGACGGCAAAATCAACGTCTGGGATTGGCATCAGGGCAGCATCTCCCGTAAAACCAATAATCTCTATAGTGATGAAGGGGTATTTAGTCTCAGTGGGACTGGGCAACTGATCGCTGGCAATTTCCATTCTGCAACCATGACTAATTTAGCTACAGGATTACCCCTGAGAAATACGGCGCAACTGGGGCAGCAAAAATCTGGTGTCATGGCTTTTAATCCCCAACAACAGTTATTTGCCAGAGTAGAGAATAAAGTAGACCGTAACTCTTTAATTAATTTGTGGTCAGCAGATAGTGCCCAGCCAGCCAAACAGCAGAGTCTGCGAGATAATTACCAAGCTATTCCCGTCAATAAATATTGGATTAATCAAGCACAAGCAACAACACCGCCGATAGCAGAATCACCAGAATTGCAAATCCAGAAACCTGTTTCCATTGGTAAAGACCCCCAGGCGATCGCCGTAGCGGGATTAGGTTTAACTGAAGTTGCCCCATCAGGACAAGCAGTGGAGATGGAACAGGTCACGGATAATTTAACTAGAGTGACCATTACCCAGACTAATTTAGCTGATGATTCCGTGGCACAGAGACGCTATCTAGTTGAATTTGCTCCTTATGGTGAGGTAAATGCTCAACAATGGCAGATAATTTGGGCGGGAGAACAGTTTAAATGTCAGTCAGGACGTGGACATCAAGATTGGAATCCCGATTTGTGTCTGTAGTCGGGGAAAACAACTTCGGCATGCAATACTTTTCGGTTAACCGCAGCTTGAGTAATGAGTAATGAGTAATGAGTAATGAGTAATGAGTAATGAGTAATGAGGTTTAGTTACTTGCTACTTGCTACTTGCTACTTGCTACCCACTACCCACTACCTAACTCTTCACCATCCCATACAAAATATGTTCCTGATGGGGATGACCATTGAGAGGATTCACCTCAACTCCCAGTACTTCACAATACTGTTGAGCAATTAACTCTGGGGTATAGTGCTGTTGCAGATAATCACGACCAGCATCCCCCATCTGTTTGGTTAATTCAGGATT
>JBJOPG010000154.1:0-10446 GCA_046050865.1 Cyanobacteriota bacterium
CCAGATAATACAGGGGCGTTTTGGTTTTTGTCTGATAATGGCTTTGGTACAAAAGCCAATAGTACCGATTATTTGTTACGCATATATCAAACAGATCCCAACTTTACGGGAGTAGAAAAAGGTGACGGCAGTGTAGAGGTAGAGAATTTTATTCAGCTATCTGATCCTGATAATTTAATTCCTGTTGATATTGTTAACGAAGGTAGCGAAGAACGTCTGTTAACCGGAGGAGATTTTGATCTCGAATCCTTGGCAATTGATGAAAATGGTGAGCTTTGGGTAGGAGATGAATTTGGCCCTTACCTATTGCATTTTGATGCTGAAGGAAAACTGCTGGAAGCACCGATCGCAACTCCGAATGTTACTAATTTAAATACTCTTAATGGTCAAGACCCACTAGTTATCGGACATCGTGGCGCGAGTGGTTTATTACCAGAACATACCTTAGAAGCATACAAAGTTGCGATCGCTCAAGGTGCAGATTTTATTGAACCCGATCTAGTATCTACTAAAGATGGAGTTTTAATCGTTCGTCATGAACCGATTTTAGATGACACAACGAATGTGGCGAAGGTATTTGGTGAAGACCGAATGTCTACCAAAATCCTTGATGGAGAAGAGGTTACAGCCTATTTTGCCGAAGATTTTACTCTAGCAGAAATCAAGCAGCTACGAGCGGTTCAATCTAATGATTTACGTTCTCAAGAATTTGACGGTGCTTTTGAAATTCCTACCTTTGAGGAAGTTATTCAGCTAGTTCAAGAGACTGAAGCTGAAACAGGGGTTAAAGTTGGTATTTATCCCGAAACTAAGCACCCTACCTTTTTCGATCAACAGGGTTTATCTTTAGAATCGCCTTTAATTGAAACTCTTCAATCAACAGGTTTTACTGACCCTAATCGCATTTTTATTCAATCTTTTGAGTTCCAAAACTTAATTGAACTCCAGGGAATGTTAGATGCTAAAGGTTTGGGAGATCTTCCTTTAGTTCAGCTTTACGGCGACACCACCAAAGATGCCAGTCCCGATGATGCCTTCTCCGTCCCCTACGACATTCGTTACAACCTCGAACAAGGTAACGATTTAGCTGCAATCTACGGTCAAGATTTTGTCGATGCAGTAGAAAACGGTTTATCTGCAAACACTACCTACCGTGATTTAGATAGTGCAGAATTTCTGCAAATCATTAGTGATCAATATGCAGAAGGTGCTGGCCCTTGGAAAAACAATATTTTACTCCGTGAATCTCTCGATCAACCAGTAGATGGGGATGGTGATGGTAATGCCGAAATTACCACCCAATTAACAGGAGAAGTAACATCTTTTATCGATGATGCCCACGCTGCTGGTTTACAGGTTCATCCCTATACCCATCGTAACGAGGAAAGTTACTTAACATTAGAAGCAGATGGGACTCCCCAAACCCCAGAGGGAGAAATTGAACAGCTAATTGAGATCGGTGTGGATGGCTTTTTTACCGACTTTCCTGCCACTGGAGTGGCGGTAGTAGATTCAATTACTGGCGAGTTTGTCCAATCTCCTGAAAATCCCGATCTAGGGGATGGCTTACCTAATTTAGAGAAATCGCGAGGTTTTGAAGGTCTGGCATTTAGTCCTGACCGCAAGACTCTTTATCCGTTATTGGAAGGAAAAGTCGATGGCGATCCTGACAATGCTTTACGCATCTATGAATTTGATGTGGAATCTGCTTCCTACACTGGTTTAGTTGGTTACTATCCCACCACCGGTGGTAATCCTATTGGCGACTTTACGCCGATTAACGACCATGAGTTTTTAGTCATCGAACGGGATAACAACCAAGGCGAAGAAGCACAATTCAAAAAAATCTTCAAAATCGATATTGACCAAGTGGATGCCAAAGGTTTTGTCGCCAAAGAAGAAGTTGTTGATTTACTTAATATTGATGACCCCGATGACTTAAACGGCGATCGCAAAACTACTTTTGATTTTCCTTTTCAGACTGTTGAAGATGTAATTGTCATTGATGAAAACACCATCTTGGTTGCCAACGACAACAACTATCCCTTTTCTCAAGGAAGAGAAGACGACATCGACAACAACGAAGCAATTTTAATCGACTTAGAACAACCCTTAAATCTAGACCCTAATCTGGGAGGTACCCCTGTGACATCAACACCAATTATCAATACTGGCGATACCGCACAACCCGCACAAATGATTGGTTTAAACGGTTATCAAGTAGATCCTATTTTTACTGTTGGCGAAGAAATTAACGGTTATACACCTCCAGGTATTCTGGATGGTTTGGGTGCATTTGCTTTAGACGACAACACAGTTAGAATACTCTCCAACCACGAATTCAGTGCCGATGAAGGTTATGCCTATACTCTGGCTAATGGTACAGAATTAACTGGTGCGCGAGTCAGTTTCTTCGATATCAATAAAGAAACCTTGGAATTAGAAGATTCTGGTCTGGCTTACGACAAAATTATTAATCGCGCAGGGGAAGGAGTAGACGAAGCATCTGACCTCGAATTTGAAGGCATAGATCGTATGTGTTCGGCACAATACGTTGCAGCAGAACAATTTGGTGATGGTCGCGGTTTAGCAGATAATTTGTTCTTCACTGGAGAGGAAACCGATGGGGGTACGGAATTTGTTCTCGATCCTGCGACTAATACTCTTCAAGCAGCTCCCTGGATGGGTCGCGCTGCTTGGGAAAACGTTACTGAACTAGATACTGGTACAACCGATAAAGTTGCCTTGTTGGTAGGAGATGACCGCGAAGCTGCACCATTATTAATGTATGTCGGTGAAAAAGATACCTGTAAAGAAGCAGGTTTACTGGAACGTAATGGTTTAACTGATGGAAAACTTTACACTTGGGTTCCTGATGGTGAGCTTGCCGATACTCCCACTTTTACCAACGAAGATGGGGAAGTTGTGGATGATGACAATGCACCAGACCCCGCAGGTTTTAACGGTACTGGTAACAGTCAAGCTGGTAGCTGGGTTGAACTGGATTATTATCGACCTGACTTAGCTGCTTCGGCGGTGGATACTAATGACGATGGCGAGATCCAAGACGAGTTGGGTTATGACGAATTAGGGTTTGCTACTCAAGCTCAGCAAGACGAATTAGCGATCAACGCTGGGAGCTTTCAATTTTCTCGTCCTGAAGATGTAGCTACCAATCCTGAAGATGGTACCCAAGCAATTTTGGCTTCTACTGGTCGTGGGGGACGCTATACAGGAGATAATTGGGGTACTACCTACAAAATTGATACAGAATTTGGTGAATCTGGCGATCCTCTTACCGGACAAATTGACGTCCTTTATGATGGCGATGATGCAGGCAATGGTCAATTTGAAGATTCTGACTTTGGTTTGCGGAGTCCCGATAACCTAGATTGGGCTGATGATGGTTATGTTTATATCCAAGAAGATCGCGCTACAGCTGAGGATGAAGACTTTGGTGGAACTTCCGGAGAAGAAGCTTCGATTTGGCGTTTAGATCCTAATTCTGGAGAATTAACTCGCGTGGCGCAGATGGATCGCTCTGCTGTTCCTGAAGGACAAACTGACCCTGAACCTGATGATCTTGGCAATTGGGAATCTTCGGGGATTCTTGATGTTTCTCAGTTATTCGATGAAGCTCCTGGCACACGCTTTGTCCATGGTGTTCAAGCTCACAGTGTTGAAGATGGCATTATTGCCGAAGCTGATTTAGTTCAGGGTGGTCAATTGGCTTTCTTGACTTCAGAAGGTTAAATAACGGATTTTAGGGCGCAAGGTTTGCGCCCCGACAGCTGACTTTTGACTTCTTTCAAGACAGACTAGCTAAACTGTAGTTTTGTCGCCTGACGTAAAGATTCAATAGTGGCGATCGCCGCCTTCCCGACAGTCTCAATTTCGGCTGAAGTGTTAAAACGACCAATGCCAAAGCGTAAAGAAGCGTGGGCTAGTTTTTCAGATCGCCCCAGAGCGGTTAAAACATGAGACGGTGCAGTAGATTCAGTAGAACAGGCAGAGCCAGAAGAGACTGCTACTACTGACTGTAAGGCTAATAATAAAGCCGAACCGTTGACCCCTTCAACACTCAGATTGAGATTGTTCGGCAGACTATGATTAAAATCGCCGTTTAAGTGAATCCCCCCCAAGGGTTCCAACATTGACCAAAGTTGTTTTTTGAGCTGCCTGAAACTCTCTGATTCAGTTGCCATAGATGCCACTCCAATTTCCAAGGCTTTAGCAAAGCCAACAATCTGCGGTGTATAGAGGGTGCCCGATCGCCTGCCTCTTTCTTGTCCACCACCATGCATCTGGGGAGCTAGCTTAACTCTGGGGTCGCGACGACGTACATATAAAGCACCAATTCCTTTCGGGCCATAGATTTTATGCGCAGTTAAAGACATCAAGTCAATGTTCATCACTGCCACGTCTAAAGGAATTTTGGCGATCGCCTGAGCCGCATCGCTATGAAACAATACTCCGCGCTCATGACAGAGTTCTCCTATTTTGGCTAACGGTTGCAGTACCCCAATTTCGTTATTAGCAGCCATAACGGAAACTAAGATCGTATCCTCACGGATGGCAGTTTCTAGTTTGGTCAGATCCAGGATGCCATTAGACTGTACAGGAAGATAGGTAACTTCAAACCCTAATGTTTCCAAATAACCACAGGGGTCGAGTACAGCCCGATGTTCCGTAGCGATGGTAATAATATGTTTACCCTGATTAAAATAAGCTTCGGCTACACCCTTTATCGCTAAATTATTGGCTTCCGTTGCTCCACTGGTAAAGACAATTTCTTCAGGAGTAGCATTGATGATCTCGGCGATCGCTTCTCTGGCATTTCTTACTGCCGCACTGGCTTCCCAGCCATAAGTATGATTGTTGCTAGCAGGATTACCAAAATGTTCAGTAAAGTAAGGCAACATTGCTGCCAATACTCTTTGATCTAAAGGGGTTGTAGAGTGAGCATCAAGATAGATCGGGCGTTGATCCATAGTTTAAATATCAAACTTTCCATACCTAAGTATAGCTAGCGTGATTGGCACCAAAGCAATTTTTACTTCTAACGACTAAGTTGAGCGGACGCAGACAGCTTTTGCAACTCAACCAACAGAACAGAACCGTTATGCCATTTTTTGCGATCAATAAATTCATTCAATCATTAGATGCGGAGCAATCTCATTTGTGTTTCTCCATAAACACGAATGACAAATTTTTGTTCACCTTTTGGGTCTTGAATATTTCATATCCAAGCCGCTTATAAAGTTGAATATTGCGTTCACTTTTATCTCCAGTGAACAATTCAAAACGCTGCACTTGCTCAAAGCATAATTCAAGTTGAGCCATTAATGCTGTTCCAATGCCTTGCCTTTGATGAGTGGGATGAACAATTAGCCGCTCGACATAGCAAGTATCTCCTGCTTGATATCCTCTGACTGAGCCTATAACTCTGTCTTCAATTTGCACTTTTAAGAAAACTTTGCCAGCAAAATCACTTTTCAACTCATCTAGAGTCTGTATCAGTGGCGGGATGCGAAAGTCGCCGTATAATTGCGCTTCGCTCTGATATGCTAGCTTTTGCAATTCAAGAATAGATACAGCATCTTGAAGAGAGGCTTGGATAATATTCTTCATTATTTCAGAGTATCACTTTCTAAAACGGCGACTGCGGCATAACGTAGCGGGTTCGGTTGACCGGCAGGTTAGGCGGCACTCGGCTCATACCTGGTTAGCCCATTGAGCTTTGTACCAACGGGAACAAACTGCCACCCAAGCGCTTTGGCAGCGACGGCATCCCAGTGTCCGTCTCCATAGTACGTAACGGTTTCAAAGATGCCATTCAGTTGCTGGAGCGCGTGAAGCATTATTTCCTCTCTCTGGAAATGGTCATCGGAGGTAGCGAGTGGGACAGCCGTCACAGGAAAGCCTGAGAGCGACAGTTTTAGTAGTGCCGATCCGCGCCAACCGCCTGTTGCGTATGCAATTCGATGCGTGGTTGAATTGTACAGACTCCGCACAAAGTCCCTCGCGCCTGGGATCTCCGCGAACGGATTGTGCTCAGAGACATGACGACGGACACTTTCAACAAAGTGATCTCGAACTGCGGACACTCTCTCTGATGTTGCGTCTATAGCGTTGTCATTCAGAATCTCGGACAAGATACCAGATGCGGTGAATTGTGTATACATACCCCAGGACAGACGCAAGCTGACATCGCCAAGTACAGCGCGGACTGATGCCAAGTACAGCGCGTCGTCATTTGCGTCGGACTGCAAGAGCGTGCCGTCTATGTCGAAAATCGTTGCTTTCACTTTTGTGCCGCTTAACTATGTGTATAGATTGACTCTTTCCGCATAATCTTCCAAATTTGGATGTTAGACCAAAAATGGTCGGCATAACGTTCCTGCTGAGCG
The DNA here is from genome assembly GCA_046050865.1 of Cyanobacteriota bacterium. GTDB lineage: Bacteria > Cyanobacteriota > Cyanobacteriia > Cyanobacteriales > Xenococcaceae > Waterburya. The sequence continues at coordinate 6,411 of JBJOPG010000154.1, forward strand.
GCTGCAAGCAGCCTTTTCAACACAATCAAGATCTCCCACCAGTCCGCTCCAGCAGGGTTGTTAGACTGTTCACCGCGACAATTATCTTCCAGCTTTTATGGGTACTGCTTACTATAATAGCTATCGAGTAAGCTCAGTTTGAAGATACCTTTGTATGTTTGAGTCAACTAAACTATGACCAGTATTAAGTAGCCACTTCTCAATCTTTCGATCTGCATCTCGAAACTGTAGCCGTCCTGATTGAACAATGCCTCTGTAGACCCTGATGGATTCCCTTACTCCTTGCTGGTCTTCATAGTGAATGATCAGTCCTCGATAGCCAAGTGCAGGTGGAGATTGTAATGATTCTCCAGCAGTTTCAGGTAATTCACCTATATGTTGTTCAATCTCAGCGCACTGGGACGCACTGAGATTCCATGTGGGATTAGGCTGACCTGAAAAAACATCTAATTCTACTGAAGTAGGTGCGGAACACATTGTTACAACTGCTAGGGATAAAAGTAAAGTGATCATCTCAATCTGTTGCTACTGAATCACAACAGTACTATTTGTGACCATGTAGGTACAAAAATCTGTATAGGGACCACGATCAGCAACTTTTGGATCGGTGATACGATTGCCACTATTGTCTAGATCTTTAGCAGGTGTTTGACCAGGCTTGTGCGACCAACAACCACTATTGTCTTGTCGATACCAGTGATAATCAAATCCTGGCCAAATTACAAGGGCAACATACCATCCTTGGCCAGATGACAAAGAAGTGCTGAAATCAGCAGTGTTGATTAAACCATCTGCTTGTGCGGCTGGGTTTACTGTATTACATGCCATTGTAGGAGTTTGAGACCCGTGGGCACGTCCGGGTTGGGCAAAAGTGTTAGTAATCTGATTATTAGCATAATTATAGCAGTTGTTGTTGGGTTGAATTCCTGGTATATTCCATCTTCCAGGATCATAAGTTGGCGAATCGCTAGCCAGACAAGAAGGGCAGGTTGCTTCAGTTATTCCAAAAAACTCTGTGACATCAAGTGGAGGATTTTCAAGTTCCGCTCTTACAAAACTTTTAAGAACTTCATCTAATGATTCATTGGCTGTATTGAGAAGCCATGCTTCTAAGTCTCGACTACCAGTAATACGATTCAACTCTAGCTGGCTCGTATCGACGATGCCCTCATGTACATATAGGCGCATTCCTCCTTGAAAAGATTCTTCCACACTACGGATAGTGAATCCGCGATAACCAATTTTCCCTAAAACTCCAGAAGGCTTAGCTAGCGTACGTTCTTCTACAGTTGCCACACGTCGCATCAGTTCGGCAGCTTGATCGTCTGGAAGAATCCAAACAGGATTCTGCCGACCAGAAAAAATTTCCAATGTAACAGCAATCGTCATAACTATCTCACTTTCTATGATTAAGTAATGTGCAGTCTAACTATTTATTATACGGAAACTTTATGGATATCCACCCTATGTGGTACAAAAAACAGAAACTTTCCGAATATCTACCCCATACAGAATAATATCAAGAAGCTTTCGGTATATTCGTCGGTGATATCGAGAAACTTTATGGATATCATACCAAATAAGCATAATATCAGGAGTTTTTCTGAATATTAAGCCGCATCATTATCGTGGGCAAAACGATTATAAAGAAAGTCTAGGGCATGGTTACGCAGGTCATAATATTCAGGTTGTTCCATAATCTGAACGCGATCCGTAGGGTACGCGGAGCGTAATCGCACTTAACTAAAAACTATTTTAAAGGCGATGAGAAAGCTGAAAACGAAGTGCAAGGACTTTACTCGTCTACTGCAACTGAATTGTTAGCTGGCTGGCGCTGGGCAATCTCCATCAATAAGCGCAATGCTTTATTCACAGCAGATTCATTGGGAAATGCTTGAGCCACATCAGCATCGAGAAGAACAAGATTAGTTCCCGCACGATAACGCTCCACATACTTCCCTCTAACTCCTCCTGCTAACTGAGAAAAGTCATACTCAGGTCGCAATTCGTCGTCCATCTCACTGTTAACTTCCTTCTTCATAAAATCTCCATTCCTGACGAGTGGCTTTTCGAGCGCTAATGATTCGTACTTTTGCTCCTCTATCAAGGAAATTTTATTTGTTATTTTGACATCTAAAGAAAAAGCGATCGCACTTTACCAAAAACCGTAACTATTTTAAGAAGACTGTACCGATCGCACAAATCGCTGTAGCTGACGACTTTCCAATTCCAAAACCCGCCGTGCAAAATCAGGGTCATTGTCCAGTAAATCGTCAAAGGCATCAACGGAAATTGCTAAAATCCGTGTCTTTGCGCTCTCTGCAATAATCGTATTTTCTGAGGTACTGTGTGCCAAAACCTCTAGCTCATCGAGGGTTTGCCCAGGCTGAAGCTGTTCAACACGAATCTCAACTCCAGTTTGATTTTGATAGTGAATATTGGCATTGCCTTCCAGCAAAAGTAATAGTTCTCGGCAGGTGTCTCCCGCTTCTGTGATCACCTCCCCGCTAGAGTAAGTTCTCACTTCTGCCTTATGAGCTAGGGAGATCAAGGTTTCACTCTGCATTCGATGAAAGAAATCACTATTAAATAAATAAACCAACTTCTCTAGGGTAGGAAATTCGCTGAGAAATGGCTTGGGTGTTGGCAAAGATAGCAACCGTTCGGCAGTTTCCTGCAAAAGTTGAGGACTGGACTCATGATTTTGATTGCGGGCAATCGCCTGAGCGCGTTCTGTATCCAATTGAGCAATCATATAGAGCGCAGCGGACTGAATTAGGGGATTTTGCTCCTGTAGCAGAGCTTCTAAATGACCCAGAATCTCCTCCGAAGAAGCTTCGAGAGAACAAGCTAAGGGAGTTGATCCAGGTTGAGTCAGAAATTGCCTGATTTCTGGTCGGATGCGATCGCTCCAGTCTTCCTGGTCTAGAATTTCGATTAAACTCCAAGGTGAAGCCTGTTGTAAGGACTGTAACAGAGTTGGGGTAGCTGGATCGTTTTGGAGGAGTGCCAGTGTTTCCAGCAGTGAGCGCACAATCAGTTCTTCTTTGTGCTTAATATTCTCTCGTAGCAGCATTAACACTGTTTGATACTCGTGAAGCATGGGTTGATTTAAGGCTCGATAACTATTAATCAATTCGGGTAATTGAGCTAGAAGAAACTCTGCCTTTTTGACACTACCGTTATTGGCTGTAAATCCACTCAAAATCCAATCTTCTTCTTGTGCTGTAACCGAGTATTCACGGCGCAAAGAACGAATCTCAGCTGAATCTTGAGCTGACAATTGCTCCAAGGTCTGGAGATCTGGCTGTCTGCTTTGTAGCAACATTAGTCTTTCTAGGGATTTACGGTAACCACTCAAGCGAATCTGGTTTTCTAAACTACGTTGGCGATTGGGATTGAGTAATTCTGGATCTTCAATCCCCAATTCATCTAACACGATACGATGTCCATCATCGGTAATATTTAATTCTTGGCGCATTTGCTTTAGGATTTCCAAACTGCTGGAGTAGTTAACATAGCCTTCTTCCAACGCTTCTCGTACAACTTCTTTATAGGCTTGGCGTCGTTTCTCTCGGGTAAAGCCTGGGAGAACCTTGGCTAAGACATAGACTTCGTGAGTATTGAGGTCACTAAGCACACGTCCTTCTAAAAACTGTGAAACATTAAGCTGTAATTTCTCCAATTGTTTACGGAATCGATTAGCAAGGTTTTCCCGAGCATAGAAATCGGAGCTGCGTCTCCAGGTTTTGTAGAGCCAGAGGGTACTGAGAGAAACCAAACCCAGATCGTAGATATACTGCACCGACCAAGGGAGAAGCTGAACTAAAGGACGACCGGCAAAAATGAAGAAGAAGTTGAAAATACCAAAGGTGCAAAGGATAAAAATGCGGTGTCGAATTGTCTCCATTGCCAGCTTGGGATGGTGTCGCCGACTGTAAGACTTAGCACGATTTTCAATCCACTGTCCCACACCATAGCCGATCGCGGTACATCCACCCAGGAAAAGCGGAACAGCAACTAACTTGGGAATATT
>JBJOPG010000155.1:0-23965 GCA_046050865.1 Cyanobacteriota bacterium
GACCGCTTTGCGAAAAACTTGAGCTAGGGTACTTGAAGCATAAGGACCATCAAAGAGATTCGTGGCAAAATCAGGCTCCTTTTTTACCGAATAAACAATATTTCCTGTTCGAGCATCAATCAAAAACAAATCATAGTAACCAAGTTGGGCAAGAAAGCTGCTATAAATCGGCTGAACAGTAGCATGAATTTTATTGTATTCACTCCCATCATTAGCATCGTTTAGATATTCCTTTTCTCCCACAGGATTAGAATTAGCTGCAATGTAATGGTATTGCAAATATCTAGCGGCACTATTAGAGGGGAAATATGAATACAACAGGGGGCGACCCGCGGTATTTGTAGCTAATTTGGTCAGAAATTGCGACTCATAATATTGCTTCAGCTTTTCATTCCAAGCCACTGGCATTTTTTGCTGTTCCAGTGCTTGATACTGTTGGCTCAATGCTTTCAGCGTATCTTTCACATTTCCCTTGCTAGAGGTTTGAATTTGCGCTCTCACTTGTTGGAAATATTTTTCGATTTGATAAGCCTTGGCTTCCCGCACACTGACTAACTGATTCTTGATCGCCTGGTTCAAAGCTTGACGACCATTATCATAGCCGACATAGGCGATCGCCATAATTGAGCTGATACAGACACTTAACAGCATCAACATCAGCTTAGACTGAATACTTAGTTTCCCAATCAATTTACTAAATTCCTGCTCAATTAATAAACCCTCAAACAACTATATTGATCTTTATCCCTACTATGGTTAATAACTTAACTAAGGAGAGATGTTTTAAAAATCTTGCCAAGCCCCAGGATATTTTAAAATAATTTAAGTACCCAAAGAATGTAACATAGTTCCAGTACCGATCTTGACCGAGGCAGCTCCATGTCGTTAGCCAAGCCCAAAGGACAGAAACTCAACGTCTCGTTTGCTGAATTCTGGTGGTGGTGCCCAATTGTGGCAATTATGCTTTTCTTTCTGGCGCCGATTCTCTGGCAGATACTTACTTCGGTCAAGCTCAACGAAGACATTTCCGCTATTCCTAATGTTTATTTACCCAGTGAGTTGACCCCAGAACATTACACTCAACTATTTAGTCGTCGCCCATTTTTTACCTATATCTGGAACAGTGCCTTGGTAGCAAGCATTTCTACTGTTCTATGCTTGGTATTGGGTGCTCCTGCCGCCTATGCCCTTACCAGAACCAACTTGCCAGGGGAGAAGTTAATCCTCACAGGAATTCTGATTATTACTTTATTTCCCTATGTGCTGCTGTTTTTGGGCTTGCTAGAAATAGTCAAGGCAGTAGGTTTAGGTAACAATTATTTAGCTTTGATTATTCCCTACACGGCAATTAATTTACCCCTGACGATTCTGGTGATGAGAAGTTTTTTCCAACAACTGCCTCCAGATTTAGAAGATGCCGCCAAGATAGACGGTTATAAAACCTGGGGTATGTTGCTGAATATTCTTCTGCCAATGACTTTACCTGCTCTGGCAACCACGGGAATTTTGACTTTTATTTTTGCTTGGAATGAATATATTTTCGCCCTAACCTTTATTACCGAAGAAGCCAAAAAAACTATTCCTGTGGCTACTGCCCAGTTGGGAGGAGCAAGTTTATTCGATATTCCCTATGGGCCTATCGCTGCGGCAACAGTTTTGGGTACTCTACCATTGGTAATTCTCGTTTTAGTTTTTCAACGTCAGATCGTTCAAGGGTTAACGGCAGGCGCAGTAAAAGGTTAAATCAACAGAATAAGTCAACAATGATAACCCAATAACATCAATAACCTTGGCTAACGTTCCAGTCTTCAAAGTAATTAGTTTTAGTTTTTGAATTAGTCTCCAATGTATATATCTGAAAGCGACAAAATACTGATTCGTCAGCTAATCGAAAAACAACTACAAGCATTTCAAACAAACGATCTGGCGACAGCTTTATCTTTAACTAGTCCGAAGATTCAGCATGAATTTACGCTCCAAGACTTTAGCAAAATCATAGCCGATCAATACGGTGCAATACTTAAGCCCCGTTCAGTGATGTTTCGTGGTTTTACCCTCGTGCAAAATTTTCCTGCCTTAATCACCATGATTATGGATCAATCAGGTAGTTTAGTTAAAGTCTTATTTATCGTCCAACAGCAACAAGACTATAGCTGGCTGATTCACGGTTATGAACTAGTGGGTATTAATGAGAAAATTGGTTTAGATTAATAGATTAATCTAAATGGTTATTGGAACCATGATTGAATTTTATTGCAGTCTTGTTTTAGTCTTTCCACTCTTGACTTCTGCTGCTCGCTACTCTGCTTTAATTCATCTAATTTACTTTGAGCCGTAGCGATCGCCTGCAACCAGTCTTGCTGATAAATTTGACCTTGGTGATCCACCTCGATAATTAAGGTTTGGGTTAGCTGATGAATCATTGTCCGGACTAAACTTTGATATTTCTGATCAACCAACCTCTTTAACTCTTTGCTCTGCTGTTTTAGCTTCGCTTTCTTGATATTTTGCCCTGTGATTAGATTAATAATTTGAAAGAGAACAATCATAAAGCCTAAATATTTTCCCTCGCCCAAAAAAATCCAGGTAATCAAGTAGATTACGACTCCTATTAATGCCGAAATCAGAAGCCGAAACCAGCTACTTTCGGTATAGCGATAGTCAAAAGCAATTCTGCTGTTAACTTTGAGACAATAAGGTTCAATAGTTTGTCTGAGATCAAGCTCAAGTCTTGGGTTTTTTTCGACCAGCTTGAAGTTACACCAGTCAAATTGATCGTCTAGCAAGGGACTAATTGTCTCTAGCTCTTGATTGATCAATGTTACTAATTTTTTTAATCCTCCAGAGCCATAAACATAATTGATTTTTGACCATTGTTCCTCTAAAACTTCTTTAATCTTTTGTTGACAGAATTCTAAGATGTAATCATTAATCAAGGGTCGATCTGGAAAGCGATCGAGAATCAAATATAAATAAGTTTCGTCTAATTCTTTAACAACTTTAATTTGAGCAGAGTCAATCAATTGTTGTAGGTTAAAGATCAGACTGTTAACCAGAAAAGGATTAAGCAAATCGGCTTTAAAATGATTAAGATCTTGCTTGATGTCTTGAATTTTTTGTCGTTTAGCTTGACTTAAATTATTGATCGATTGCCTCAGTTGCTGTTGTACCAGATATGGTTGTTGTCCAGCTAAATATTTATTTCTCAGGTACTTAATTTCTTGCCAAGTACCAGTTATTTCTCGCTGAAAAAAAAGCTGAATTACCTGTGCAGTTTCTGTTTGGGATCTCTCCCAAGAAGTTCTTTCAACAGTAGAAAATACTTCTATTAGCGATCGCCCATAGAGATCTAGCTGCTGTTGATCCTGGAAATCGATAAAATCATCTAAGGGCAACTTTACCCAATCATTTAGTTCGGTAGCTTGACGGTTCAACCAATCTGAGTAGCGATCGCCATTAATCTTGGATGGGGACTTATGTACCAGTAAAAATAAGCTAATCTGCTGTTGGTGAGCCAGTTCCATTAGTTTTTGATGATGATCTCGAATCTGGTGACGGGAATCATATACAAAGCAAATTACCGCGCAATGCTGGAGAATCTGGAGAATTTGAGTAATGGGAGCAATTGCCTCAAACTCATAAAGCGATCGCAATGACTCATCGGTTTCATGATGCTGCTGTAGACTAGTTGCCAGCATTGAAGAGGGACTAACAATTTTAACCCATCAACTAGCGAGTCCAGAGTGTCTCTCAACTCCCGGTAAACAGGTTCAGTCTCTACCCCTTGTGTCAAAAAGTTTTGAGCTTGCTCAATATTACTGATTAATTCCTGAAGGCGATCGCTTTGGTTCATGGCACCCCTAACCACCACTGACAGGGGGAATTAAAACCATCTCATCTCCCTCTTGTAGCACCGTACCTGATTCGACAAACTGTAAATTCACCCCAAAGCGCGTTACCTCCCGCCACCTAGCTAATTTTGGCTGTTGCTCAATCAAAGAAGCTAAAACCTGAGCGACGGTTGTTTCTGGTAACACCGCCAGATTCAGCTCCGGGGTGCCAAATACCTCCTGATAGACTGCAAACAACTTAACTTTGACTTGAATTTTTTGTTCCTCTTCCACCATCACTATGTAAATCCTTGATGTTCGTTGCTCAATGCTTAATGAAATTACCAAAAAAAGCTTTTAGCTTCAGAAGATTACTTGAGTAAATAGCTAAGAGCTAAGAGCTAAGAGCTAAGGCGAAGCCCTTTACTCTTCAACTTGATAGCCAAACTCCGCCAAGCGTAACCTTGACTGTCGCCATTTGGGTTCAACTTTAACAAATAATTCTAAATGAACCTTCCCTGCAATCAACTTCTGAATCTGCTGACGAGCCTCTGAACCAATGGTTTTGAGCATCGCACCTTGTTTACCAATTAAAATCCCTTTTTGGGAACTACGTTCAATATTAATTGCTGCATTCACCTTGGTAACTTTCGGTGTCTCAACAATTTTCTCGATGGTGATCGCCACCGAATGGGGAATTTCTTGGCGGGTGTGGAGTAAGATTTGTTCTCTGATTAATTCAGCAATGATAAAGCGTTCTGGCTGATCTGTTACCAGGTCTGGAGGATAGTAATAGGGGCCAGTTTCAAGTCGATTAATTAATGCCTGTTGCAAGTCTTGAGTACCAATTCCCGTTGTCGCGGAAAATTTGACTGTAGACCAATGAGTATCGGCGATTAGCTCGGCGTAGGTATCATCAATAAACTGACAGTTGCTGGGCTGGAGATCAACTTTATTTAAGCCCAGCACCACGGGAGTATCAATCCGTTTGAGAATATCAAAAATAAAGCGATCGCCTGTTCCTGCTTCACTAGAACCATCCACCACAAATAAGACAAGATCTACCGACTTGATCGCTGTTTTGGCATTTTGGACTAGTACCTTGCCCAGTTCATGGTGGGGTTTATGAATCCCAGGGGTATCTACAAAAATAATTTGCGCTTCGGGGGTAGTCAAAATTCCCCGCAAACGGTTACGGGTAGTTTGTGCCACAGGCGAAGTAATGGCAATTTTCTGTCCAATTAAGTGATTCATCAAAGTGGACTTGCCCACATTTGGTCTGCCAACAATGGCTATAAACCCCGATTTAAAATCTGGTGGGGCGATGGGAATCGTCGTTAGAAGACCATCTAGATCATTTGTGATATCTAAACTATCTAAACTATCTAAACTATCTGGGCTATTTGTTGCTGGTGAATCCATGAAGAGAGAAAAAAAAGATAAAGGAAAGGGGAAAGGGGAAAAGGGAAAAAAACAAGTTAGCAATCAAGAATGTCCATGACGTATTCTCCTTGGTTAACACACTGATTAGTGGAGATATCAAAGACAATCCCTGCTGTTTCGGCATGAATGCTGATCAGTTCTGGAGCGGTTCCTTGTTTATTAAAGCTTAGCAGCTGATAAATTTGCTCTCCAGATTTGACTCTAGTTGCTAAGGGCAATCTAGACTTTACCATTCCACCTGTCGGAGCGTAATAACTATTGATGTTCTGTTTTGATACTAAAGTGGTTTCTCTACTGTTGATGACTCCAGGCAACATTTGTTTATAGGTGAGGTAATTTTTAATTCCCTCAAATCCTTGGGCAATGGAATCGGGATTCATGACCATTCCTCCTCCTAATTCTAGAGTCCAGGCTTCGAGATCAAACTGAATTTTTTGACCTAGATGAGCCAATTCCTCTTCTAAAGCTAGCCAAGGCTTGAGAAATGCTTCATCAAAAGCGTCACCGTCATATTGATCCATCAATACGCCATATTCCAACAACAAATATTTAATGCTTTCAATTCTTTCTCGGAAACCAAAAGTATAGTCGATCGCCTGATTGCTAGAACTATGAATATCAATGACATAATCGGCATCTAGACATAAAGACTGTAGTTGATAGCGATATTGACGGCTCAGGGGAACACTGCGGGGTAAATTAATGCGGTCTAATTCTGCTGCCCAAGCTTGTTTAATTATTGCTAGATAATTACGTCGAATCTCTTCTTGAGGCTGGTTAAGCTGAGATTGAGCAAACTGAGTTAAATCTGCTGCTGAGGGCTGATATTCCCAAAAAATCCGATTCCAGTTTTTACCATCATAGCTATTAAACCGACCCGTAGAAAAAAAATGCGATCGCTGATTAACGCCCAAAGGATTACACACAGGTACTAACCAGATTTCTCCCCGTAGTTGGTCAGCATCCAAAGCCATTAAATATTCTATAAGCTGATCGATGACCGCATTACCCACAATTTCTGCCCCGTGGAGATTTGCCTGAATATAGGCTTTTTTACCAGGAAAATCACCTTGGAATTTATAGATCTGAAGGGATAATACATCCCCAGAAGCCAGCTTTAGTAAATCAATGGTCGAAATCTCAGGGATCATGCTAAGTATTCTGGAAAAGGGCAAGTCAAGTATGTAAGTAATTTCAAGGCTTTGGGGAAAAATTAAAGAACTATTTATGATGTAGATTTAGTATTGTCAGGGCATTTACAATATAATTTTCTGCGTATTATGTACTTAAATATCTAAAATATCTAAAATTCAGATTTTTCGGGGAGTACCCATCATGAAGCTAAATTTAAAACTAGATTTAAAGCTAAATTTATTTACCAAAGTCTTGAGCATTATTGCCTTGGCCTGGGGGGCGATCGCCATTGAAACCGAACCTAGTTCTGCTCAAAGTAACTTTTCCTGCGATCTTGACCAGATATCTACTACCGTTAGCACCGAACGGGGTTTAGTCCCCCTAATTCAATGGACTGATCGTTCATTTCCTCCTCCCTTTACCCCAGAGGAACGCTGTCAGATTGTTTCAGCAAGGTTTAAGAAGTTTTATGATAACGGCACCCTGAAATATATCAAAGCCGACACCGTAAATAATTTACCAGCTTTGTGTGTCGCTGCTTATAAGGGTGGATCTTGTTTACCCGATGGGCTGTTAGTTACCTTCAAACCAGGAACAGATGCCAATCAAACCCTGTTGAAAATTCTTGATCGCCGTGTCTGGGCGGCCAGTGGCCCCATTAAGCTTTCTAGCGCCGCCAATTCCCAATCTTTAGTCTCCCAGGTTGATGGTACGACCTATGTTGATATGGAAGCATTCTTGAATTGGGGCAATCAGCCTCAACCATAATAGTTTTTAGATTTTTTGCATAAAGTTAGGGTTCTCAAACATATATCGATTTATCCTCAATAACTTATGTTCGAGAATTATGCTTCACTATTATTACTTCATGATTTCTCTGGTAATTTTTGGTCTTTACTTAGTTAAATTTTTTCTCGACAGTAGTACCAATAAAAATGATTTAACCTCTTGGCTGGCATTATTGATCACTTTGGTCTTTTGGCCAGTTCTATTACCCATCTCTAGCTGGGAATTAACCAGAAAGTCTCTGTAGAACCCATTTAAAATCTTTTAGATAGTGAAATAAGGTAGTAACAGAAGTCTAAATTATGGAAAAAACCAAGTTTGAACTTCCGACGAAACCTTCAAAACAAGAAAAGACAGCGCAGGGCAAATCTGGATTAGTTCCAACTATAGCCAGGTCGATGATCGCACTTTAAAAACGGCAGGAAATTAAATATGACTCTCTGCTGTAAGAGAAGTAAATGTATTTGTTATTACAAATTGATTTTTGAGTAGAGCTAAATTAGTGTGACAGTCTGCACGTCTGATCAAGTCTCTATTCGTACTTTCTTTAAAACTAACTACTTCTACACGCTTACCAACAGCACGAAGCTTTTTGACGGTATCGAGAAAGTCGCCGTCGCCGCTTACTAGGACAAAAGTATCATAAAGATTGACACAAACTAACATATCGTTAGATAATTCAGTATCTAAGTTACCTTTAACAAAGCCATCAGTATGTATAGTCAGGGGCTTGGAAATAACTTCGTAACCCATTTGTTTGATAGCACGAAACAATTCATACTTGTTTCTGCTTAGGGCATCGTAGTAACGAGCATCATAAACAGTTGATTTTCCACGAAGTGATACTAATAACTTTGCCCAATCTGGATAGTAACCCCAAATTTCCTTGGCTGAGATGGACACATTTGCACCATCAATAAAGATTCCAACGCGATCGCTTTCTGGTCTTACAGGCTGCTTTGGTGGCATAACAGGACAGTTTTCTGCGGTGGGAAAATGAGTAGGTTGGAGATCGCCATATTGATCTTTAATCTCGATAATTTGTAGGTTTATAGACTCAATTTTCTCCAGATGTCCTTGGTATTTGCCTTCAATTTGAGAAAATCGAGATCCCTCAAGCGCTATTTGTTCGCGATTGGCAGCCGACTCAGATTGTACGTCTAAAACTGTTAGGCTAAGATTTTCCACTTGCTTTTCTTGTTCCTGACGCAAAGTGAAAACTGCATTATCTAGAGCTTCAATCTGGTTGGTTAGCTTTTCTACTTGTTTTACAGTATCGGGAGCTAGTAGTTTGGCTTCGCGTATTTGACTGTTAAGTCTAGATACCTTGTTTCTTAGAGCAGTTAAGGAAGAAGCAAGTTGGCGATCGCCAACTGGAGCTTCAATTTCGGTAATTTGTAGGTTTATAGACTCTATTTTCTCTAGTAATAATTGGTATTTGCCTTTAATTTGAGATAATCTAGATTGCGCAAGTGTTATTTGTTCGCGATTAGCAGTAAACTCAGATTCTATATTGAAAACTGCATTATCTAGAGCTTTAATCTGCTTGGTTAAGATCATCTGATCTCTCTGGACTTTTTGATGACGTTGTTTAGACTGAACATTAGTCTGAACCATAGACCCTACTAAAAAAAAGGTAACAGCTTTATCAAGGAATTGATTACCAGAAAATAGTGAAATTAAGGCGATCATCATCGTGGCAAGTCCAAAAGAACTAGCTGAATTAGCTAAGGAGTTAAAGCGGGTGTTTACTAAAGAAGAAGTTTGGTTTTGTTTGTTTAAAGAAATAGTCATTTTTGTTCATTTTATAAAAAATATTCAAGAATAAGATAGTTTTTTACTTGTATATAAGTACTATATATTTCTACTAATATCATTAGTTTTAAACAATCAAAAAGGTGCGATCTTGGTCACATCTTCTCTTGCGATCGCTACAAGCTGGCGCATTAGGTTATTTACTCAAAAATACCCCCTCACAACAAATAGCAGAAGCAATTCGTACACTTTACCAAGGACACTGCAAACTCGATTCTGCTATTGCTACCAAAGTATTCGCTCAATTAAAGCCACCAGTCGAAATTAGACAGCAAAATTATCAAACTTTTTTTAGCGATTGCGAACTAGAAATCCTCAAATTACTCGAACGAGGACAAAATAATCGAAAAATAGTCCAAACACTTTATCTAACAGAAGGAATAGTTAAAAACTACATTACTAATATCTTCTGTCAACTTGGGGTACGCGATCAAACTCAAGCAGCACTTTGGGCAAAGCAAAATTTATAATGACATGTCTTGCAAACTCTAAATTCCGAACTCCGAACTCCGAATTCCTAAACATTTTTCGATTTCACCTGAGCAAAAATTCCTAATCCCAAAAGTAATAGTAAAATCAACCCCCACTGCCAACCAAATCCGAGATTAGCTTCACTTACCTGATTGACCTCAGTTTTTAAAGCTTGGCGTTGAACCGTTCCTAAATGAGTTTGGTCGATAAAAGTATCCACCCCTGCCACCTGATGACCGTCAACTTTATAACCAGAGCCTTCAAAGGTACTGATGATTTCTGAACCCGCTCCCTGAAAGTAGACAGGAACAGGACGAGAAGTGTGCGTACTCCAACCATTTTTGATAGTGGCATTGCTACCCCAGAAGTGACCAGAAGCCGCAACATTAGCAGTGGTTAGTTCTGCCCCACCTTGACCCGTCAAGAGAGCATCTGCTAGTAATTCGGGGAAGTTGTTGGTCAAAGTCAGATAGTGATCGTGGTCGGCAGTGACAATCAAAAGGTTTTCTGCATAACCACCATGATTGCTAATCCATTGCTGAACTTCCTCGACGGACTCATTAAAATCTTTGAGAGTACCCAACAGATTATCTAGATCATTGCCATGGGCAGACCAGTCAATATCCCCTCCCTCCACCATCAACCAAAAACCATCTGGATCATCTTCCAGCACGTCTAGGGAAGCTTGGGTAAATTCTTTTAGGGTAGGATTTTCGTTAATTTCCTGGGCAATAAAATCTTTGACTGATGCGACCTTGGCTAAAGCGGGCTGTTGTATTTCTACTAAACCCGTTGCTGGATTCAGCCGAGAACTTTGTCCTGTACGACTGTAATCATCATTAGCGGTTCTCCAGGGTAAGTTTCCCCCTTGACCCCGCGCCCCATAAATACCAAACAGGCGATCGCCTGCCTCTGGATCAAGCTTGGCGGCTGTATCTGCTAAAATCTGACTAGCATTCGCACCCCGTTCGAGAAAGGTATAGTCATATTTTCCTTGGCGGAGCTTTGCGACTTCCGCCTTGGTCACATAGGTTTCGTTTGGCTGCTGTTCTGTTCCCCCTTCGGTTAAATAATGACCACCACCTAAAATAACCGTAGGTTTTGCCTCATTAACAATTTGGTAGAAAATATTGTCGAAATCACTAATTCTGTGACCAAATTCATCCACCTCATTACTGTTGCTGCCATCACCATTGCCCACCTGCTGATCAAAACTCTGTTCGTTATATTTATCTCGATGATTAACGTGGGCGATCGCCGAACCTGGAGTAGCATGATTAAAAGGCACAGAAGAAACTACCCCAACAGACTTGCCGCTATCTCTAGCAACTTCCGCTGCCGTTTCAATCTTCTGTTCATAGATATCAACGGAAACTGCCCCCACATAAGTCTTGACCCCAGTATAGATACCGGTTGCCGTAGCTGCGGAATCTGGATAAAGGTTTTTGATATAGTCTTGATTAAAATTTGCCTTTGGGTGGCTACGATTCTGATAGTAGTTGGCGTCCCAGGGAGTCTGACCACCCTGTTCTCGATCAAAAATCGGCATGTTCCCCCCCAGCATCTTGCCCGTATCGTCTAGCACAGGAGCTTCATTAAAACCCGCATCTATCGACTGATTCACTGCAATTTGAGGTGTTTTGGCAGATTTCAGCTCGAAACCCTGTACCTTGGCTGCACTAGGGTCGAATTCAAATCCCTGTCTTGGTTTTGCCTGTCCTGTATTGTGATGAAAAACATTAGGAGGCAAGTTGGGATTGTTTTGCAGAGCAGAGTTACTTTTATTCCCATCAATATAGGTATTACCGGTGGTGGCAATAGTATAGCCTGTTAAATTTTGATAGTTAGTACCCGTTCCTTTCCCTGCTAGATAGTAATCGTCTAGGGTGCGACCATCAAAGCGAGCCGCAATTTGTTCATTGGTAATCTGAGGATTTGCGGTACGGATTTGGGCAATTTCTTGTTCGATTTGCTTTTGGATAGCGCTTGCACGGGACATTTCCCATCCCATCCCATCGCCAATCATTAAGATGACGTTTTTAGCCATTAATTTATCTTCCTCACGGTAGATCTAATCTAGATTCCAAATTAAACACCGATTTTACCGTAGAGCCGATAGTATTTTTAGCATCTTTAATGATGGTTTTGATGGGCTGCTGCTGTTGTAAAAAGACGCGGGCGCAGTTACGTCCTGGCATTCCTGAAATAGAGCCTCCTGGATGAGTTCCTGCTCCAGTTAGATATAGTCCATCTATAGGTGTGGTGTAGTTGGCTATTTCGGGCAAAGGACGGAAAAAAACCATTTGATCCAGGGTCATATCCATGTGATAGTAATTGCCTTTGTATGCCCCCAAACGTTCTCCCAATTCGGCGGGACTTTCTACACGACGGGCAATGATTGAGTCTTTAACATTCGGCGCATAGTCGGCAAGTTTATTGATTACCCGATCTGCAACCTGGTTTTTAAGTTCGTCTGTCCAACCAGTACCGTTTAAACCTGTTCCCTCTAACCCGCGAATTTGATATGGTGCAAAGAATTCAATCCACAGGACATGTTTGCCTTCAGGAGCGAGGGTCGGATCGAGTACGGTAGGTACATCAAGGTACATTGAAGGATTTTCATCGGGTATTTTACCCATTGTAGGTAGAGAATGAGCTTCTTCAACATGGTGTACCGAGTCAGCGATTAAAATTGAACCAATATTAAACTCCTCTCGATGGTTGTAGCGTTCAAAACGGGGTGCTTCAGACAGAGCGCAGTCGATTTTGAGGATAGTTTCATTGTTGTTAACAATGCGTCGATCTAGTCTTTCTCTTAAATTAGGGTCAGCTGCATTACTCGCTTCGGTGGGAATCATGTTTAAAAATAAGCGACGAGCATCAATATTAGAAATAACCGCAGTTTTCGCTCGATATTCTTCGCCGTTACTAGTTCTAACCCCTTCTGCCTTGCCTTCATTACTAATTAAGACTGTTTCCACAGCGCGATCGCACAACACCACCCCGCCCTTTTCGGTTACTAAATTCAGCAATGCCTTGGTTAATGCCCCTGTACCACCAAGAGGTCTAGCCATACCGGGATGATGACGCATGGACATCATCATTGAACCAATGCCAATAGTTTTTTGCGAAGGAGGCGCGCCAAATTCCGAGGCTAATCTAGCCAAAGGCGCTTTGAGAAACTCCGAATCAAACCAATATTGCAGACTATCTTCAGGGGATGTCAGCATGGTACGAATCAAATCTAAGGTTTTATCCACACCTCCTAAAGTAGAAAGCAAATCTTGAATATTTTTTAAACCGTAGTTACCAGCAATATCCAGTACAGACTTAGGTGGGGCATTAAAGATAGGAGTAATGCCTTTAGTTAGACGCTGCCAAAAATCAATAAACTCGCCATATTTTTCGGCATCTCTTTGATTAAAGCGGGCAATTTCGGCACAGGTTTTGGCAACAGATTTATGGGCTAAAAAATATTTACCATCGGGGTGAGGACAAAAGGTTACAGGATCACAAAAGAGATATTCCAAACCATATTTGTTCAACTCTAGTTCTTCAACTACAGGCCCTAAATGAATAAACTCATGGTCGATCGCACATAAGTTAAATTTAAATCCTGGCGCTTCTTCTGGCATAGCTTCCTCGGTAGTTGCCCCACCCCCAGGTATAGATCGCTTTTCTAGTAATGCCACGCTATAGCCTGCTTTGAGAAGATAAGCAGCACAAACTAATCCATTGTGACCTGCACCAATGATTACTACGTCATATGTCGGCATAACTTTATATTTAACTAAATAATTGCTTTCCATTTAAATAATAAAAATCAGGAAAGTTAATTCACTCTGTCTTTAGATTGAAGCGAAATTGTTGAGATTGTCTAAATATATTTTTATAGCTACAGATAATTATCCAAATAATCGAAGGAGAACTTGGAATGGGAATCAAAGATATGTTTGATGGAATGCAACGGGATCTGAGACGAAAAGTAGGTGGCGATCGTTACCGTGATGATGACTACGAACGACGCAGCTACCACGACGATGACTATGAGCGCCGCCGTTACCGCGATGATGACGATGATGACGATGAGCGACGCAACTACCGTAACGACGATGATGATGACGATGACGACGATGATGATGATTAAAAGCTAGCTTAGTTTGAAGCTTCCTGGTAAAAAAAACAGCAGTTTAGCCTTGACGGAAAATTTCAACTATGCAGCAAAAAGAAGCGATCGCTACTCTGGGATCACCTCAGTTGAGGTTAACTACGTCTTGATTTTTGACAATTATCGCAAGAACCGCAAGCAAAATCCTGGGCTGACTGACTAAAACCAAAAGCCTGAAGCAAATATTGCCAGCGACAATGTTTGGTCTGAAGATATGCTTGCATTCTAGCTTGATGGACTTTTTGACTACCAGCTAAACCATCTACGGTGATGGGAGATGACTGTTTACGGTAATTAAAAGGATCTGACCAGACAACTAAACCTAAACTGTGTAAAATCCCTAAAGTGATTTCTCCTTCGGCAAACTGCTCTCTAATCGTGGCAATATTCCCTTGCTTAGGTATTTGCGGCACTAGCTTTTGTGCCTGACGATATTGTTGAGTTAACTTATCGGTGAAAAACTTGCTGCGTTGTCGGTCTTGGGGATCGAAGAATCCCGTGGGTTCACTAATGAGAGTTAGAGCCTGGGAAGGTTTGCCATCTCTTCCTGCTCTGCCTACCTCCTGAACATATTCAGCCAGTAATTCTGGGGCGTGATAATGAACCACAAATCTCACATTTGGTTTATCGATCCCCATGCCAAAAGCCGAAGTGCAAATGACCAATTGAATCTTGCCTGAGATCCAACTTGCTTCAATATTTCTTCTGGCATTGGTAGCTAATCCTGCATGGTAAGCAGCCACAGCATAACCCAAGGATTTAAACCAAGTTGCTAACGTTTGGCTTTCTTGACGCGATCGCACATAGACTAATCCTGACTGCCGCTGGTGAGCTTGAATAAACTTTAACATCTGCTGTTTTCTGCCCCTAGGAGTCCAAACCGTTTTGATCCTCAGACTCAGATTTGGTCGATAGGGACTAAGCAAAAATGTTGCGGGTTGTTCTAATTCTAAGGCTTGAATAATCTCCTGCTGTGCTTGGGGATCGGCGGTAGCAGTAAAAGCGGCGATCGCAATTTTGCTGCCCGTGGGTTTATGCTCCAAAAGACTACGACGAACTGCCCCCAAGCGACGATAAGCAGGGCGAAAGGTAGTTCCCCATTGAGTTAGGCAGTGAACCTCATCTAAGATAATCCCCGTGATTTTAATCTCTGGGGCGGCAATAATTGACCAGATCGGGAGACTGAGTAAAGTTTCAGGAGATAAATAGAGTAAACTTAATTCCTGATTGGCGATCGCCTGTAGAGTTTTTTGTCTTTCACTTCTGGGTAACTCACTATGAAGTAATGCCCCCGCTAAACCCAACTGCCGTAGTTGATCAACCTGATTCTCCATTAATGCCACCAAAGGCGAAACTACCAGTGTCAAGCCAGTTTGCAATAGAGCGGGAAGCTGAAAACAGATCGATTTACCACCCCCAGTCGGCAGAATGATCAGGGCATCCTGACCTGATAACAGAGTTTGGATAATTTCCCCTTGCGGCGGTCTAAAATCCTCATAGCCCCAAATCTGCTGAAATTTCTTTCTAGCTAACTGTTGTTGTGGATTAATCTCGTTTGAATTCATTGTTTTTAGCTCTTGGCTTCTAGCTTCTAGCTTCTAGCTCTTGGATCGATTACGTGTCAGGGATTGAAATAGATATGTCCTAATTCCCTAATTCCCTAATCCCCTAATCCCCTAATCCCCAATTCCCCAATTCCCCAATTCCCCAATTCCCTACTCCTAAATCATCAAGACTTCCTAACTTTAAGCCATAAATCTCGATACTGCTCTTCTGTTTCAGGTTTCAGGGGTAATAAAAACTCGCTCTGGTCTGAATGCAAAACTGGTGAATTGATAAAAACATTGTCCTGAAGGTCTTTGGGGATTTCTTGGGGTGGCAAAGTAGCCAGAATTGGCGAAATCCCATCAGTAAATAAAGATATTTGCTTTGCAGTTTGCGGTTGCCAGCAATAGTCAATCCATTCTGCCGCAGTCTTAGTCTGATTAGACTTATCGGCGCTATCCCCTGCTAATAAAACTTTGGGCAATTGAGGCTTAACCCAAAGATCTGCCCAGAGAGCTGTCCCCGATTCAGGAATGACAAATTCAATCTCAGGATAACGTTTGAGCAAAGGCAAAATATCCGTTGACCAAGCCACTGCAACCCAGGTATCACCTAAAGTCAGAGGCTCAAGATAATGATCCGAGCTATATAATTTTGTCTGTTGATGAAGAGCTAATAATTCAGCTTCTAATTTGGTTGTTAAATTATCCACCGAGTTTAAATCATTGAGATTATAGGACTGTCCTAATTTTTTTAAAGTTAAGCCAATCACTTCCCGAGGAGAATCTAATAAAGAAAGGCGATCGCGTAATTCTGGTCGCCAAAGATCTCGCCAATCTTTAATAGTTATATTGAGAGATTCTAATTTGTCACGACGATAAGCAATTACCGTACTTCCCCAACGATAAGGTGCGCCATAAATAGCACCATCATCTGCTAAATCTCCTTGCGCATTACGCCGTACTAATTTTTGCCAAGATACAGGTAATTTCTGCCAATTAAGCAAAGATTTACTCGACAAAGGTTGAATCAAATTCTGTTTAATTGCACTGGCTAACCACCCATCTCCCAAAGTAGTCAAACTAGGATAAACTTCAGCTCGCTGCAATAATTTATTAATCGCATTCTTTACTTTTTGCTCTGGCTTTTGATCGTTTTTCAGGGCAGCGAGGGAATCAAAGATCTGTAGAATCTGGGTTTGAGGAACAAATTGAATTTTGCTATTTTTAGTTAATGATTTACGAAAATCTCTGATAGATTGCGGAGGTATAGAGTTTTCTAAAAGTAAGATTTGAGCAATAGAGCTTCCCCCCCCACAGCCTGATAGGAGTTGCGATAAAGCCACAGCAGCAGTAGAACGAAGAAAATAACGGCGTGAAAACTGGTAATTCATTACTGTTCTAAACAAAAAAAAGATGAAAGTACATTTACTTAGAAAAAATGTCTAGTTTTTTCGCAGATAACTTGTATATTTTGCAGGTAATTTAAGGCAATTATGCCTTGAGATTAGAGGTTTTGAGTAAGATAAAAATCTTTATCAAAATAAGTTGAGCAATTGTTAAATGAATCAGGAATAGTCGTGATTATTCAGAAGATTTCTTCTAGCATGAAAACAGATCAAAAATAATTCAAATTAATCAGAACTATATGGATACATTACAAATACAAGTTAGTGAATTACGGGAAAAGATAGACTGCTTACACCAGTTGATTGAAGAAATTGGGACTCAAGTTAAAGGGTTGACTAATCAGTCTTCTGGGCGCATTGAACAGGAATCTTATTCCCTCCCTAGTTTTGCTTCCAGTGCCAACAAAAATGGCAGACAGGTTAATGACTCAGAATATCAGCTAACTCACAAAGATGTTTTGGTGGATGATACCAGTAGCATCAGCAGCACTAACTCTAGTAGTGATAATCTTGCTCCAGACACGCAAATCCGTCGTCTAACCGCCCAACTTACCGCAGCCTATAACCGCATTGCTGCCTTGGAAGAACAATTATTAACCTATAGAATTCATTCTTAGACTACGATAACGAGCAAACGAACTTTCAATGGTAGTAAGTAATTGAGTGGAAGTCCAATTTTGGTTGAGGTGAGCCGCGATCGCGCAGCCTCCTGCACCCACACCTTCTTTAACGTATCCTTGGGTATAGGCTCGTAAGCTAGGATATCTTGAAGTGGCGAAGCTTAAACCAGTAGCTAGCAAGGGGACTCCACCAACAAGTTTTGCTAACCCCACCGTATTTCCCGTTGGATCTTCTGTTACCCAACGAGTTGTCCCCACCACGATGTTCGATAACTGCGGCGATAGATGATGACAATCGATAATTGCTTTGATTAGGGCAAAGACAGCTAACATTTGCGTTCCCCCCGCCAACATCACCCCAACACGTTCACTAGCGGCGATCGCCATTCCCGCCACGACAATCTGCATCGGGTCTCCCACCGCTGCTACCAATTGGAGAGGATCTTGATTCTGGTGTAAGTCTAGCTGGGATAAACCCCTGGTCACTATTGACCATTTTTGTTCATGGTTGCAATGAGGATGGCTACTATTGACCATTCCTTGTGCCTCCACACCCAAAGCAGTTAACAGAGCTAGAGCCGTAGTGGTTCCCCCCACTACACATTCGCCAATAACTAAGTAATCCGTTGTATCTGCTAGCTTATTGCCCCACTCTAAACCCTGAGCAAATAATTGCTGTACCTTGAGCAAAGGCATAGCTGCACCAGAAGTAAGACATTGAGCCGCCACCCCTGATAGATCAATCGTATCTACCGTAGGTGCATGGGGCAAACCCGCGTTAAAAATATAGGTAGGGATGTTTAATGCTTCTATTACGGCACGAGAAATAAAGGTGGGAGAGATGCCTGCGGTCAAAATTGGTAACGGATGCTGATAATGGGACTGAACACCCTTGGCTAAAAATTCAGCATCGGCGATCGCTGTGTATTGGCGATCCTCGGGGGTGGCTCCCGCAGCAGAAATTCCAGGAATAAGTCCTGTAGCAGTAAAACCCAGAACACAGGCAAAACTCGGATTTTTAGCTTGATATCGCCTTAACCAACTAAACCCAGACTGTAGCTCACTATATACATAAATCATTTAGTACGTTTGGGGTGAATTAGCTTCGTTCCTAGCTTTTAGCTTTTAGCTTCTAGCTTTTAGCTTCTAGCAATATTAAATTCAAGCTGCTGAAACTTTGTATTCAGCCTCCAAGACACGGCGATAATAACTTTGGAGCTGTTGAGTGGCAGCAGCCCAGCCCCATTGTTCTGCCTCATGACGGGCATTGTGGCGTAATTTTTCCTTGGCTTGGGTGGCTTCCAAGAGAGATTTAGTGGCGGTAATTGCCCCCTGGGGATCGTCTGGTTCAAATAAATAGCCATTAACTCCGTCTGTAACTATATCAGGAATTCCCCCAGAGCGTGCCGCCACCACAGGACAGCCCGCCGCCATTGCTTCTAATAATACTAGACCCAAAGTTTCGGTGCGGGAGGGAAAAACAAAAGCATCTGCTGAGGCAAAGGCCGAAGCCAATTCTAATCCTTGGAGATAGCCGACAAAGTTCGTTTTAGTCCCCGCAAAGTGAGCTTCTAGGGCTTCTCGATTTGGCCCATCCCCGACAATTGCCAAGCGAGCCTGGGGAATTGCTGCTAAAACTGGTTTAATCTGATCGATCTGTTTTTCGGCGGAAACCCGACCGACATAGAGCAATAGAGGATCTTCAGGGTGTCCTTGAGTCAGACGCGATCGCATTTGGTGGGAAGCTAAATGAGGTTGAAACATCTCCGTATCTACTCCCCTCTGCCACAGGTCTACTCGCTCAATACCATGATTGACCAACTCTTTCACCATGGCGCTGGAGGTACAGAGGTTTAATCGGGCTTTATTATGAGCCGCCTTTAACAATTCCCATAATAGTCCTTCTAATGCTCCTAAACCATAGTGCTGAAGATATTGGGGTAAATGAGTATGATAGGACGCTACAAGGGGAATATTCATGGTCTTAGCATAGTAGATCCCGCCGACTCCGAGAAATGCTGGATTAACAACATGAATCAAATCGGGCTGAAATTCCTCGATCGCATTTTTAGTCCCTAGAGGCGGCAGGGCTAATTTTAGCTCGGGATATAACGGTAAGGACACCCCAGGAATACCATGGACTTTTGCTCCTTTATATTCCGTTAAGCCCCCTTCTGGGGCAATTACGAGGACGCGATCGCCATTACGTTCAAGATGTTCAATGGTGTGGCGTAAGCGGGTAACAATTCCATCAACCTTGGGCAAAAACGTTTCTGTAAATAAAGCAATACGCATAATCTGGATCTACTAACAGCTTTGGAGCTAATAAATTTAAAAAACTCAGATAAAAAGACTTAGATAAAAAAACTTAGAAAATATTAGAAATATCTTTTTGGTTCGATAATCCGCTAATCTATGTAAGATTCTACAGCTAGTTTTCACTATCCTGATGAATAATCTACTCTTAGAGGAACCTTAATCTAACTGCTTAGTACCTTTCGCAACTCTTCATTCCAGCCTCCAGGTAGCCAGTGCCAGACAAAGCCAACCGATAATCAATGCTAGACCGCCAATTGGCGTAATTGCCCCCAGCCACTTGATGCCAGTTAAAGTTAGACCATAAAGACTACCAGAAAAGATCAAGATCCCACCAATGAAGGCATATCCCGCCACCACCAACAGCACCGCATTAGGAAAGCGAGAGATCAACAAAGCTACCAGCATTAAAGCCAGAGCATGATACATCTGATATTTAGTGCCCGTTTCCCAAATAGCTAGGGAATTAGCACTGAGGCGATCTTTTAAAGCATGGCTAGCAAAAGCCCCAAACACGACTGCAATTCCCCCAAACATTGAGGCGATCGCTAAAAAGATACGAGTCAAAATTTTTATTCCTCTAATTCTTCTAATTATTGACAAATCATAATATTTTTGGTGAAAATTCGGAAATAACAGCAATTAAACCAGGTATTTTGACATTTTGATATTTTTGGTCTAACACTGTAACGAATCTCATCAAAAAAAGGCACTATCTAAATGTTGAGCTACTTGTGGTCAAAATCAACGGCGATTTGTTTTCTCAGCTTCGGTTTACTGACTTGGGCTACTCCTGGAGTGGTAGCAGAGACGGTAGTGGAAAAAATAACTCGCACAGGAACCTTAACCGCAGGTACCAGCAAAGATGCCTTGCCCTTTGCCTATCGTAATGATCAAGGGGAACTAGTGGGATATTCTATTGATATTTTAGAATTAATTACCCGTCAGCTAGAAGCAGAATACAATCAAGAAATCGACCTGGAACTGGTTGCTCTAGAGCCGAAAGAACGAATTCCTCAGCTGATGGCAGGGAAAGTAGACATAGTTTGTGATGCTAGTAGCTTTACTTGGGAACGCGATCGCCTCATTGATTTTTCTTTTAGTTATAGTTCCGCAGGCACCAGGCTGTTAACCAAAAGGGGAAATAAATATAGTGACCCTCAATCTTGGGTCAATTTACGCATCGGGGCATTAGCCCAAACCACTAACGAACAGGTCATCCACAACGCTCAACCTCAAGCAGAGATTGTCATTCTCAAAGATCGAGCTGAGGGATTTGAAGCACTACGAACCGGAAAAATTGACGCTTTTGCTTCCGATGGAATTTTGCTCGAAAGCTGGTTACAAACTGCCACTGACCGCGAAAATTGGCAAATTGTAGGGGATTATTCTCTAGAAGGAATTGCTTGCATGGTGCCAGAAAATAACTCGCAGTTTCTCAATAGCGTTAACTACACTTTAGTCGAGTTTATGCAGGGATTACTGGACGAGAAACCGGAATCGGTTGCCATCTTTGACCAATGGTTTGGCCCTCAAGGAGTATTACCTTTAACGGAAGACCTTAAAAGTATCATGATCGACAATATACAACTGTTAATTGATTTCAAGGAACGAATTAACAAATAAGGTTTTTTTGATTAGAAATTTACGTATAGTCATCCCAAATAAAAAACACACGATATTGTAGGGGCTTTTCGCGAATCGCCCCTACGAGGTTTATCGGTTCTTGCATCATCTGCTAGCATAGGTCAATTAATTGGAATTACCATACATCAAAAGAGAAAATAACGTTGGGTCATTGGTAAACTTTGAGCAGGTTCACAAGTTAATAGTTCGCCATCGGCTCTTACTTCATAGGTTTCGGGATTCACCTCGATCGCAGGAGTGGCATCATTCAGTTTCATGTCTGCTTTACTCAGCTGTCGAGTATTGCTGACGGCTACGGCAGAACTTTTCAGCCCATACTGTTCGGCTATCCCTGCATCTAAGGCGACTTGAGAGATAAAGGTCAGGGAAGTAGCAGCGATCGCCCCGCCAAAACTAGCGAACATGGGACGCATATATACGGGTTGTGGAGTGGGAATACTGGCATTAGGATCGCCCATCTGCGCCCAGGCGATCGCCCCACCTTTAATTACTATTTCTGGTTTGACTCCAAACATGGCTGGTTTCCAGAGGCAAATATCCGCTAGCTTCCCTACTTCTAAGGAACCCACTTGTTCTGCAATACCGTGCATAATGGCAGGATTGATGGTGTATTTGGCAATATAGCGTTTCGCCCGAAAGTTATCGGCAACTTCTGGATTGGAGGAGGACAAAACCCCTCGCTGTACCTTCATTTTGTGGGCAGTTTGCCAAGTACGAATGATGGTTTCGCCGACTCGACCCATCGCTTGGGAGTCGGAGGAAATGGCACTAAAAGCCCCTAGATCATGAAGGATATCTTCAGCGGCGATCGTTTCCTGGCGAATGCGGGACTCCGCAAACGCCACATCTTCAGGAATGTTTTTATCCAGATGATGACAGACCATCAACATGTCCAAATGTTCTTCTAGGGTGTTGACGGTAAAGGGTCGGGTGGGATTGGTAGAAGAAGGCAGAACATTGCTTAAACCACAGACTTTAATAATATCGGGGGCATGTCCTCCCCCAGCCCCTTCAGTATGGTAGGTATGGATCACGCGGTCTTTAAAGGCAGCAATGGTATTTTCCACAAACCCTGCTTCATTGAGGGTGTCGGTGTGGATTGCCACCTGCACATCATATTCATCGGCGACCCCCAAACAGGTATCGATCGCCGCAGGAGTAGTCCCCCAATCTTCATGGAGCTTCAAACCCATTGCCCCTGCCTGAATCTGTTCTACTAGTCCCTCTGGTTTACTGCTGTTGCCCTTTCCTAAAAAACCTAAATTCATCGGAAAAGCATCAGCCGCCTGGAGCATCAGCCGCAAATTCCAAGCCCCAGGAGTACAGGTAGTAGCATTAGTCCCTGTAGCAGGGCCCGTCCCGCCGCCAATCATGGTCGTGATCCCAGAGGCGATCGCCGTGTCAATCTGCTGAGGACAAATAAAGTGAATATGGCTATCAATACCCCCCGCCGTCACAATATGCCCTTCTCCCGCCACAACTTCAGTAGATGCGCCAATAATGATATCCACACCGTCTTGAATCTGGGGATTCCCCGCCTTGCCGATCGCTTGGATGCGACCATCCTTAATGCCAACATCCGCTTTGACGACACCCCACCAGTCCAAAATCAGAGCGTTAGTAATCACTAGATCTACTGCTCCCCCTTGACGGGAAATGGGAGATTGTCCCATGCCGTCCCGAATCACCTTCCCGCCACCAAACTTAACCTCGTCGCCATAGTTGGTATAGTCTCGTTCCACTTCAATCCATAATTCCGTATCTGCCAAACGGACGCGATCGCCTACGGTGGGGCCAAAAGTATCGGCATAGGCTCGTCGATCCATAAAGTAACTCATTAGTATTAATTTCCCTGGTTAATTAGTTAATTAGTAAACAAACGTTGATCTAGTCGCTCGTGGTGCATCTGAGCGATGTCAATGAAAGGAGTCCCCGACCACATCTGCGATAAACTCATCCCCGAAGCCGTGACCCAAACCCTCTCCATGACTGGTGCCAGATGGCGTAATATCTGTTGTGCTTGCAGATGTCCCAAAATACTTAACCTAATCGCTGCACTTAGGATACTGGTGACTAAGCCATGGAGAAAAGCCAAGACAGTATTTTGTTCTGACAATCCAGCGATCGCTGAGACAGCACCAAAGATCACAGGATGTAGACAGTACATTTTTCCCTGGGACACTTCTTGCTGGAGTATTTCTAGGCGTTGATCTTGCCAAGTAGCCCGAGCCACCATCAATAAAGCCCTGCCACTCTGCCGTTGAGTTTCGCGATATTTGGCGATCGCCGTTTGTACGAATAGTTGTCGTTCAATCTGTCTCAGGACGGCAATATCTTCCTGATGATTAAGGCTGCGATGGCTATGAATCAGGGCGACAACATCAGTCGTGCCAATTTTATTAAGCAGCAATAACTCTAAAAAAGTCTGTAATTCATCCTTGGACTTAACTTTTTCCATTTGTACCAAGCTTTCTAACCCATGAGAAAGGGTAAAGGAACCAGTGGGGAAAAAAGAATCGGCAAGCTGCATTAGAGCGAGTTGTTGGGGGATTGGGGATGGGGGCATTAGGAGTTCGGAGTTCGGAGTTCGGAGTTCGGAATTAGGGAAACTTAAAATCGCTTAGAGCTTTTCTTAATGGTGATGGAACTGAGGAGCAAAGTTGAGGGAATCTGGCGATCGCATTTCATAATTCATGATTAAACCAGGGATTTTTAGTTGTTTAATGGTTTGCTCTACAACGCTTAAATCTACAGCTAAATCTCCTCCTGGCTGAAGATAGAT
>JBJOPG010000156.1:0-10407 GCA_046050865.1 Cyanobacteriota bacterium
TTCTATTGCTGAAGCCCCTATCGCTCAAACTGAATCCGATTATCCTGTGATAGTTTTTTCCCCTGGAGCGGGAGGTTCTGCTGAAGACAGTACTGCCCAAGCCGAAGAGCTTGCTAGTCAGGGTTATGTTGTAGTCGGCATTAACCATACTTATGACACTCTTGCAACAGGATTTTCTGATGGACGAATCGTAGAAGCTTCTCCCAAGCTTGATGATCTTAGTCCAGAAGTACTTAATGAAAGTATTGATATTCGTGCTGCGGATGCCAGATTTGTCTTAGATCAGCTCGAATTGATCAATACCAGCGATCCTCAAGGAATATTAACCGAACATCTAGATCTTGAACATGTTGGTATTTTGGGATATTCTCTCGGTGGCGCAACTGCAATTGAAGTGCTAGCTCAAGATTCTCGCTTTGATGCTGGGATCAATATGGATGGTAATTTATTCAAAGCGGAAGCAAGAGCAGGTAGCTTAACCCAACCATTTATGTACTTGAACAACCAAGTAGGTATCGCCCAAACTCCATCAAGACAAACATTCTATGAGAGTTTGCCAAACGATGCCTACAATGTGACTATTGATGGCACGGCACACACCTCTTTTTCCGATCTGCCTTTCTTAGTTGATTCCGAAACGTTAAATAGCTTAGCAGATTCTGATTCAATCACCCCGATCGACCCAGAGCGCGGAACAACAATAATCAATGACTACAATGTAGCTTTCTTCGATAAATATCTCAAAAATGAAGAAGAGTCTTTACTTGAAGCCCCTTCCTCAGATTATCCGGAAGTTACATTTGAATCCAATCAAGAAAATTAGAGATTTATATTGCGATCGCACTCTTTCTCTCATACTTTTAATTCTGTAACCCGAATGAAGGGACTTGGGTATTTAGTCCCAAATATTACTTGGTTGATTTAGTGCTAAAGACCTAAATGCATTGGTCAGATTTGGGAGATTGGACTCATGCGGTAGTTTCGAGCAAAAACATAAGCTTAGAAAAAGCTTAAAAGTCTTGCTGAGAAAATCACACAACGAAGAGTTTTCAACTTATGTTAGATACTAATTCCGACCCTAATTTAGTTTTAGAAGTAAACTCAGGCAATTTCGACCAGAATTCTAACTGGGACGAGTATTTTCCTTCCACAGTAGATACAGGGAATGGTAACTCGATGATTCCTACTAACTCTGGCACGGAGCAAAATGATTTAATTGAGACTAGTCAAACAAATTGGCAAGACCGCTCTAATTTGTTTGATAATTCTCTGACTAATTCTTATAACCAGGACAATAGCGATCGCCATATACCTCTAGGCAATGGTGGGGTCAATTGCGGAGTAGTCAATTCAGATGACCAACTTTTCTCTGGAAATCGTGGTGTAACTCTATTAGCTGATACCAATCGAGATGGATTAGTAAATGACTCCGATCAAGAAGGCAAACAGAATTGGGATAATCAGCATGGAGCAATCTTCTTACCCAATCTCGATGATGATAGTGGCAAGTTTCAAAATGCGCAAATACCTTCAGGAATTGAAGGGGATCAGCAGCTTGCCAAACTTAATGATGCTAACGATTCAATTGTTAATGGTTCAGAAGATGAAAAAGATTTAGCACAGTTGAAAATTCAACCCTGGCAGGATGCACCAGAGGATAGCACTGTCCGACTATACACTGACTCAAAATCTCAACCCCACGTCAGAATATTCTTAAAAAAAGATGGACAATATACTGCTATTGACAATGACACAACGTTGCAATTATCTGACCTAAGAAATGGTGCATCCCTGGCAATTGAAGGTAAAGACATTGTTCGTGATGCAGATATTTGGGATGGGTTTGTCGATTTAACTCTAGAAGCAAAAACAGGCGAACAAACTTATAGCGATCGAGTTAAGCTACGTGTCTCTCCAGTACTTTTCCAGAACAATCTCATGCCTGTTCAAGAATTATACGCAACTAAATATCCTGAGCAGACAGAAAGAGATTCTCAACGTCAGGCGATCGAAGAGCTTTTGAAAGATAATCAGGACTTATCTCCAGAGCGTCGCGAACTTGTTCGCCTGGCGCAATCGTTTCAATTGAATGAGGCAGATCAACAAAAAGCCGAGCAAAATAGCCAAGACGGATACAATGCCTTTATTCAAGACATAGATAACTCTCTTGAGTCAAATAACTCCCCTACCAATTTACAATTACTCGATGCCAGTGGCGATCAATGGACTCAGGATATTTTTGAGCCTGGTTATGCAGCTATGCCCTCTTCTGATGGGGGTCAACAGATCATGCATATTTTTTATCGTAGTGCAAATACCTCCAGATCTCTTGAAGGCTTTCTAGATGAAGAGAAAACTGCATCTCTCCGCGAGGGAGGAAGATCGGTTTTTACTGAATTAGCGGGAAAAGATATTGGTGGAGTTCAGCAATTTAGTGAATCTTGGCAGGAAAATGTTGAAAATGCCACTCAAGATACTTATAATTCCACAGGAAATTTTGAGGCTATTCCCTCCTATCAATTTAACGGTGAAAATTATCCTGTTGGTAGAATGATTTTTGGTAGCGTTGCCGGAAATCAACCCGATCCTAGTTTTGTGAAAATGTTAGAGAGTCAAGGATATCAAGATCCAATTACTCTCGATACTTCATGGTTGGGTGTGGGACATGTCGATGAATTTTTAAGCTTTGTGCCAGCACCAAATGAACGGGGTTGGACTCTGGCGATCGCTTCTCCCGATGATGCTTTTGGAGTTCTTCGCGATGCTCAGATTAACGGCTATGGAAACAGCGAACTCTTTAGTGGTTTAGAAACTATTCAGACAGCAGAAAATGGTGCGAAACTTGTTCCTGCCACAACAACCATAGACAATTTATTAGCAGATCAATCGCTTCAAAAAGCCAATGAATTTGCGCAACAAAAAATCAGTGAATCTGTTAAAACTATCCAAGCTCAAACAGGAATAAAAGATGCGGAAATAATTGAGTTACCTGTAATTTTTAAATCTGAGGATAATCCGCAAACCACAGCAAATACTGAAGATGCTGCCAATTATAAATTATCAGCATTGACACCTGGAGTAGCTAACGGAGTAGTTGTCAACGATCAGTATCTCGCCCCTCGGCAGCATGGGCCAATTGTAAATGGAGTCGATTTGTTTGAAAAACAAGTTGAAGACAAACTGACCCCTCTCGGCACTAAAGTCAATTGGATTGAAGATTGGTATTATGCTCATGAAGGTCAAGGCGAAGTCCATTGCACCACAAACGCTCTTCGAGATCCATCTCAGTCTGACCCATGGTGGCAAGAATATTCTTAAGCGATCGCTTTTTAGCTTTGATCAAACGCAATGTTGCTCAGAAAATCCTCGATATCATCTTTAGCCAATTCGAGAATCTGGTGATCGATCTGCGCTTCAGCATTATGCGATCGCACTCTTGCTCTCATACTTTTAATTCTGTAACCCGAATGAAGATTTTGGGTACTTAGTCCCAATATTACTGGTTGATTTAGTGCTAAAGACCTAAATGCATTGGTCAGATTTGGGAGATTGGACTCATGCGGTAGTTTCGAGCAAAAACATAAGATTTGAGAAGCTTAAAAAGCTTGCTGAGAAAATTACACAACGAAGAGTTTTCAACTTATGTTAGATACTAATTCCGACCCTAATTTATTTTCAGAAGCAAACCCAGGCAATTTTGACCAGAATTCTAACTTGGACGAGTTGTTCCCCACCACAGCTGATCCAAATAGTAATACGATGATGCCGACCGACTATGATACCATCGGCAATGATCTAACTCAAACTAGTCAATTCGATCCCACTGCTTATGGTTTAGAAGGGGATGATTTAGTCGACAACACTACAGATGGAGATACTGATCAAGACAAATTACTTGGTCGCGACGGCAATCAAATGTTAGCAGGTGAAACCGATTCACTGGAAGGCCTTTGGAAATCCGATGGCTATGGCTACATCGTTGAAGCAAAAGGAGATGAGCTGAGTTTTTTTAACGTGACTAAAGATAGTTTTATTCCTTCTTTTGCAGCGAATAATGTTGACGAGACACCAGGAGATGGAGAAGTGGATTTTGCTGTGAATATTCCAGTCTTAGGAGCATTAGACTTAAAAATCAAATCAACCACAGACGACGATGTTAAGATTCTTGACATAGATGGTACAGCAACAGGGATCACTTTGCAGCACATCGACGAAAAACCACCCGTTAGCGAGCAACCAACCTCTAACGATCCTCTGACCAATTTTGATGTTTTCTGGGATAATTTTGCTGAAAACTACAATGCGTTTCCCCTCAAAGATGATGTAGATTGGCAAGCAGTTAGAGAACAGTATCGATCGCAAGTAACCTCAGAGACAACACCAGAACAACTGTTTGAAATTCTTAGTTCGGCGATCGAGCCACTTAATGATGCCCACACAAGCATCACCGCCGAAGATATCGGCAAAACTTTTTCGGGAGAGAGGGATGATTCTGACTATGAAGCACTGGGGCAAAAAACTGAACAAATTAAGGGAATTACAGACCAATATTTATCCGAACCACTGCAATCCTGGGGCAATGGCAATATTTCTTACGGCAAGCTAGATTCGGGTGCGGGCTATTTGCGCATCGATAGCTTTGGGGGATATACAGATAGTGGGAATTTTTCTGATGACTTAGCAGAGTTAAACACTGCTCTCGACACTATCTTTAGTCAACCCGAACAACCCGAAAATCTGGTGATCGATCTGCGCTTGAATCTAGGAGGTTCGGATAAGTTGGGTTTAGAAATTGCTTCCCGCCTCACGGACGAACCCTATCTAGCTTATACAAAGATAGCTCGCAATGACCCCAACGACCCTTCTGGGTTTACCGATCCAAAATCTGTTACGGTTCAGCCCAACGACAAACCAGGATTTCTGGGTGATGTGACCCTCTTGACCAGTCGCTATAGCACCAGTGCCGCTGAAACATTTACCCAATCATTGATAGGACGAGAGGAAGATGTTCTGCGGGTAGGGGAGACTACTCAAGGTGTTTACTCCGATGTGTTAGGAAAAACTCTTCCTAATGGCTGGAAAGTTGGTTTTGGCAATGAGCTTTTTCTTACTGAAGAAGGAAAAACCTTTGAGACAAAGGGCATTCCAGCCGATGTACAAGTGCCTGTCTTTACAGATGAAGACTTAGCAAATGGTCGCGATAGTGCGATTGAAAAGACTGAAGAAATTCTAGCAGCATAATCCTGAAAATTTTGAAATCAAACATCCCAAACTCTCTACAAAACTCATAATTCATGGAAATTATAGATTACTCGATCGCCCATTTAAATCCCCATTTAGCCCTATTAGAAAATGGGGTGGAAAAATATGGCTTGTGGCTGTTTAACCTAACCATTGGGGAAGTAATTTTTGATTTATTTACTAATAAAAAGCGAGACTATCAACAAAGTGCTGCTAACTACGCCATCAACGTTATTCAAAGCTTAATTTATTATCTACCAATCGCTTTGATCAGCGATCGCCTACTACTTTTTGCATCCAAGTTTAGCTTGATTAAACTCGAAGTTGATTGGGGAACGACAATCGCTGCTATCTTCATTGCCGATTTTATTTATTATTGGTTACATCGACTCGAACACCGCAGCAGATTTTTTTGGAGTTCTCATGCCGTTCATCACAGCTCCACTGATTTTGATTTAACAGTGACATTTCGATTGGGTTGGGTCGAGATTATATTTTTGTACAATCTTTACTTTGTTCCTATGGTATTAATGGGGTTTCATCCCACTCAAACCTTATTTGCTAGCGGTTTTGTGCTTACCTATCAACTCTGGGTTCACACTGAAAAAATCGGCAAATTAAGCATACTCGATCGTATCTTCAATACCCCTGCCAATCATCGCGTTCATCACGGCTCTAATCACCAGTATATAGATAAAAATTATGGCGGGATTCTAATTATTTGGGATCGACTATTTGGCACTTACGAGCCAGAAAAAGAAAAGGTTAAATATGGAGTAACTGAAAACATCGATACTTGCAATCCAATCGTAATTAACTTTATTGAATACCAAAAGATTTGGTCGTATTTACGCAGTTCAAAAACCAAATCTGAAGTATTAAAGAGTCTTTTTGGCCCTCCTGAGTGGAAACCTCAAGCAATTGTCGATAAATCATCTAGCGATCGCCTTCGGAAGTGAGGAAGTTAATCGCAATATTGCGCAGAAAATCGCCTTGGAAAATTACACAACGAAAAGTTTTTAACTTATGCTAGATAACGATTTTAACCAGAATTTAGTTTCAGAAGCAAACCCAGGCAATTTTGACCAGAATTCTAGCTTGGACGAGTTGTTCCCCACTACAGCTGATCCAAATAGTAATTCGATGATGCTTACTGACTATGACACCATTGGCAACGATCTAACTCAAACTAGTCAATTCGATCCCACTGCTTATGGTTTAGAAGGGGACAATTCAATTGACAACGCTACAGATGAAGATACTGATCAAGACAAATTACTTGGTCGCCAAGGTAGTCAGACTTTAGTAGGCGAAACTGATTCACTACAAGGTCTTTGGAAATCCGATGGCTACGGCTGGATCGTTGAAGCAAAAGGAGATGAACTTAGTTTCATTGACGTGACTAAAAACAGTTTTATTCCTTCTTTTTCAGTCAATAACGTAGACCAGACACCAGGGGATGGAGAGGTGGATTTTGCTGCGACTACTCCAGATTTAGCAGCATTTGACTTAAAAATCAAATCAACTAATGATGATGATGTTAAGACCGTAGATATAGAGGGTGATTCAACGGAGATTACTTTGCAGCGCATTGATGAAAAACCAGAAGTTAGTGAGCAACCAACCCCTAACGATCCTCTAACGAATTTTGATGTTTTCTGGGATACTTTTGCTGAAAACTATGCTGCGTTTCCCCTCAAAGATGTAGATTGGCAAGCAGTTAGAGAAGAATATCGACCGCAAGTAACCTCAGAGACAACACCAGAACAACTGTTTGAAATTCTTAGTTCGGCGATCGAGCCTCTTAATGATGTTCACACAAGAATTAGCGCCGAAGATATCGGCAAAACTTTTAGAGGAGAGAGGGATGATACTGACTATGAGGCAGCGGTGCAAAAAATTGAACAAATCAAGGGAATTACTGACCAATATTTATCCGAACCACTACAATCTTGGGGCAATGGCAATATTTCCTACGGAAAGCTAGATTCAGGTGCGGGCTATTTGCGAATTGATAGCTTTGGAGAATATACGGATAGCGGCAAGTTTGAGGATGACTTGGCAGAGTTAAACACGGCTCTCGATACCATCTTTAGCCAACCCGATCAACCCGAGAATCTGGTGATCGATCTGCGCTTGAATGGCGGAGGTTCCGATGAGTTAGCTTTAGAGATTGCTTCCCGCCTCGCGGACAAACCCTATCTAGCCTACACAGGGATAACTCGTAACGACCCCAACGACCCTTCTCAATTTACCGAGCCACAATCTGTTACGATTCAGCCCAACGACAAGCCTGGATTTCTGGGCGATGTGACCCTCTTGACCAGTCGCTATAGCACCAGCGCAGCTGAATCATTTACCGAATCATTGATTGGACGAGAACAAGATGTGGTGAGGGTCGGTGAGAATACCCAAGGTGTTTTCTCCTCGGTACTCACAAAAACTCTTCCTAACGGCTGGAAATTTGGTCTAGGCAATCAACTTTATTTTACTGAAGAAGGAAAAAACTTTGAGACAGAGGGCATTCCAGCCGATGTACAAGTACCTGTCTTTACAGATGAAGACTTAGCCAATGGTCGCGATAGTGCGATTGAAAAAACTGAAGAAATTTTATCAGCATAATCATGAAGAATACGCTTTTTCTCTGGTTGTTCGTGGGACTTCTTTTTATCAGCATGAGCATCCCCCTCATTCTTGAAAAAGTCCCACCCAATAAATGGTATGGATTCCGAGTTGCTAAAACCTTCTCAAGCGAGGGAATTTGGTATTCAGCAAATCGGGTAGCAGGTTACGATCTGTTGTCCGTAGGAATCTTGACAGTAGTGACTGCCGTGGTAACGAGGTTGATTTTTAATCAAATGGGTTCAACTAACGTCCAGATAATTAATTTCGCTGTTTTCATTAGCGCACTTGTTGTAGCAGTTATTCACAGCTTCTTGAACCTGAATCGACTGTAGACAAAACTCAAATAAGATCTCCTAGCAAATCGCACTACAAAGTAACACCACTAAAAAATTTTAAACTCATGTTAGACAATAATCTTGACCCTAATTTAGTTTCAGAAGCAAATCCAGGCAATTTTGACCAGAATTTTAACTTGGACGACTATTTTCCCTCCACAGTAGATGCAGGGAATAGCAACTCGATGATGCCTACTACCTCTGGCACGGCGCAAAATGATTTAATTGAAATTAGTCAACCAGACCTTAATACTTACGGTTTAGAAGGTGATGATTTAATCTTCGGTAGTTCAGGTAAAGACGTACTATTTGGCAACGATGGCAGCGACATAATCCAAGCCAAAGAGGGGAATGACTTACTCAATGGTGGTGCAGGTATCGATTACCTGACTGGTAACCAAGGTAATGATTCCCTTGTCGGTGGTTCAGATAATGATCTTCTGGTGGGAGATGTCGGTAATGATCGGCTTCTAGGAGAATCAGGAGCTGATTATCTCACAGGTGGAAAAGGCAACGACTATCTTGATGGCGGTGCAGGATTAGATCAGGTGCAGGGAAATGAAGGTAAAGACATTCTAGTAGACGAAGACGGAGGCGATCGCTTGACTGGCGGTGAAGATGCAGACGAATTTAGAATTGGTAGTCCTCAAGGTAATGCTACGAGTAAGATCGAAGACTTTGAAATCGGCACAGATCAGATAAAAGTACTGCGTATCGGAGCTAGTTTTGACAACTTAAGAATTGAAGCTAGTGAAGATGGTGCAGCAATTTTCGATGGTGAGCAAAATATCGGCATTCTAGAAGGAGTCAAAGCTGATGCTTTAAGTAAAAATGACTTTATCTTTGCCGACCCCAAATTAGCAGAGACCTTGCAAACAGAAATTAGTAAAGGTACTGAAGACACTAATCTTCCTGGAGTATCCGCAACGGTTATTGCCCCTGATGGGACTAGTTGGCAAGGTACTAAAGGTTATGCAAACCAAGAAGCTGGAGAGTTTCTTAATCCCGATGACCAGTTTTATGTTGCCAGTATTACCAAATCCTTTACAGCCACTACTGTTTTACAGTTAGCCCAAGAAAATAAACTGAATTTAGACGACACATTAGACAAATGGTTACCCGATACTGCCAGCCAAATTACCAACGGCGATCGCATTACTGTCCGACAACTGCTCAATCACACTAGTGGAATTGCTGATTACTTAGCAGTAGATAACTTAAATACAATTAACGATCCGTCAGTTAGAGTTAAATTAGCTAACGATCCAGAACTTTCAACTGAAACCCGTGATGCCATAGCATCCTTAAAAGATCAACCACTTACTCCAGAATCTCTAACTGATCCAGCTGTTCAATCTCTAGTTGCAGATCCTCTATTAAAAACTAAATTAGAAATCAACTCACCTCTTGCTCAAAAATCCTCCACTCCTGAAGATTTTATAGCTACAGTTTATGGTCAGCCAGCGTCCTTTGAACCAGGTTCTGATTTTAATTACAGCAACACTAACTACTTATTGTTAGGGGAGATTATCGAACAAGCTACTGATTCCACGGTTAGTGAACAGTTTCGAGAGCGAATTACCGAACCATTAGGGATGGAAAATACCTTTTATGCTCCTGAAGAAGA
Organism: Cyanobacteriota bacterium; assembly: GCA_046050865.1. Taxonomy (GTDB): domain Bacteria; phylum Cyanobacteriota; class Cyanobacteriia; order Cyanobacteriales; family Xenococcaceae; genus Waterburya. The sequence continues at coordinate 9,829 of JBJOPG010000156.1, forward strand.
CGTGCCTGGTGGATATGTTCGCAATTACGCAGATATCAATGGTGATGGTAAACTCGATGACATTAGTAACACATTCGATGAATCTTATCAAATTTCAGGTGCTGATGGTGGCATAGTTACTACTTCAGCGGATTTGAGTCGATTTTCCAGAGGCTTATTTAAGGGAGAACTATTAGCTCCCGATACCCTAGAGCAAATGGTTTCTGGAGGACAAGAAGGTTCAGACTATGGGTTGGGACTTGTAACCAGCAATAATCCTCAACTCGGTCAAGATTTAGGACATACTGGTGGCGTAACTGGTTGGAATGCAAAAATGTCCTACTTCCCCGAGCAAGACACCACGGTTGTGGTAACTCTAAATGGCGAAGCCTCGGCTGTTCCTAATTCTATAGACGTGCCAGGTAATCTTGCTGAGAAGGTGTCAGCGTCTACTAATTAAATCTATTTTTTTAGGTCTATTTTCAGGTGGGTTCCTTCCCTGAAATCCCCTGAAATCCTAATCATCTAGATATGGTGAAGTAAATTTTAGTGCCGCGATCGCACTCTTTATCTCATACTTTGACCGTTGGAGAAAAAAAG
>JBJOPG010000157.1:0-11200 GCA_046050865.1 Cyanobacteriota bacterium
TGTGTTGTAGGTCGGAAATAATCATTTGTTTTACCTCTTGTAGTTTGTTGTTGTTGTTAAGACTCTTGGGTGATGAGCCTCATGATTTAATGTATGTAGAGAACAAAATAAATATGCAACTATTGGTCAATATTGTGTAGAAACCCAAGAGCTAGGGGATTTAGATTCAATCTAAGCTTGCTATAGAGGACAAAAGCGATTAGGCTCTGCCTACCCTTCGGGATCGCCAAAACCGATGCTCAAAAAAGCTCTAGTCTGCGGCTCAAACTAATCAAAATGTAGGGTGGAGATTAGAATGTTCTCGGTGAATATCGAAAAATGTAAAACGTCGCCAGAGAAGTTACAGTAAAACCTGATTTAATTTTCCACTACGATAGCCTTCGAGATCTAGGGTAACGTAGACAAAGCCCAATGCCTGAAAAGTTTTGACTAACTCTGGTAAATCTACCTGCTGGACAAATTGAGTAATTTCTGCGGCTGGTAATTCAATTTTGGCAGTATCTTCCTGAGAACGTACCCGCAGGTTGCTATAACCAAGTTGACGTAGATAAATTTCGGCTCTCCCAACTCGCTGTAACTTGGTGATGGTAATCGCTTCTCCATAGGGAAAACGAGAGCTAAGACAAGGTTGAGCAGGCTTATCCCACCAGGCTAATCCCAAACTACGGGAAATTTCTCTCACTTCTGTTTTGCTTACCCCCATCTCTGCCAAAGGCGATCGCCCACCTCTTTCTTTGGCGGCTTGGATACCAGGACGATAATCCTGGAGATCGTCGGCGTTAACCCCATCGATCACATAGGGATAACCACGCTGGATTGCTAACGGTTTTAAAGTATCGTGGAGTTCGCTTTTGCAAAAATAACAGCGATTAATGGGATTGGCAGTGTAATCAGGGTTGTCCATTTCATGAGTTTCCACTAGTTCATGTTTGATGCCGATCTGTGCGGCTTGGGTTTGAGCATCAACTAATTCTTCAGGTAATAGAGAAGGTGATACCGCAGTAATTGCCACAGCGCGATCGCCTAAAACATCATAGGCAATTTTAGCGACTAAGGTACTGTCTACTCCTCCAGAATAGGCAATCAAAGCCTGTTCCATATCCTGAAATAAACTGATCAATTTTTCTAATTTATTGCTCATTTATTCCTCATTACTTAGCTATCAATTAACCCTTCACCCTTTTATACTAGCCAAATTAACTCCTAAGAAACAAATTAATCTGCTGAGGCTGGGAAAGGGGAAAAGGGAAAAGGGAAAAGGGAAAAGGGAAAAGGGAAAAGGGAAAAGGGAAAAAAATTTAGTGTTCAATAAATTAATTGAATTACTGTTCAGTGAATCGAGGAATACTCAAGGTGAAACAACTACCTTGACCCAATTCGGAAGTTGCCACAATGTCTCCATGATGAAGCCGAGCTAGTTTTCTCGATAGAGCCAAGCCTAACCCAGTGCTTTCTTGATGATTACTAATCTGAGGAAATGGCTGGAATAATTTGGTCATATTTTCTGCCGATATTCCGGTTCCTGTATCGATTACAGCGAAGTAAAGAAACTCTGTATCCTGCTTGACTTGTAGAGTAATAGTTCCACTGTCGGTAAACTTAATTGCATTACTAAGTAGATTAATTAGAATTTGTCTCAAGCAACGGGAGTCCGCAGTACAAAAATCAAGATCATCATCTAGGTCGAAGTTTAACTCCAGTCCTTTTTGTTCGGCTTTCTTTTCTAGGCAAAACAGGGCATTCTGACAAACTTCGGCGATCGCTAATCTTTCTAGCTCCAAAGTTTGCTTATTAGCGTCGATTTTAGCAATATCCAGATAATTATTAACCAAGTCCAACATATATTGACCAACACTGAGCATGGCGTTGACATATCGCATTTGGCGCTCATTCAGCTTGCCATAATATTGCTCTTTGAGCATTCCTGCAAAACCTAACATCGAAGAAATAGGACTACGCAATTCATGGTTTAAGTGAGCCAGATGTTCTTGCTTGGTGTGCTCATCATCAATCCAGGATTGAACCTCTGCTTCCAGCTGCTGTATTTTATTTTGCTCTTGTATAAGCAGTTGCTGCTGCTGGTTGAATCCCATAGCTTGAATTTTTGCGGCATCGCTATAGCCTTTTATTTCCGCTTGTAATTCCTGCAATTTATATTGCTGTTGTTTGATTAAGTCTTGCTGCTGTTTAACTATTGCCTGTCTACTAGCAAAATCGAATAAAGACTTGTCCAAGATCTCAGGGAGTTGATATAGTTTGTGCCTGAGGACATAACCATTGACCCCTGAATGAATTAATTCTGCTGCCGCTTCATCCCCCAAAATATCGGTAATGAGAATTAGGGGAGTGTCGGGATAGAGGTGCCACCACCACTGAAGTTTTTCAATTAAGGATTCTAGCTGGTGATCATCAGCATTAATGGTGTAATCATATAAAATCGCACTATATTTGCCAGCAGGTGAGCGATCACTTATCTGTTCCGAATCAATTAAATCAGCGGTAAATCTGATGTTGGCTGTGTTTAAGCAACTGGCGATCGTCTCGAAGTTAGCTAACTGACTGGTAACAATAAGAAGGTTCACTGTACTGAGTACGGTTTTTGAATGTAGCTGTAAAATCGACCCAGAACTTTCTACCATAGTAACAAATACGGCTTAGATAATTGCTTTATCTTCAATGAACTCGCTTTCATAATATCTGCCAATTTTCCTGAATAATCCCATTTTTATACAAACTTTTACTTATTGTCTCTCAAGAGGGAAATTAAGTATTGAGGTTATGAATTGAACAAAAAACTATGACTACAATATTGTATCAACATACTAACTCTCACTAAGTGTTATTACTTAAAATTCTTTTTGAGCGAAAATCATAATCGCCAGGATTAGTAACAAAACAGTATAAAGCAGACCATAAGTGGCGTGAGCCATCAGTTCGCTAGAACTGGGCAGTAAACCATAAACCGCTTCATTCTTGAGATCTAGTCGAGAAAGATTAGGCAGCACCAAATATAGACTGGTAGTTAAGCTTTCAATACTGGCATTTTTACTGAGTTTACCTAATTCCACCAAATCTTCGCTGAAGTGTCCCATTAAATAAACACCAAAGCTAAATAAGGTAGCTAAGATCGAACTGGTAAATACCCCAAATAAGATGGCTACTGCCCCAATCAAGGCTAACTCTAGAAGTAAATAAAACGATGCTGTAATTAGTGCCGTCATCGGATAATCAATCTGGGAAAGACTGAGCATTCCCAGGTAGATCCCCATCATGATTGTCACCATTACCCCCAACACAGCGGTAAGTCCTAAGTGCTTACCAATTATTAATTCTGTACGACTGATCGGTTTAGGAATCAACATCAGTAAGGTGCGTTTTTCAATTTCCTTGTTAATCAGCGCCGTCCCGACAAAAATTGCCACGATTATGCTCAGAATATTGATGGCACCAATACCAAAATCCAACAAAATCTTGTCGTCAGTACCCGCTGCAATTTCTGGCACGATTCTTTGTGCCAAAATCAATAACAAGGTAAAGAACCCAATAAAATAAAGAATGCGATCGCGCATCACTTCTTTGAAACCATTATTGGCAATGGTAAAAACTCTGATTAAATTCATCGGTTACCCAAACTAAAAAAATATTTCAGGGTTTACACCGTTATTATTCCCAAACCGCTCAAAGAAATAACAAATAATGTCCGATCTTTCCTATTCTCCTCCTTGGTTTTTAGATCACGGTTTGTTGATGACCGTCTATGTTGCCCTGCGCTCAAGCAAAATCTGGGAATCAACCCTAGAAGAACCAGAACCAACCTATCAGAAGGTTGTATTTACCCAAGGAGAAGTCCCCTTGGCTGGTTGGGTAGCAATTCCCCCTAACCCCAAAGGAACATTTGTTGCCACCTATGGCATTACAGGTACCCTCGATAATCAGTGGTTTCTTAAAATTTTGGGCAGAAAAGCTTATGCTCAGAATTATGCGGTGGTGTTGTTTGACTGGCGCGCCCATGGTGAGTCGGCAAAATTATCTGCGACTCTAACTTCCGATGGCATCAATGAGGGGAAAGATTTTGTTAGTATTGCACGGGAAAGCAAGACTTTAGGCTGTCCTGCTCCCTTCTGGTTTACGGGTTATTCTTTGGGGGGACAATTGGCTCTCTGGGGAATTTATTATGCTCAGTTTTTGCCAGAAGATGGTGCTTTAGTCGCCGATGAAGTTGCCGGTTGTGCCGTCATCTGTCCAAACCTGGACTCAAATCTTTCTCTACCTTACTTGGTGAAACATCCTACAGGAAAATATATCGAACGGGCGATCGCCAAAGAACTAAAAAAACTAGTGCTGAAAATCGCTGAATATCATCCTCAGGATTTTGATTTGTCAGCGATCGAAAAAGCCAACAGTATCTGGGGTTTTGACCACGAATTAGTTGTTCCCCGTCTCAGCTTTGAGTCAGTAGAAGCATACTATACCGCCAGCAGTGCCTGGCAAATTTTGCCCCACATCAACAAGCCCACTCTCATCCTCTATGCCGAAGATGACCCCATGTTTGCCCCTAGTATTATTCCCCAGCTAAAAACCGTCTGTGGTCAGAATGAAGCATTGAATCTAGTGCTAACCAAAGCAGGAGGGCATGTGGGTTATGTCAGCAGCCCTCGTTGTCAACAAGAATATGGCGATCGCGATCGCTGGTGGGCATGGAATCGAATTTTAGATTTCAGCAGACTTCAGCTTTCCAGATCAACAGCATTGAAATTATAATCGTGTATTATTGTTGCTAAATATTTTTAATCTATTCATTTCATTATATGCAGACTATTCTTAGTCCCAACTCTAGCTTTGTCACCAGTAATGATCAGGTCTTACACCAAAAGTTAGAGCGCCAGCAGCCTTTAAGAGTTATTGCTTTGGGGGATAGTTTGATTTATGGCTATGGTGATTATGTTGGCGGGGGCTGGGTAGAAAGGCTCAAACGGGAATGGATGTCCCCTGATGGGGCGGGACATGTTTTATATAATTTGGGGGTGAGGGGCGATCGTGTTAACCAGGTTGCTATTCGCTTAGAACAGGAGTTTAACTGTCGAGGGGAACTGCGTAATCGTGTTCCTGACTTGATTCTGCTATCTGTGGGACTAAACGATTCGGCAAGGGTAGGTAAACCTTCAGGGAAACTCTATACCGACTTAGATAGCTTTCGTCAGCATCTGGATTATCTCTTGGATGTGGCACAACATCTTTGCCCTGTGATGTTCATCGGTATGACTCCTGTAAGTGAAGCAAAAATGCCTTTTATGGATTGTCTTTATTACAATCATCTAGATCAATATCGTTATAAAGAAGCAACTCTCCAGGCTTGTCAGGCAAGAAATATTCCTTACTTAGATATTTTTGATCTTTGGCTAGCTAAAGGTACAGACTGGATCGACAGCCAGTTAGGAGAAGATGGATTGCATCCTAACGTTTCGGGTTATCAAACTTTATTCGCCGATATCATGGCTTGGAAGTTAATCGATCAATAACTGATGTTACGCGCTCATTGATTTGTGAAGATTGGGCAAAGGTTAAAGGGAAAAGGGGTCAGTGTTCTGATTGGCTTATAGCTAAGAGCTAAGAGCTAGGAGCTAGGAGCTAGGAGCTTTGTTCTAAGATACAAGAACTTGGTAATAGTTTTAAATTGTCGCTGGAGACAACTACACAAGCTGGCAGGATGGCGGATAATGCCGGTGTCTGTGTTGATTTTAATTGAGCGATCGCTTTTTGGGTTTGCTCTGACCAGGAGCTATTAATTAACCAATCTTTGTTTAATAAATATTGAGCAGTAAAAGCATTGTCATCCAGCAGTAAATAATCTACATCAGATTGCTGAATGAAAGACTGCAAAACTTTGAGATCGGGACTGTATTGAGCCTGTAATAAATTTATTGTCCTTTCTTGGATTTGCTGATGATAAGCAGGATGGTACGCCATTGCAAACTCATCTCCCACTAAAATAGATCGCTGGGCAAAGGCGGGTATATTATTCACTTCGGTGCTTAAAGATGCCACCAGGATATCTTTTGGTTGTTGGGCTAGATATTGATATATTTCTGTGGCTGTACCTACTCGCCAATCTTGAAACCAGTTGATAAATACATAGGGAATAGCAGGGATAATAATTACTGTTAGAGTAAATAGAGTAACCAGTGCTATTTTAGTTTTGGCTAACAAATTTAAATTTAAATTTAATTGTTGTTTGGATTTGAACCACCTTTGAGCTAAATCTAAGCAAATAGTTAAAACAATACCTGTTGATGTAGCCAACACAAACTGAATCGTATGATAAGTATAACGGCTAGGTAAATGTAATTTTGGTAATAATATATGTGCCAAGCTAAACATCAACAGAGATGCCATTATTACTCGAATTAAAATATTTATTTTTTTGGTAATTAATTTGGTAATTGGTGTTTTTTTAGTTAATAGCCAAGGCAATGCTAATCCACTCCAAACTATTGTGGGAAATAAGGGTAAAGTTAGACCACTAGAGCCAGCCAACCAATATTTAAGCCAGCCAACACCAAAAAAAGGACTTCTCCCGCCTAAGTTAAATTCTGGCATTTGTCGCATTTGTGCAGCGGTGACAGTAGTGGCTAATTCAGGGGGTTTTTGAGTCAGGGGATAAAGAGCGATCGCCGTAACTATCAATCCTATAATCCACCAGATATATGGTTGTTTTTGCTGGGTAAAATTAATGATCAACTTACCTTTGAATCTGAGCAATCCCAGACTGAGTATTGCCATCTCAATCAAGACAATATGCGGATAAAATAAACCCTGCAACAACATTAAAATTCCACAGGGAATTAAAGCATCTAGGGACAAGTAATATAAAAAAGCCGCAAACAAGGGGTAAATAAAAGCTCTAGGCGTTGCCGAAACCAGATCATCGTTGAGCCAGATCAGTTGATTAATTAATAAACTGCTAATCAATCCCCCTAAAGGCTTAGGAAATATTTGCAGAGTAAATAAATATAGATAAATAGTCGTAATAATAGCTAAGATTGGAGGCAGGAGTTTAGCTAATAAGATCGGCTCAAGACCAAATTTTGCTCCCAATAAATATAAGTATTTAAACCCAATGGGAGCAAGTCCAGTAAAATAGCCAGCAATTAAATCATTGGGAAATAAATCAGCATCAACAAATCTTTGTAGCCAAACTACATGCTGTCTTGCATCATCTTGGACGATATATTCCTGATTAAATACAAAATAATAAAAGCAAAATCCATAATATAAAGGAACCAGCAAGCTGATACCTAACCAAAAATTAGCACCTCGATGGTTATGATTATTGAACATTTACTGAGTATATCTAACCTGTTTAACTAGCGTAACTAGCGTAACTGTTGCAGTTTCTGGTTGGCAAAATTCATCATCTCAACGGCATTAGCATGGACAGTGGTTTTAGGCTTAACTTTTTCTAGCTGATTAATAATGGTTAAAATTTCTCTGGTAGTGCGATCGCGATTATCTTGATCTACAGATTTGGGTAAATTGGTAATCATTTGTTGTGCCGAGTCATATTCTCTTTGGGATGAGGATTCTTCCTCTAGGCGAATACGCATTTCGCTTAATTCCGCCTCATAGTTTGCCAGTTGCGTTTGGGTTTCTAAATACCCAGCATCTTCTAAGGGGACGTTTTCTAAAACAGTAATTGCCCTACTGAGTAAATTAGCGCACTCCTGCCAACGATTAACCGAATGGGGCGGATTAGCACAGCTAGTACTTGCTTTACTATGAAACTGTTGTGCGACCGTAATAACTTTATTGGTGCGACTATTTCCAGCGATCAAACCTGATATCTGACTAAAATCTCGAAGATATGCTTCATAACTATTCTCTGCTTGTTTCTGGGCGACGGTATCACCAGGGAGTTGATTTAATCTGTCGATCCCTGCTTGCCAAGCAGATATTGCCTGTTGTTTAGCGCTAGGATCTTCCTGCTGCTGATAATTTTGTTTTGCCTGGTTAATTTCTTGCTGTGCCTGTTCAAATTTTGCATAAGCATTGATTTCCTGAAAAATCTTCGCATCCATTCTGCCTATTTTCGCTCTTGCTGCCTCAAATTCATCAAAAGTAAACTTCCAGCCAAAACTAAAAAAAGAACGGTACATTTGAGGTTCATATCCTAAGAACCAAACGGGTAAAGCATCAAGGTTTTTTTGTGCTTGGTCAACTTTTTCCTGACCTAACTTCAAATCTTCCAGGCTGGTGGCTTGGTTAACCAACTGATCTGCTTGTTCGACTTTCGCGATCGCTTCACGGTAGTTGCGATCCATTTTCAGATAACTTGGCAAAAGTATAATTGGTGCAGTCCTCGCCACAGGACGACGAATCATTGGGTAAGGTAAATTCAGTATCCAAACTAGTCCAGTCGCGCCCCCTAAGCCCAAAATCATTTTTGGTATCCACCAGAAAACACTGGGAGGACGATTAACGCGAATCGCTTTGTTGATAACTTTGGGATTAAATTCAGGAAATAGATCACTGATTAAGTATTTTAGTTCTTCCTCTGTAACGGGTTTACCATTGGTATTGTTTAGTTGCTTAAGTTGATTTAAGGCAATCTTTCGGGAAACTTCCCCAGCGATCTTATCTTTTTCTGCGGCTCTATTTATTTCGGCAGCAATAATTTTATAGGCTTTTTTATTTAGGCGAACAGACATAAAGATAAACTCAATACTTTAGGAAATTTCTCTGATTAGTATTCCCGCAAGAGCTGATTTATCAGCCAAGTTCAACCAAAATACAATTAATCTTTCCCCTTTCCCCTTTTCCCCACCTAAGCAGATTCATTTATTTCTTAGGAGTTAATTAACTAACAGATGCAATTTATAGGGTTTCTGGGCGATCGCCTGAAGATAGGCATTACTTAAATAAGGGATATAGCTGGAATCTTGGGCAATATAACTTTGAAAGAAAACTAAAGACAACAGATTTTGATAAGTTCTTGCTACTTGCGGGGCATCTGATTTGGATGATTGCGTCTCTTTTGCCAAAGTGACATTGGAATGGGGCAGCTTTTCGGAAACCACCAGATAGTTATTTTTACCCACAGAATTAAACAGCGGTACTTGTTCGTCTAACAAGGAAGTGAGAAAATCCTGATCCACCACCTGAAACATAATCGGGATAGAAATCTTATTTTGTTTGAGTTTGCCAAAAAGACTATGACCAAAAGGTACAAACAGATAGGCTGCCTTGATGCGATCATCTTTCAACCTTGGTTGATTTCTCGGCAATTCCAAAGCACGACATTGATAAAGAATCGAAATGTTCAGCAGATTTAGGGGCTGGGCGCAATCTTGCGCTAGCTGAGTCCAATCAAACTCCGCCCCTGCTAAAGAAAGTCCTGTAGTTCCGCCGATGGAATAGCCAAAGAATCCTACCTGCTCTAAATTAAGCTGATGATCAAAGCGATCGCCATTGAGTTGTTCTAATTGATCCAAAATGTAGCTGATATCTAGGGGACGATCAATATACTCGGTGGCATCAAAATTTTCTTGATGTAATCCTTTCACAAAGGCTTTTTGACGATCGCGATCGCTGCCTGGATGGTCGGGAATAACTACCCCAAAGCCACGAGAAACTAAATAGCGTGCCAATTTCTCAAAGCGATCGCGTTTTGCCCCTAAACCATTGGAAACAATAATGATCGGTATTTTATCGGTCTGATGCTGAGGTAAATAGAGATCCGTCACTAAATGGCGATCGCGTTGACGATCATAGAATTCTAGAGTCTGTTTAGTCCCCTGATAATTACCTGGCTGGGATAAATCACGAAACTGAGGGGTTTTCTGAGTATCTTTCGGTTCAACTTTTTGTTGTGACAGACTGGCGATAAACGCCTTAGTATCTTCCTCTGCATGAGCAACCTGCTTAACTAGCTGAAGTAATTCTCCTAGGTTGAGCTGGATATCTGTAGGAAAGCGTTGTAGAAAATCCACAAAGTTAATCCCCTCATGAGACTGTGCTGTTTGAACCAGCGCCCCTCGCAAGCCATAAAAACCATTAATATTACCAGGCAGTTGAATAATCTCCCCGATCCGTTGCAGCATTGTAATTCCCGCCGAAGTTCGAGAATAGCGGTAGACTAACACAGGATCGACATCATAACTCTGTCGGAGAAACTTCCGTAACTGCTGAGTTTGCTTGTCTGGAATGTATCTAAAATAGTAATTCAGACTATCACTCACCTCTCCCGTCTCGGCAAAAGTTGTCAAATCTTTCACCTGAAGCTTAAAACCCAACAAACTATAGTGGAAATCTATCCTTTCCGCCGTCAGACTAGATTGCTCCATCGCCACCACTCCTGAAAATGCGATCGCTAAACAAAAAACATATTTAACTAGCTTCGATACTTAAAGTTCTGGCGAATAGTAATAGTAGTAGTATATTGTCCATCGCTTACTGTTCGTTGTCTACCAAGGAAAAACTGGCTCACGCAAATTTATATAAAGTTTTGAAAAAAAAAGGAATGTGATTATCAGGATCATTCCAGTCTTGTCTAGAATAAAATTCGCCTATTTCTAGAGAGAGTTGCTCTCTAAATTTTTCAGTTCCACGAGTCCAATCCCTTGCTGGTTCAATTTGATTCCAATATTTCTTAGCTTTTCTAATTGTCAGCAATAAAAATACCAATTCTCTGATTCTTCGACTATCTACAGCTTGAATAGCTTGGTTAAATTCTTTTTCCCATGAAGATTGGAACTTCTCAATATTACAACAATCAATCTGCTCACAATAATTAATACGATTGACAACTTTAGTATAGTTATTTTTAAGATCTAAATCTTCAATTATTTCATGACAAATTTTTAAATATAACTTTTCAAGTAAAATTAGATTATTTTTATATCGTGGTTCAAGAAGAGAATCATTGAATACTGATTGGATATTAGGAGTTATAAAATAAGCCTCCTTGTGAATTAGTCCAGTGACCCAAATAAAATGTTGTGATGCTGTTTGCTCCAAAATTTGAGTCGCTTTATATAAAGCATTAAATATTTGTTCTGTATCTGAATACTGGTAATCATCTATTTTATGTAATTGAAGATCTAAATGGGAGCATCCCACTTTTGCAGTAAGTAGAAATGCTTAGATTAGAATAATATCAAGAAAAAACTCTTTTAAACAAAGCATGACACCAGAAGAGCAAACA
>JBJOPG010000158.1:0-12696 GCA_046050865.1 Cyanobacteriota bacterium
TGCTTTCTTAATTGGCAATTCCATCGGCTGTATTGTCGTCATGCAAACGGCAGTAGATTATCCAGAATTAGCTTTGGGAGTCGCTGCCCTCAACTGTTCAATTCGACTGCTGCACGATCGCAAACGAGTGACCTTACCCTGGTATCGTAACTATGGTTCGATGGTCATGCAGCAGATATTAGGTAATCAACAAATTGGTCGCTTCTTTTTTCAACAGATTGCCAAACCAAAAGTTGTCCGCAAAATTTTACTCCAAGCTTATCGTCGCCCAGAAGCCGTTACCGATGAACTAATTGAGATTCTGATGAAGCCGTCCCAAGATCCAGGCGCAGTAGCTGTTTTTTTGGCATTTACCCGCTATTCCCAAGGCCCTTTACCCGAAGACTTACTTCCCCGTCTCACCTGTCCGACAGTTTTACTATGGGGAACAGAAGATCCTTGGGAACCTGTCGCAATGGGTCGAGAATTAGCCAACATCTCCACTGTGGATGAGTTTATTCCTTTAGAAGGTTTGGGTCATTGTCCCCAGGATGAAGCCCCAGAAATTGTAAATCCCATCCTGATTAATTGGATTAAACGACGTTGCTGATTTGAAATATAAAACCGACAAGTAATCTGTACACAGCTATTAGCTCCTAGCTCCTAGCTTTTAGCTTTTTAGTTGATTTGCTTGCATAGCGAAAATAGACGAATCATACAAGAAGTCTAATAATTAGCCTATGGTGTCAATCAAGCAAGTGACACTGAACACTTCAGACAATCAAAACAGAATAGTATATTGAAAAAAGCCAATAAGCTACAAAATGACTTCAATAGCTCTTAGCAATTAGAGGGGGTTGTGTCCCACCATTAGTTGAAGATCATCAAAATCAATAATGTTGATAGAGGTCTTAAGCCCAAAAGCTAAAAGCTAAAAGCTAAAAGCTAACAACTAAAAGCTTTTTTGATAAGACATAGCTCAATTGGATGTTTTTAAGTTTGGAGATTCGAGGTGATGGGCTATCAATATCGTCCCAGGGAGGTGATTCCCAGACCTGATCGGGAGTTTAGAATTGGCAATGGACGAATTAGTGGTTACGGTTCATTGTTTCTGGGTAGCATGAGTTTAGCTGCGGTGTTGGCTTACCGCTATCCTGCTTATTTGACTACCAGGGAATTGAGGGCAGGTTATGATGCCGAGTTGCTGCAAGAAGTATTGAAATACAGTATGTGGCTGTCGCTATTTTTAGGGACAATTACTCTGATCATTAACCGTAAAAAACGTCTGGGCATTAGCGGGATGATTTTTACCTTGGTTGGCTTTGCTTTAGGTGGTTACACTATTCCCCTCGGCTCAGTTGAAGCACAACCATTATCTTTGGGAGTAGATTGGTTAATCTTGACGTTTTTGGGGTCTACCTTGATTTTTACCGCTTTAGAAAAAATCTTTCCCAAATATCGCTATCAATTAATTCTGCGAGATGAATGGGAACTCGACTTTGGGTACTTTTGTTTCAATCATCTTTTAATTTCAGCGGTACTTTTGGTCGGTAATTTTGTGGTGGCTCAATCTCAGTGGGCAATGAACCACAATTTACACCATATGGTACGGTCCTTACCCTTAGCGATTCAGGTGCTGGTGGTTTTAATCTGTGCTGATTTCGTACTGTATTGGGAACATCGTGTTTATCATGAGATTCCTCGACTGTGGGCTTTCCATGCGGTACACCATTCCGTAGAAACCTTGGATTGGCTGGCTGGTTCTCGCTCCCATGTAACTCAAGTTTTTATTGAAAGAACTCTGGTTATGCTGGCACTGTATTTTTTAGGGGCAGATAAAGCAGCATTAGATATTTATGTAGCGATCGCCGCTTTGCAGGCAATTGTAATTCACTGTAATCTCGGTTTTTCTTGGGGTATTTTCAAATACCTGATGGTTACCCCTCAATATCATCATTGGCATCATAGTTCTGAACAACCAGCGATCGACACTAACTACGCCGCCCACACGCCTCTATTTGACCGTATTTTTGGGACTTATCATTTACCAGGCAAATATTGGCCAGCGGAGTATGGTACTACGAACAAGCTGCCTCGCACTTTTATCGGACAATTTCTCTATCCATTTGAAATAAGATTGTAATTTGTCAAATAATTTCACCTTTTTGCTTAATAGCAACAAAACTCACTGACAACAAGCAAACATTCAGCACCAAGATATATTTTTGGGGAATAGCATAGGAAAAAGATGGGGGGACAAATAGTAACAACAATGAGAGATGAAAGAAGACGATCAGCCAATAAACTCTCTGATAACTAGCTTTTGAGCTTTTATGGGGTAAACTCACCTGGGCACAAAAAGCACCAAGCCAGCCCCCAATCAGTTCGAGATAATGAAGCTGCTTTTCAGGAATACGCCAAAGACCCAAGCGAGCTTTTCTTTTGTCGAGAGAGTAAACAACAAAAGTTACTACGCCCATGGAGATATAATTGCAAGCTAGTCCTTGCACAGCGAGGATTACGAGTCCCAAGATAAATAAACATCCAAGAAAAATAGTGGCTAGAATTCTGAAAGCAATTTCTCCTAGCTTCCAAATAACTGCGATGACAATTCCTAAGATACTTATCGTCGCTCCCTGCACGCCTTTAACTATGATGTTCGACCCGCGTTTGAACCACTTCACTAAAAAGATTTCTTGGCGATTAGTTTGCCGACGAGGTGATGGGCGTTGATTACCCTGATATCCTTTGGTTTTCAATAACGCTGTTTTCGCCATCGCTAATTCTTTCAACATCTGTTTAGCTTTCAGGCGACCCTTGGAATCAGCAGTATTAAGATAATTACTCCAGGCTTGTTGTTGCTGATGATATGCCTTGTTTATTTCCGCAGTGCTGGCATTACGCTTTAATTTTAAAATTTGATAATAATCCTTAACCATACTATCCAAGTCAGTTCAAGCAAAAGTTAGTCTTTTGAATTATTATCCTGTTCAACCGACTTACAGATTGAATTCAACTATAAAATTTTATAGATCTTCGACTTGGTTGAAATCATGAAGGGCGATCTGCAATCTTGCTTGAAGATTTTGTCGATCAAGTTATGCCTATCTTTAACCAGATTATCAATTGTTAATTGATTAGCTTACCCTTTTGCACTGATAATCTAAGGGTAGGTAACAATACTTGGTTGAAATCAGGAAGGGCGATCGCTTTTTCAAGGAGAATAACTTAAATCATGTTGGATAGCACATCAGTTTTAGAAGTATTACGTCCCGTACAAGATCCAGAGCTACAAAAGAGTCTTGTCGAGCTAAATATGATTCGCAATGTCGTCGTCGAGGGGGGGAAAGTCAGCTTTACTTTGGTATTAACTACCCCAGCTTGTCCTTTAAGAGAGTTTATTGTCGAAGATTGCCAGACGGCAGTTAAAACTCTAGCAGGGGTGGAAACCGTAGAGGTGGAAGTGACAGCGGAAACTCCTCAACAAAAATCTCTGCCCGATCGCACTTCAGTACCAGGCATTAAAAATATTATTGCCATCTCCAGCGGCAAAGGTGGGGTGGGAAAAAGTTCGATAGCAGTTAACGTGGCGGTTGCTTTAGCTGCCAAAGGTGCCAAGGTAGGCTTGTTGGATGCGGATATTTATGGGCCCAATGCCCCTAATATGTTTGGCTTGGCGGATGCCAAGATCGCCGTCAAACAGGGTGCAACGGGGGAAATTCTCGAACCTGCTTTTAATCATGGGGTAAAGCTGGTGTCCATGGCATTTTTGATTGATCCAGATCAACCAGTAATTTGGCGGGGACCAATGTTAAATGGGATTATTCGTCAGTTTCTCTATCAAGTAGAGTGGGGGGAATTAGATTATCTCATTGTCGATATGCCTCCAGGTACGGGAGATGCTCAGTTAACTATGGCGCAAGCTGTACCTATGGCAGGAGCGGTCATTGTAACCACCCCCCAGACCGTCTCTTTAATTGATGCCCGTCGTGGTTTAAAAATGTTCCAGCAATTAGGGGTCAACCTCTTGGGAATTGTTGAGAATATGAGCTATTTTATTCCCCCCGACATGCCAGAAAAAAGCTATGACTTATTTGGTTCAGGAGGTGGCACCAGAACGGCTCAAGAACTGAATATTCCCCTGCTAGGCTGTGTTCCCCTAGAAATAGCCCTGAGAGAAGGAGGCGATAATGGGATTCCGATTGTCGTGGCGGCTCCTGAGTCTGAGTCAGCTAAAGCTCTAGTAGCGATCGCCGAACAGATTGCGGCGAAGGTGTCGATTGCGGCTTATGCGTAATATTAAATAAGTAGTCATGCAAAATTAATTACCTAGTTAAGATCGGGGAAAAGGGAAAAGGTGAAAGAACAAGTCAAGTGTGTAATTAATTTTGTTTAGGTATTTACAAATAAGTAATGATACAGATAGATACTCCCCAAGTCCCCGACGCGAAGCTAGTCCTTTAGGGCAAGTCCCCAAGTCCCCAAGTCCCCAAGTCCCCAAGTCCCCAAGTCCCCAAGTCCCCAAGTCCCCAAGTCCCCAAGTCTTCTATTTATAGCAAACCATGAATGATTTAACTTTACCCCCCCATATCAAGCTTGATCAGTTTCTTAAATGGCAGGGCATTGCCCAAACTGGAGGCGAAGCCAAAATTATTATTAAACAGGGCATCGTCACGGTCAATGGCGAAGCGGAGGTGCGACGAGGGCGTAAATTAGTGACAGGCGATCGCGTTACGGTTGCAGGAGAGACTCATCGAGTAGAGCTGAATTGAGCTATAGGATCGAATCTTATAGCTCCCTGCCAAGGATGAATTTATTTTAGCAAAGCATTCTGGCAAAACAGAGATATTTGCCTGTCAAGCAAAATTGGCTGGTCGCAACTGACTCCAAGGTTGAGCTTGTTCAAGTTGAGCTGCTAGGGCGATAATTGTTGCCTCGGCATTGGGTTGACCGACTAACTGCACTCCTAAAGGAACTCCCTGGGCATCAAACCCCGCAGGAAGATTAATTACGGGTTGTCCTGTAACGTTAAAGGGAGGACAGGGGAGTATCCAGTTAACAATGTTCTGGAAGGTGACTTCAGGACTGAGATCTTGCCAAGCTCCAATTTTAATTGCAGGGTGCATATAGGTTGGGGCGATTAGAACATCGATTTGAGCAAATAAACTGACTAGCTGTCGGGCAAATAACTGCATCTGGGTAACTGCTTGTAAATATTCCCCTGCTGTCCCCGATTGTGACATGACCCATCGGTTCAGCGGACTGAGTACTTCTGGCGGAATTCCTGACCCCGCCACTGCACTTGACCAGACTCTGGTAAAAGGTTCAATCAAGGGAGACAGATCGATCGCTTGGGGAATTAACGTATGCCCCATGGCTGCCAGCTGCTGGACTACGTGATTAACAGCTTGTTGACATTCGGAAGTAGGTTCGCCGACGGGGAGGATCGACGTTACATAACCGATCTTTAATGCTGGTGTGGACTGTTGACTACTGGTAAAAAAGCTCACGGCCGGGGGTTCTAACCAATAGGGATCTCCTGTGATGTAACCCGTTGCCACATCTAAAAAGGCTGCCGCATCCGCCACTGTGCGGGTGACAATGCCATGGGTACCTAAACCACTTAAGCGATCGCCCACAGGGGAAAAAGAAATTCTACCGCGACTGGGTTTAACTCCCACCAAACCACAGCAGGCAGCAGGCCCCCGAATTGATCCTCCAGCATCTCCCCCTAAAGCGATCGCACAAAAACCCGCCGCTACCGCCGCCGCCGAACCGCCACTAGAACCGCCAGGGGTGTAGTCTAAGTTCCACGGATTACGGGTGGGGGCAAATCCTTCTGGTTCCGTGTAAGGAAAAGAACCTAGCTCGGATGTTGCGGTTTTACCCAGGATAATAAACCCTGCTTGTTTAATTTTGCTGACTACCCCCTCATCATATTTAGCAATTTGATCCTTGAGAGCAAATAACCCGTAACTCATGGGCATATCCGCCACGGATTTTAGATCTTTAATGGCGATCGGCACCCCAAAAAAAGGTGGTAGGGAACTAGTGTCAATGGTTTCCCCTAACTGGGCAGTTTTTGACTGAGCATCGGCGATCGCCATTTCCCTGGCAACATAATTAAAACTACCCACCTGAGAATCATATTTAGCGATGCGGTCTAAATACAGCTCGGTCAACTCCAAGGGAGTAATCTGTCGCTCTTTAATCAACTTGGCTTGTTCGAGGGCTGAGGTGAAAGCTAGTTCTGAAGTGTTGTTTAAGGACATAACGTGGTTGTTTGGGAAAAGGGTTCCGTGTTCTATAAAAAAAATAAATATGCTCAATCGAATTTTACCGTTTGGCGATCGCCTTGGCGAATTTGACAAGGGGGATTTGCTAGTCAATTAAGCCTAATCTTCGCTCCTGAAAGAGTCGATTTAACTAAGATTCCCCTCGTTTTAGCGAGAAAATATCAAAAACTTAGAGTCTATAGCACTTAGCGGATTGTCTCTTCAGCCAGTTAATCTTTAACCCTAACTGAACATTGACGGTTGATGATGGGCTGTTAGAATGGCACTTGTTTTATGAAGATATAGAGCTACTGATGTCTAGATCTGCTACTTCTGCCCTTCGAGATGGAGTTATTCTAAACAACCGCTATCGAATTGTGAAGCAAATTGGTCGGGGTGGCTTTGGTCGAGCCTATTTAGCAGAAGATACTCAGCGCTACCGAGAATTTTGTGTACTCAAGGAATTTGCGCCCCAAGTAGAGAGTAATGAGGAATCACGTGAGGCGGAAGATTTGTTTGAAAGGGAAGCAGGGGTACTTTATCGCCTAAGTCACCAGCAGATTCCTCGGTTTGAGGCACTCTTAAGAACGCGGATTGATGGTCGAATGGCGCTGTTTCTCGTGCAAGAATATATCAAAGGGGAAAGTTACTGGGAATTACTTCAGCGTCGCGGCAAATTGAGTGAAACCGAAGTCACCGAGATGATTTGGGACATTCTGCCCGTGTTGGACTATATTCATACTGCCGATTTGATTCATCGTAATATTTCTCCCGATAATTTAATTCTGCGCGATCACGAAGCGCGAAGCGAAGCTATATGCGAAGCGGTATCCTTTTGGAGTCCTTTAGGATACCCGAAGGGTAATCGCGACCGGAAAGCCGTACTCATTGATTTTGGCTGCGTGAAACTGGCGGCTAATGCTGTATTGAGAACCACAGGACAGTCTGTCACCCTGATTGGTAAGCCAGGATACTCCCCCGACGAACAGATGCGTCGTGGTTTGACCATGCCCTGTAGTGATCTTTACTCCCTAGCTGCCACAGCGGTGGTTTTATTGACGGGCAAGCAGCCAGATCAGCTATACGACAGCTATCAAGGAGAATGGAAATGGCAGCAAATCCAGGTTAGCGCTCATCTCAAAAGAGTTCTTCAGAAAATGTTGGCAGACAGACCTTGCGATCGCTATAAATCTGTGGAAGAGGTATCTCAGATCTTGGCACAAGTAGACAACTTGGCTTTTCCTGATTTCCTCTCCCGTATTCGTACCTTAATTCTTGCCCCTGGCGATCGCGATGATCAACCTCATCGCCTTAAAGCAAATATGAAGACGGGGATGAGGACAACATTGAGTCGAATTACCCGAAACCTAGCTGGTAAGATCCCTTACACTCCTTACACTAATCTTTTCAGGGTCAAACCTTGGCAATGGGGGATCTTCGGCTCGGCGATCGTCATTATTCCAGGACTCATTAGTTATGCCATGATCAACCAGCAAATTACTCAAACTCCCTCTGCGGATCTGCATAGTAATCGTCAAGATGTCACTCTTGTCCAGAAAGAACTAGATTTCCAGCGTCAAATAGAGCAAAAAGCCAAAGAGCTCAAGCTAGATACTAGCGCCTTTTATCAAGAGGTTGATGGGGTTTTTAACGAACAGTATCCAGAGCTAGCAGGAAAAAAATTAACAGAGGGCAAAAAACATCAACACTATCGAGAAGTTTGGTATCGCATTGCCAAGAAGTTACTGGTCGAACAGGAAAAGAAGTAGAAAGAAGTAGTTCGCAATTCCCCCAGATTAGATTTTTAGCGGCGGCGAGAATTAAGGATTAAAAGGTATTGAGTTAATTGCAGCAAACTAGCAAAAGCAGTAGCAACATAAGTCCAGGCTGCGGCTTTCAAGACGGCTTGGGCACCTTGATTCTCTTCTCCCTGTAAGATATTTAATTCATCAATTAATTTCAGAGCACGGCGAGAGGCATCAAACTCCACAGGCAAGGTAATCAGATGAAAGGCAATCACCCCCAAAAATAGGATAATGCCAATATAAATAAAAATCGTTGAGATTCCCCCCAGGGCTGTCAGAAACAGTCCGCCCATAATTAGCATCGGTGCGAACTGTGAGCCAATATTAGCAGCGGGGACTAAAGCAGCGCGAAAGTTCATAAATTTATAGTCTTTCTTATCCTGCAACACATGACCACACTCATGAGCCGCTACCGCAGCGGCAGCTAGAGAGTCGGAATTATAAATCCCGTCAGAGAGTCGTACTGCCTTGGCACTGGGATCGTAATGATCGGTTAATTGTCCTGCAACTGGCTCTACTCGAATATCGGTAATGCCCATATTTTGCAGAATAGTTTGGGCTACTTCTGCGCCGGTCATCCCCAGATTGGATCTCACTTGGGCATAACGCTGATAGGTACTTTTAATATTATTTTGAGCCCAAAAGCTTAAAATACTGCCAGGAATTAAAATCAATAAAGATAAGTAATACATTTGTAGAAGCAAAAATCTAATTTTCCATATTGTACTGACAAGTGATTTACTTGCTTAGCAAAAAAAGGAAACTGGATATCAATCTCAACATTGATTTCAATATCTCAATAATGCTGATTGCTATAAACTTTTCAGGATATTTTTACGGGGATTGAACTGTTCTAACTCTCTAAGCTTTTCATATAGTTCTTTTTCTTCTTCAGTAATTTCTTTCGGGGTAAAAATCTGAATTTCCACTAGCTGATCCCCTCGATTGCCTGACTTGTCAAAATAACCTTTATTCGCCAAGCGTAACCTTTGACCCGATCGCACTCCATTGGGGACACTCACCTTAACTAGACCATCAATCGTAGGAACTTCGATCGCACTACCTAAAATGGCTTCCGTGGGAGTGACAGGAATCTGGCAATAAATATTTTCTCCTTGGATCTCAAAAAAAGGATGCCTCGCCACGGTAATTTCCAGATACAGATCTCCCTGTTCAATTCCCTGTCCCTTAAGACGAATACGTTGCCCATTAATCATGTGGGGGGGCATCTCCACTTCTAAGGATCTACCATCTTCTAGACGGATTTTTCTTTTGCCTCCTCGATAGGCTTCGTCTAAACCCAAGGTCAGTTTGGCTAAAATATCACTGCGAGCAGGACGAGAATTAACGACTCTGGTTCTTTTGGTGGTACCTGGGCGATAGTCATCAGTTTCTACCCGACTGCGAGAACGGCTTGCCGCCGCGCCTCTAGTTCCCGCGCCGTTATTGCGCCCAAAATTACCCAGACCAGCCTTATTGATAAAGTTGTTCCGATTATTGAGAGATTGGTCATACTGGACACGCCTAGTTTGGTCGGACAATACCTCGTAGGCTTCATTAATGTCCTTAAACTTCTCTTCAGCAGCTTTATTACCCAGATTACGGTCTGGATGGTACTTGATGGCTAAGGTGCGATAAGCTTGTTTAATTTCACTACTAGCAGCGTTTTTGGTCACGCCTAGCATTTCATAATAGTTACGCACTTCCTGCATATCTCAGTTGTTAGTTGATTGTTAATTATCGGTTATTTTCTGACCAAACTGGAGGATTGCTAGAACCACTCATCATCCTCTTCATCCCAATCATTGCTGTAGCCATCATTGCGCGCAGGATTACGGCTATTGTAAGGGTCTTGAGGGGGATAGTCATTGCGGCGACGGGGAGGGTTTTCTCGACGGGGAGGAGTAGAGCTGGGATTACTATAGGGATCATAAGGATCATAGGGATCATCCTGATAACCAGGACGACGACTTGGGTTACTGCCACCTCTACTGCTGGGATCGTTTGCAGAATTGGGGCGATTTCCTCCTCCTGAAGAACGACGAGGTTGACTGCCGTAATCGTCATAACCATCGTCAAGATTATCATTGTAGCTAGGACGACGAGGAGGATTATCGTAACCCCCTCCATAACTATCATTGCCGTATCCCCCGGTCGAACGACCTAGATCACGGGTGGGATAACCATAGCCACTGCCTTGACCACTGGAATAATCTTGATAATAATCTGATTGACGGGGATTGTAAGAGTAGTCCTCCGTATACTTATCGTCATCATCTCCCAGGAAGGTTTTCTTAATTGCGCCAAAAAAGTTATCATCTTCCTCATCATCATATTGCAGGCGAATTTCTCGATTTAGTTCGTATAAGGTATCCTGCAAATCGCCTTCCGCCCGATCTAGACTTCTTTCATCCTCTTGTTCTAGGCTGGTGAGAATTTCTTCACATAGAACATCAATGCGACGACGATAGGCACTGGCAAACTGACTACCAAAATCAAGAGTTACTTCTTTGAGCTTCCGTTGCGCTTGATCTGTGAGGGCTTTAGCGCGGTTGCGTTTTTCGATGCGCTCTCTGCGACTGCGGTCTTCTTCCGCAAATTTCTCCGCTTCGCTGATCATGCGATTAATCTCTGCATCGCTCAAGGTAGAAGCCCCGGAAACAGTAATCCCCTGTTCTCTGCCGGTAGTTTTATCCCTGGCGGTTACCTGTAAAATACCGTTAGCATCAATATCAAAGGAAACTTGAACTTGAGGAACCCCTCTGGGGGCAGGAGGAATCCCCGTTAGTTTAAACCTACCCAAAGTTTTATTACCGTTTGCCATTTCCCGTTCACCCTGAAGAACATGAACTTCCACCACGGTTTGGTTGTTTTCTCCTGTGGAAAAGACATCTGAACGACGGACTGGAATCGTTGTATTACGGGGTAAAAGTTTTTTCATCACTCCGCCGATCGCTTCCACTCCTAAAGAGAGGGGCGTCACATCTAATAGTAAGATGTCTTTAACCTCGTTGGTCAAGATGCCTGACTGAATCGCTGCCCCAATTGCCACTACTTCATCAGGATTGACGTTTTGATTGGGTTCCAAGTCAACATAACTACGAACCAGATCCTGTACCATCGGAATTCTAGTGGAACCTCCCACCAGCACCACTTCATCAATATCCATGGGGCTTAAGCCGGCATCAGCGATCGCCCGCTTCAGGGGACGACGCAGACGACTCACTAGATCCCCACACAGTTCTTCAAATTTAGCGCGATTGAGCTGAATTTCAATATGTTTCGGCCCATCGACCGTGGCGGTGATAAAGGGCAAATTAATCTCCGTAACCGACAGATTAGACAACTCGATTTTGGCTTTTTCCGCTGCTTCCGTTAATCTTTGCAAGGCTTGGCGATCGCTTTTTCGCAGATCAACCCCTTCTTGTTTGAGAAATTCTTCCGCTAACCAGTCCACAATCCGCCGGTCAAAGTCGTTGCCTCCTAATTGAGTATCACCACTGGTGGATCTAACTTCAAAGACCCCATCCCCGATATCCAGAATTGAGACATCGAATGTACCGCCACCTAAATCAAACACCATGATAGTTTGGGGGCGACGCTGGTCAAGTCCATAGGCTAAAGCTGCTGCGGTGGGTTCGTTGATAATCCGCAGTACGTCTAATCCGGCGATCCTTCCTGCATCCCTAGTAGCCTGACGTTGGGAATCATTAAAATAAGCAGGTACAGTAATTACGGCTCCAGTAATGGTTTCTCCTAAATAACGCTCCGCTTCTTCTGCTAGCTTGCGTAAAATCATCGCTGAAACTTCTTCGGGGGCGAACTCTTTTTTGAGCTTAGGACAGCGAATTTTAACATTACCCAGTTCATCCCGCTTGATGGTGTAAGGAACTCGCTTCGATTCTGGCTGTAGCTCCGCATATTGCCGACCAACAAAGCGCTTAACACCGTAGAAGGTGTTTTCTGGATTCAAGACGCTCTGTCGTCTGGCTAGTTGCCCAACCACTAATTCTCCATCCTTATTGAAGCCAACCACAGAGGGGGTAGTTCGCATTCCTTCTGAATTGGCAATTACCGTAGGTTTGCCCCCTTCCATTACCGCCACTACGGAATTAGTTGTTCCCAAATCAATGCCGACTACTTTGCCCATAGATATAATAGTCTCCTAGAATCGTTCCCCAAAATATATATACTACGCGGTTTTAATTTGCTTTGGCAGTTTAGTCACCATGCATAAGCTTGTTAATTCTCTCTAGTTTACTTCAATGTTCTAGCTTCTAGCTTCTAGCTAAAAACCAGTTCATTTAACCGAAGCTAATTCACTTTAAAATAATGATTTACTTAGATTCTGCCCTTTTAGAAGAGGCGCAAGCAGCAGTAGCAATGGGTTGGGTTAAAGGTATTACTACTAACCCCACTTTGTTAAAGAAAAGTCCTCTTCCTCCTGAAGAATGTCTGCAAGCACTCTCTGCCATCTGTCCAGGGGAACTATATTATCAACTCTGTGGTACAGACCTTAAAAGCATGATCCGAGAAGGATATCGAGCAGCGGAGATCGTCGGCGAGAAACTAGTGTTAAAAATTCCTGCTACTGAACTAGGTTTTCGGGTCACGGCTCATTTATCCTCAGCCATTGC
>JBJOPG010000159.1:0-11974 GCA_046050865.1 Cyanobacteriota bacterium
AAATATTTCTCTATGAACTCCAATTCCAACCAAATTTATCCTGTTGTTTGGCAGGACAATCAAGTATTATTAATAGACCAAACCCGTTTGCCTGGGGAATATAGCCATGTTGCCATTAGCCGTAGTGCTGATATGGCTCAAGCCATCAAAACGATGATTGTCCGTGGTGCCCCTGCGATCGGAGTGGCAGCCGCCTATGGTATGTATTTAGGGGCAACGGAAATTGAGACAGAAGACCCTCAAGCATTTCTTGCTCATCTGCAACAGGTTGCGGAGCTTTTAAAGGAAACTCGCCCGACGGCAGTGAATTTATTCTGGGCGATCGCGCGGATGCTGAAAACTGCTCATGAAGAAATTGGCACCGTTACGGAAATTAAACGGACTCTACTCCAGACCGCACAACAGATCCAAACAGAAGACTTAGCCACCTGTCAGGCGATCGGTGACCATGGTTTGAGTGTCCTACCTTCTACCCCCAACAAATTGCGTATTCTGACCCACTGTAATGCAGGTTCTTTAGCTACCGCAGGTTATGGCACCGCTTTAGGAGTAATTCGTTCTGCTTGGCGAGAACAGCGTTTAGAGAGAGTATACGCCGATGAGACTCGTCCTCGTCTTCAAGGGGCAAAACTGACTGCCTGGGAATGCGTTCAAGAAAGAATTCCTGTCACCGTAATTACCGACAGCATGGCGGCTCACTGCATGCAACAAAAGATGATTGATCTAGTAGTAGTGGGGGCAGATCGGATTGCGGCCAACGGGGATGCGGCTAACAAAATTGGGACTTATAGTCTGGCGATCGCCGCTAAAGCCCATAACGTTCCGTTCTATGTTGCTGCACCCTTTTCCACCATTGATTTTAATTTAGTTAACGGTAGCCAAATACCAATTGAAGAACGCAATGGCAGTGAAATAGCTCAAATTGGAGATACAGTCATCTGTGTTGCTGGAGCAGAATTCTATAACCCCGCATTTGATGTGACTCCCGCTAATTTAATCAACGCCATTATTACTGAAAAAGGAGTTATCCAACCTAGTGCTTTGATTGATTATGGCAATGTGGTAGTTTAAAAAACATCAGTCATAATTCCACATCAGGACAAGAGAGGTCGATCCGCCTCCCTCAACAGGCTTATTGATAGCTTATTTATTCTATGCCAGATTGTTTTTTACTCATCCATTCAACGGGCTTATAAGTGCCAAAAACTATATCCCACCAATCAATCGCCAGCCCAAAATTACTATCCCACTGACTGTTTTTGTGGTGAACGTAATGAATGGGCATTTTCATCCAGAAACATTTGTGGGGATTGTGGTGCTGAATTTGGTGGGCATAGGAAGCAAAAGCAGCAAAAGCTATGGTTCCAGAGATCATAATCGCGCCAAAAGAGAAAGAGATGAGAAACGCTGGTAATACTAATAACGATACTAAACTAAAGTCCAGAAAATCTTTGACAAAACCTTTGCTAGTGTTGCTGCGATGATGTCCATAATGCCCTGTAATTTTATTGCCAAATATTGGACTGACGTGCATTAAACGATGTACCCAATATTCTAGAAAACTGCCAAAAATAAAGGCAAAGATGAAACATACGAATGACTGCATATAAGTTGATTTGTTATGAAAGACCAAACTTATTGAGCTTACTGTACAAAACATTACTTAATAGGTAACGTCACGAAAAGCCCTAGCAGACTTAAATCCAGCAGTCATCAATTTATAATTTATCGAGATCGTCTATGGAACAAGTAGTCATGCAAAACCGATTCCCTGGTTGAGATAGGGAACAGGGAACAGGGAACAGGGAACAGGGAACAGGGAACAGGGAACAGGGAACAGGGAACAGGGAACAGGGAACAGGGAACAGGGAACAGGGAACATAGGTTATAGCTAATTTCCCCTTTGAGTAACAAAGAGCGAATAAAATGCTCCAAATCAGACCCAATCCGACGCAGATTATATTCACTCAGGTCTTCGCCATTGTTTGCTTCTACCAATTCATCAAACTGACGATAGACTTTTTGGAGGGTATCTTCGTTCCAGGTAAACTCATTGTCTGGGTCAATATCTAGGGTTAAAACGCGATCGCTAGGAATTAGTTCGTTACCCTTGACTTCGGCGCTATAGAGACGAACATGGCGAGTGGTTGACTTTACAAGCATATTAATAGTACCTAAATGAATATTTGAGGGATAATTTTGTGAACACAGGAGACAGGAAAACTAGGGGATTGGGGATTTATCCTAAAGGACTCCTAAAGGATACCGCTTCGCGACACGAAGTTATACGGCGCGTTTGGAGAAAGAATACTCTTACTCCAAAGCCGCCTAGTCCTTTAGGGCATATAGCTTCGCGTCGGGGATTTAGGGGAAGTAAAGAGCTTCGCTCTTAGCTAGTCTTTTACTTAGGCAATCTTTAGAGCTAAAAGCTAATAGCTTTTAGTTAAATTACTTATAAGCTTTAATGCACTCTTCTACTAAAGGAGTAACAGCATCAACATCTTTCCAACCTTGAATTTCAGTTACTTTCTTTTCCAAATTCTTATAAGTTCTGAAAAATTCAGCAATTTCTTCTAGGCGATGGGGGGCAATATCTTTTAAAGACTTAACTTCGTTATAGCGAGGGTCTTCTGCGGGAACACAGAGAATTTTTTCATCGCGATCGCCACCGTCAATCATCAACAGCATCCCAATGGGGCGAGCAGCAATGACACAGCCAGGAAAGGTAGGCTCATCCATCATCACCATCCCATCTAGAGGATCGCCATCATCAGCTAAAGTATTGGGGACAAAACCATAGTCATAAGGATATTTAAGCGAGGCAAATAAAACCCGATCTAAGGCAAAGGCATTCATGTCCTTATCAAATTCGTACTTGTTTTTGCTACCACCAGGAATTTCGATTAAAACATTAATGATGCCAGGTTTAGGCTGGGCAGGAATAAGGGATAGATCCATAAAATTCTCCGAATACTAATGGGTTGATTTAGAACAATGATTAAGCTGAGTTCCCTAGAACCCAATCAAACCGCCATGAAAATTTTACCTGATTAGCTAGTCAAATCTAAATCCAATTTTCGTTATCTTGTACAGTAGATGAAAAAAGAACTCAAACAAATATGGTTAACCTTGGTTCACTCCCTCTGGCAACGGATACTAATCCTGGCGACAGTTTCTCCATTACCATTGCCCCTTTATCTTTAGCCGAAGTATACGATCTAGCGGACGATCCAGCTAACGGTGCCGTAGTGGTGATGAGTGGAACGGTGCGGAACCAAACTGAAGGTAAAGCGGTGGAATATCTCGAATATCAAGCTTATCAACCAATGGCGATCGCCGTTTTTAATTCTATTGCTGCTCACATTCGTAACCAATGGCAGGATGCTAACCGAATTGTGATTCATCATCGGGTAGGGAAGCTCAAAATTGGCGAGATTAGCGTGATTGTGGCGGTAGGTTGTCCCCATCGCGGGGAAGCTTTTGCTGCCTGTCGTTATGCGATCGACACCCTCAAACATAATGCACCCATCTGGAAAAAAGAGTTCTTTCGCGAAGCTGACGGCACTTCCCATAGCACCTGGGTGTCTATTGGCGCTTGTGAGGAGTAAACGAGCAAAGCTCGTAGCTATTAGCTATCAGTTATTAGCTTCAAACGAATCCAAATTACTTGTCATTTTCTGATATTTTTTCACACTCTAATTTTGCTGATCAGAAGACGATGATCTGACACTCCTGAAGAACCAGCCATAACCTGATTAACTTGAATATCTTCACTCAAGAAAATATGGTCGATTGGGATTTTGATTAACTGAAACAGCCAATGGGTGGAGGCAAAAACTTTTGTGTGGTGTCCATAGTACCAGGTTGGATGAAGTCCATGTCCCAGAGAAGCACTATGCACTATATAGATCCGAACGTTGAACAAATTCATGCAAATAAAACGACCAAGAGGTGGTGTTAAAATCACCCATAACGATCAAAGAAGATGACTGCTGTTTCGCGTAATCTGCGAGCGATCGCAGCACTTGATTGCGACGGTTGAAGTGCTCGATAGTTAGGGGGGGCAGGAGGACGCAGAACGATCACCTGAACTGGTATGCCTTGAATATCCAGCGTTGCGAAAAGACCTTGGTGCAGAGAATTTACGCTATCCGTTCTGGCTTCAATAATTCTATAGCGGCTGAATAAGGTGAAATTTCCCCCTGTCGCTCGATAGTAATGAGGATAAATATCTTGAACGCGCTTCCACCAATCAGCAGCTTGCTCTTTGTAAGGTTCCACTAATCCAAAGATGTCGGCTGGGTTTTCTCTGACTACATTAAGTCTCCAGTGACTTTTAGGAATTAGTACAATCTCAGGATGCTGACTCCCCCTCTCCTTTGTCAACTCCTCAATCCTTTAATTTCTCAACACTTCAATCCTTTTATCTCAATCTTTTGTCAGTCAATCAGTCTAGAAACTCTTAACCATTGCTATTGCTGGCTTCATACCTTGATTTCTAAAGTGTCAGAGGGGAGACTTGAACTCCCGACCCTCGGCTTATGAGTCCGATGTTTTAATTTTTATACAGTACATATAGAGACTGTTGTAGTAATATCTAATCTAGATTGATCTACATTTGATCTAAATTATCAGGTTTAAAAAGTTAAAATTAAAATCTATAAAATTAGGATTTCAGCAAAATATGAGTCTCCTGAAGTTTAAGATTGAGAGCTTGTGCTACTGCTATGAGACGCTGAAACCCAGCCGAACTATATTGATTAGCCTCATCTCGTTGAACCTGCTGTTCCTTGACTCCCATTTTCTCTGCTAGTTCTTTTTGAGTCATACCCATCGAAATTCGCGCTCTAATCAGAGCCAATGGCAATTCTTGAATTGACGCAATCTTAATCGGTATCTGTTGTTGTTTTAAAGCGTCATACTCTTCAATTTCTTTTCTCAAATTGTCAATCGTCATTTGCAAGCCATTTTTACGTGATGAAAATTGTCGCGGATGCAAAGTATTTTCAATTTGGAACAGTTCGGCTAATGCCTGTTCTAAGTCTTTAAGTTTATTTTGAGTTACTTTATATTGATGTTCGTTTTGAATCACTGCTGTTTTCCTCTTATTTGAGTGAATTTCTAGGATCTAGAGCGATAATGCCTCTGGGATTGCCATCTCTGTCAGTCTGTAAAAAGCCTTGAAATACAGGATCAGCGAATAATTCTCCGCCAAATGTTTCTTTTTGAACAAGAAGATCTTCATCAAATATGGAGTCGAGTAAATCGTAATCTATGCTCATGTCATCGTAGCAACCATCGAAGTCGTTGGGATATTCTTTGTTGGTGACAAAGCTACCGCCAATATAAACTCGCTGGCAGTTTGCTTGTGCTAGAAGCTGGAGAGCCATTTGTAAACCTACAAGAATATTTTGTCTGTGAGCATTGAAGCCAAATCTATTGCAAAATTCAGTCCAGTTTGTTTCATATATATTAGGAGGAAGATTACCCCTTTCATTAAACGGGGGCAGCATATTGATTGATTTTTAATGGTTTGTAAATGGACAACATATATGTTGTTCATGCCTCAAGAATAACACGATCGCATTAATTTTGAGAAAGGCTATAAGCCGAAAAGTAATTCAAAATTGGATATGGCGATCGCGATCTCGTAATACCTTAGCAGGTGGAAAAGGATTTCGCAGCCAAGTCCAAGCATCATGGACATCTTGGGAAATGGATTCTTCACCCATGACTATAGGGATAACCTCGGCTGCTTTGCGCCAGTTACTCCAGAGATTACCTAAAACCTGTTCGTTACCTCTACTTAAGACATCTAGCATATCCCAAGCCTCTATGGGGTGAAGCTGTACTGAAGTTGCCGTAGCTAAAATCATGCTTTTAGTACGTCCTGAACGGAAAGATCGGAGTTACAAGCTACTCTAATCGTTCCGTCTAATTTTTCCAGGGTTTCCCCTGCTACTTCTAAGATACTAGAGCGAAAAAATCCAGCAATGAGATCGTAACTTACCGCTCCCTTGAGTTTTTGGTTGATAAATTCTTTGTCTAATCCTTGTCTTCTTGAGGAATAACGCTTCATTTTAAGTAATAAGTAATAAGTCAAAAGGCAGAAGGCAGAAGTCAAGAGTTTTTTTCGACAGGAGAGAGTTTATCTGTAAATTTTACTAGGCAAAGGTTAGAGCTAAGTCGATAGAGCTTGGGACGCGATGCTAAAATAGCAGTATCACGCTTGATCGGGATGAATTTATATGTCAACCATTAAAGAAGAACTGCTAGCTGCTATTGAAGTTGCTTCTGATGAAGTACTCGCTCAGACACTTCTGTTCGTTAAAAAATCTTTAAACACAGTGGAAAATAAATCTCTATCTAGAGGGTACCCAAGTTCTCTCGATGACTTTTCAAAATTTCTGCAATCTGAAGGTTTTTATGAAGATGAGTATATCGATCGCTGTATGGCAGAGATCGAAAATAAATGATTGTCGCAGTTATTGATTCTTGCATCATTTTTGGGATGCCTTTGTGCGATACCTTTTTGAGAGCCGCAGAGCAAAATATGTTCTAATCAGCTTAAATAGCGCAGAACTTCTAATGCCCATTTGCGATCGCTCCAATAATTGGGAACTTCAACTTTAAGGTAATTCAAACCTTTCTGAACCGAAGGATCTTGATGGGTAAACATCACAAGCTGCATCCCTTCATCAGTAATGTGTTCGGTCAGATCGGCAATCCAGAGATCACAAGCCTGAGAATTTTCACGAGCATCTTGGGATTCGATCGCAGTCGTTGAACATTCAGAGCCAAAATGAAGATAGAGATCGCGATCTCGTAATCTCTTTTTATGATCCGCACTACCCCAAAGTGAAATAATTAACTGATGTTACGCACTTTTGAGTAAACTAAGCTCACACATAGCTTGTTGTAAAGCTTGAAGGTAAATACGACTCCGCAAAGCAAAATGATTCATTTTGTGTTTCGATTTCAAGCATTCTAGTTGAAATGCAGCATAGATCGACATAAAAATGTGATTGGTCTGAGTACGAATACATTTCGTGGGTGACTTTGCCAAACCAGTATTCGATTTGAGTGTTTTATGAAAAACTTCTACTTTCCACCGTTTTTTGTAGATCGCTTCGAGCCGGGTTACATTACAGTTAAAGTCACTGCAAGCCAAATACAAGATACCAGTACTTCCATCCTTGTTTGTAAAGACTTGACGATGGATTAGAACAGGAAAATCCAGCCCTTTAAGCCACCCTCTAACTGACTCTTGTGATGACCATGAGAGTGAATCTATTCGTGCAAAGCGTCCCTGCTTCTTGTCTTTTTCACTCACTGCAACAGTACGGTTACTTTTGATTGCCATGATAAAATGTTTGTCTAAATCATGACAGATAAAACTCATATTTTCCTTGGAAGAAAACCAGCTATCGGTTAGCACGTACTTATATTTGAGTTGATTTCTCTGACAAATTTTCAATTGATTCCGAGTCAATTCATTTTTTGTCACTGTTGCCCTGCGTTTTTCTTTTTTAGTTTTCACCTCACAGAATTTTATCGGCTTTCTAATCACGTCAAAACTTACTGGTAAGCTGATCTCATCTACACTGTAAACATAATTGATGATGTTAATTCCTTTAACTGAGCGGTTTGACTGATGGTCATGATGCCAACAAATCAATTCACTTTCTTGAGTGTGAGGTTTCTTTTCAATGGTGTCATCTACAATCAGCACTCCATCTTCTTGTTCTTCCTCTCTTATGACTGGTTTTACTAGTTGCCATAACTCTTTTGAATCCAGGTCGTTTTTTGCCAAAAAGCGGGTTATTTTATCGTGACTGATACTTCCTGACAATGCCCTAGATAATCCTGTGGCTGTTATCTGCCCAAATGAACTTATAATATAGTCGCTATATAGTTCCAAAAGCTTTATATCCATTTCAATATGATAGCTTTTGCGTAACGTCAGTAATTAATTTTGCATATCTCTTGTAGATTGATTTAGTCCTCTTCAAACCCCTGAGATTTAAATTTAAGTGTTTGACAATTCTCACTTACAGTCCGAATTACATTATCTGGTATTCCATCAGTCACTTGAGCTTCAATTTCCAGAGTTACTTTTACACTAGCACCAACCAAACTCGTTAGATGTTGCAATATTTCATCAGCAATTTGCTGAGAATGACCTATTAGTCGTAATGAGTCTAATTCTATAGAACCATAGAAGCGCTTTTTGGGTTGTAGAGGTTCAACGATAGTAGTGGTCGAAGAATTAGGTTTTAGCAGGGTTCTATTAGTAGAGGAATTGGAATCAACTTTATAGATATCTCTATTACTTTGAACCACTTTGCCATTTCCAATACCTTTATTTGAAGTATATTCTAATTTTTGTCTTTCTTCTTGTTCTGCTTTGAATTGTACTGATGCTACCTCTGGTTTAACCAAAAAGTCCGAACTTCTGAATTTAGGAAGAATTGGCTGACCTGCTTTTAATCCTAAATATTTTTCTGTAGCTTCATCGTATCCGCTAGCATAAGCAAAATTTTCTTGCCAAGAGCATAAATCTTTTCCTACCCCTTCAGCGATCGCATCTAATAAAACCTGTTGGTTTTTGAGACGTGGTAGATAAAGATAGTTAGTTAAATATTTCCAGAGAGTTTTAAGGTCGATGTGGTTAGAATTTTTCCACACATAATCATTGAGAATCTCCAGAGTTAGACGAGCAGCAGCATAAGTAATAATCAGATGTTCTTCGTTAACTAATTTGCGACTAGCTTGAAGAACAGGAGAATCTTTTCCTTGAAGTCTATATTCTTCCCATTCAATATCTCCTGTAGGTTCTGGTTGTTCTGGAATGAGTAACCATTGATAGGAATCTTGTAATAGCATTTTTACCGTGTTGTCAGCATCTTTTAATTTGGCTGAGGCTTGTTTGTTTTGAAAAGTATTGAGATTAAGAACCTCTTTATCAACAACAATTGAATCCCATGCTAAGAATTCATTAATTCTTTGAAATAAGTTTTCTTGTTTACTTCCATCAAGAGCTAGAAAAATCAATAAATTTTTACAATAACGAGGCGCAGAACCTTTAGTCTCAAGTATTTGTTTGGCTTCTATTAGAGCATTACTGCTATCGGCTTTGCTACTGTGAGTCAAGTTGGGATGGAGTAACACCAGTCTTACTCCCATTGTTGATTCATCAGGAATATCAGATGATGAGCTTGGTACAATATGAACTCCAGCAAAATCACCCACCTCTTTATCTTGCTTGAGTCTTCTGATTATTTCATCCCAGGTTTGGTCTTCTCGATACTGAGTAGCACGGTCAATAGCAGTGCGGGTAACATTAGGCTGGGTATCAATCCAATAGCGATCGCTACTATCAACATAAAGATAGGTTGCTTGGTTGGTGAGTCGGCGTAAAGCATCACCAAAAGTAGTAACATTTTCGCCTGGTTGAGTACAACCTAATTTAATTCGACGAATATCCAGCCCTTTGTTGGCAGCTTTCTGTAATGGTGCTGAACCCATATAGATAGTTCTAGTTACTCGACGACAAGCAGAGTAACGTCCTAAATTAGAATGTTGACGGTCAAGATCGACGGGAAGGGAGTTAGTACCATCGACATCTTTATCAATGATAGGCAACCAGTTGTCATCTAAATAGCGGGTTAATTCTGACTGTACCTGAGAATCTCCCATTGGTACATTAGCAGGGAGAATCATCAGATTTTTGTCATTTTCTTGCCACAGATAGCTAATAACCTTTGCCATCAAGCGCAATACTCCACGAGTGCGCTGAAACTTATCTAAACTCGACCAATCTTCGTATAAACGTTCAAATAGTTCTGGATGAATCGGATAAGCATCTGTAATTCTTCTTTCATAATCTTTTTCGCGACATTCTGCGGGAAATTCGGTTTGTTGGTCGCGATACATCTGGCTAAATGCTCGCACTACAGTATCACGGGCAGTAAATAAATTGGGATCGGGAATTTCTTTAAACAGACGACGACGAACGATATGAAAGCTTTCCTCTGCGGTAGCAGGTCGCCAAGGAGATTCTACTCGACCGATCGCATTTTTCAGACGTTCTAAAGCTTGTTTACCTCTGTCTCCACCAATCTCAATATCCGAGGCGGGAATACTCACTACTAGTAAAGTGTTGTCGGCATTTTTAGCTGATTCACTAAGAGTTTGAGCAAAGGTAAAGTGAGTATCAAAGTCTCCCCCAGGTAGGTCTTTTTCGTAGTGTAGTTGACGGGCATAAGCCACCCATTCATCGATCAGAATTAAGCAGGGTGAATAACGATTAAATAATTCTTTGAGCTTGTCCCCAGGATTGGTAGAGTTTTGATCTGCCTCTGCCAGCATTGCATAGCCTTCTTTGCCTCCAAGCTGCCAAGCAATTTCTCCCCAAAGAGTTTTAACTACCGTGCCATCTTTTTTTTGTTCGGGAGTCCCAGGATCGATTTTATTTCCTACCAGAACAGCAGTTTTAACATCTTTAGGAGGATTATCGATTTTAGTCTCGGTAAAAATAGTTTCGCATCCAGGCAAATCTTTGGCAGAAACACCAAAACACAAATGATAAAGGGCTAACATAGCGTGAGTTTTACCACCACCAAAGTTAGTTTGTAGTTCGATTACGGGGTCGCCTCCTTTGCCACTGAGACGAATCAAAGCATTAGTAAGTAGGTCTTTAAGTCCCTCAGTCAAATAAGTACGATGAAAAAACTCTTTGGGATCGCGGTATTCATCGGCACAGTTTTTATCATCTAAGTACACCTGCCATAAATCGGCTGCAAATTCTGCCTGTTGAAAGCGTCCTGAAGCCACATCATCATGAGGAGTGACAATTTCTCGCCAGGGTTTTAAACCACCTTGAGGATCGCTTTCAATTGCCACATTAGTGGCTTTCCGTTTTTCATGACGTGCTTGTTCTTCAAAACGTAGTCGTAGTAATTCCTGTTTTTGTTTTTCTACCGTATCGGCTTGGGGTGAGGAAATTGAAGAGAGTAAGCGGGCAGTGCTATCTAAAGCGCGGTAAGCATCATCAGTAGAGAAATTTTTACCATGCGCCCAATCGTTACGAACTGTTTTAAGTTCCCCAACTAGATTTCGTTCGGCACTTCCCAAAGTCTTTTTAAAGACATCATGCCATTCACCAAAAATGACGTTAATTAGATCGGTGACATCTTCTTGGAGTCTTTCGGCAGTGGTTCGTTTAAGGTTGCGGTCTTCGTATAAATGACCTAAAGCATGGTTTTCCCAATGTTCGTTGTAAACAGAGCGCATTTCTCTCTCTACAAAGGGATATAAACCTTCTTTAAGAAGATCTAATGCTCTGCCTACTCTTTCTTTATTGGTAATTGACATAGGAAAACTCCGATTGCATTAACTCTAGAGTTCCCAAATATTGTGCAAATGTTTAATTACATCAATGAGATAATAGATAAAAACTCAAATAATTCGGACATTGATGGTGGTAACATAATGAATCAGATATCCCAAAATATCTCCACGCCAAATAACCAAGAGCTTGAAAAGGTTATTAGCGCATTATCAAAGATAACTTCTCGTTCCCCAGAGGAGATTAAGCCACATTTAGAACAGTTGCTATTGGAATTGAGTCAGAAACCTGCTGTTCCTCAAAACCATTTTTTTGAGACAGCTACCGATGATGAATGGATTTCCGCGTTCAGCAAGTGGTCAGAAAGCCATAAAGCCAAAGAATTACCTGTACTAAGTGAAGAAGCAATGAATAGAGAAAGTATGTACTCTGATCGCTGGTAATGTCTTATCTTTTAGATACAAATATTCTATTGAGAACTTTAGTAACCAACGATCCAAATTATCAAATTACTCAAGAAGCGATCGCCTCTTTGAGAAAATCGCGAGAGAAATTATTTATTGCCCCGCAAAATCTGATTGAATTATGGAATGTAGCGACTCGTCCCGCAGATAAAAATGGATT
>JBJOPG010000160.1:0-10123 GCA_046050865.1 Cyanobacteriota bacterium
TGCTGCACTAAAAGAAGGAAGTAATACAGCCATTGACGAACTTATCCAGGACAATAAATCTCTCAAGATTGTGAAGGCGGTAATTCATGGTTGGTTGTTTCCGAACGGATGACTTTAATTATTTAATCGATGAAAGCTAACTAATATTTTTGGGGAACAATAAGCAGGTACTAGTTTTTTTCTCTCATGTCAAAAAAATTTTTGCTTATATTACTCAGCGGATTTTTTCTAGCTACCCCTAAACTTATAAGTGCAAACGAAGTAGAAGAAAAACCATCTCTTACATTATTCTCGCAAATGAAGCTATTACGCTCTCACTTTCCTGATAAAAGTACATTTGAAACCGACGAAGAGTATCAAGAAAAAATAGACTCAATTAATTTTTCTCCTCCACCTATAAATTTAGAAATTACTCCTACAAGCTATCCTGAGGGGAAATATGATCCACAAAAGCAGCAATTAGAAATTTCGCTACCTACAGACGATATCAATTTAAGATATGAATTACCTGCATCAGAGCAAAAATTTGCCAAAGAAGCACTGTATGATGATTCTTATGAAGATCAACATCTTATTAGGTATCGTTCTGATCTTATTTCTAGTAATAAAGAAATAATTACCTGCGTTAACGGACTTGGTGCAAAATCACAATACACGCATCAGACATCTCACTATGCAGTTTATCTTATTAATGTCATTGAAAAAATAGATAAAATCGCAATCAAAATGCCTCCACATCAAGCAAAAAGCTATTTTAATAATGAAGAAAAATTTCTACCTAATCGATTCAAAGTTAAATTGTCTTTACGTCCTATTGCTCCTTTTTATTCGTATTTAACTTCTTATGAGAGCGATGAATGTGACAATAATAAATCTTTCTTAACAGAGAAACTTGGAATGACATTCACTACCTTAGATAATAATCATCTAATTCATGCTCATTTGGAGAACTTAGGAGTTGTTGATCGAATTACTGGTCAAACTATTTTTGAGACTTCTTCTACAGATAAATAGTAAAATAGATAAATAGTAAAACGAAGATTCGTAGGGTGGGCATTTCTGGATTGATCATGGTGGCAAAACAATGTGGCGATGCCTACCAAAATTCAATCTTCTTGCATCGTGATTGGGTGATTTGAATTTATTGATTGGTGGGCAAGGTAGCTCTGTCTGAAATGTTGAGTTGCTCTGATTATTTTTTGCACTAAAGTACTAGCTTCGCGTCGCCCACACTACGAAAAGGTGATCACACTTGGCAATTAAACTCGATTGCAATTAACATCGTTTTAAGTGCGATCGCCAATCTTGTAGGTTGGGTAGAGTCCGCGAAACCCAACAAAAACACTATGCTGTATCTCCAATTTCACTAACTGTCGTAATTTGGTGATCGCTTCTTGGATAGTTATAACAGAGTTTTCAAGCATAAGTTTGATTTCTTAATTGATTTTTGATGTGTTTTGTTTGCTCTATTCTGCCAGTAAAGATTAAGGTTCGACAAATTCTGTATATTACTTACCAAAAGGGAGTTATACGGAACGATTCTATATAATAGATAGTTGTGCCCCTTGACTTGCTGATGAAGACGTTTCTTGAAAGCGTATCTGTTTTAAATTAGGAGATTGTTATGATTGCAGCTAAAGATCAGGAGCGACACTTTACACCTGAAGAGTATTTTGCTTGGGAAGAGCAACAGTTAGAAAAGCATGAGCTAATCGATGGTCGCGTATATGCGATGAGTGGGGGTACAAAAAATCATAGTGCGATCGCTATAAATTTCTTGTCATCGATAAGATCTCATCTGAGGGGAAGCAAATGTAGAGTTTTTAATTCAGACTTAAAGGTTAATATCTTCAATACTCACAACTATATCTATCCCGATCTGAGTGTCACTTGCGATCCGCGAGATAATTCTAGCCCTCAATATATTACCTATCCCTGTTTGATTGTTGAGGTTTTATCGGATAGCACTGAGGCTTATGACCGAGGTAAGAAATTTGAAAAATATCGCCGCAATCCAAATTTGGTTGATTATGTTTTAGTGAGTTCTGATGAGATGGCGATTGATATTTATCACAAAAATGATGCGGGGGATTGGTTGATTCTAAGCTATCGAGCGGGCGATCACGTAGAGCTTAAAAGTATTAGTTTAAGTTTGGCGATCGAGCAGTTCTATGAAGAAGTTGTTTTTGAGCAGCAATCTGAAATTTCCTAGAAAGAAGGCTATCTAAAATCTGAAAAAGAACGCGAGGAGGTTGGCGATCGCTTTTTGGCATCCAAATAATTGGCATTTCTCATGGATTGAGTCAACTTCTAACCCTTTTTCCAAACTCATGAAAGAGAGACACATACAGAAACCGCCAGTATGATAAGTGGTTAGAGCTGTAATTGAAAGATGCGATGCAATTCAAAAATTCAATCCTTCTGGCTGCTCTTTTTATTTCTGTATCCTCTGCGAGTCCAATTATTTTTGGCTGCTCTGCAAATTCAATGATGCAATTCCAAGAGGATGCCGATCTAATTCGACTTGATCATTTGGAGTATTGGACGGAACTGATAGATCGATACTACCAATTAAAGGGGCATTACCCTCTCCAAAAGACAGTAGAAGGTAGTGAAGATATCGTATTAGTTAAAATTGCTACAAAGCAACAAATGAGTTACCTTTCGGCTGGCGGCACTAATTATGATAAGCGCTTGGATAATAACCAGGATGGATATTTTAAAGAACGGAGCGTAAAAGAATTTGTCACCGAATTAGAAGTGGCTTTGGGTCGTGAAATTGAAGAGAAATATGATATTCAGCAAGTTCCGACCACAAGCCCTGTAGGCTATTACTATTTTGCATCCAAAGACGGCTATCTCGTTTGGACGACCTGTATTACATGCGGTGTAACTCAAGTGTCAACCCTACTGATGGACGGTCATACACCAACAGTAAACATAGTTTCGGATGGTATGGTGGGAAAAGTCCCAAAAGCTTTAACACGACAAAAAATGTTCAATCATCCAACATACAAGTCTTGGGTATCTAGACCATTTCACAAAGATGAATATGTACTACATAATTTAGTCAAAGAAAATAGTCGGGACTCAAAGCAATAGTGCGATCGCCAATCTTGTAGATTGGTTAGAGTCTGACTACACTAGGGTCTAAGATCCAGAAATTTCCTCACAATAATATATTGTATAGTTATGCAGTCAAAAACATAGGATATACAGGGAGTATCAAAGTGCTTGAAATTAAAGATTTTGCCACTCAAAATTGGACTATTACACCAGTTGGATTAGCAGGAAATGAAGAGCCAAGTACCATAGCCGATCAAAGGTGGAACATAGTTTTGACAGGGGTGGTTAATGTTAATTTGAAAGGCACTAGTGGACAGTTTTTACGTGAAACACTACTCTTTATGCCAGATGTCGGTTCACCGCTGCGGTTTGTAATTCAGCAGTATGATATTCCAGTTCCTCCACCTTCATATGGTGGCGAGGTGCCTGAAACGGTATTTCAGATTGAACAATATGCGCCACATGCGACGATCGGCTCGACCTATCATGGTAATTCTGCCGTAAATTATGGCTATGCTGTCGATCTTTGGCGCCTTAACCATTCTGACGTTAGTAAAGATATTAAGACAAACGCTGCAATCAACAAAATATTTGCTGGACTACAAGTTGACGTTGCGGTGTCGGGCACCGATGGGCAGTTATACCGTCTAAGCTATAATATTAACCTTATTGGGCGGATTAGATTTAGAAAATATATTGCTGAAGTGCTTATCTGACATTCCGCAGAAAGAAGAAAGTGCGATTACGCCCCAAGCGCTTCGAGCGTAATCACTCTGCGGGATATGAAAAATGGAGATTGTCTCGTCTCAAAACTTTTGAGCAAGAGGGAATTGCAGATCTAGCTCTTTGAAGTTAGTGCGATCGCTGATCTTGTAGGTTAGGTAGAGTCCACGAAACCCAACAAGTTCAACTTGATTTTCTTCTCCATAGTCCCATTCTTTTCTGCCAAAGATTCATAGGATAATAAAAAGCAGGACTCCAAAGGCTAGTAATAATTGCGGAAATAGTCGCGACTTGTTGATATTTTTGCAGCAAATCAGTCATATTCATGAGGTGTAATCTGCAATATTGTATGGCAAAGATAGCCTCGGATAAAAATGTCATAAAAAACACCACAAAAGCGACAGAAATAAAATCTTCCCCTAGATACTTTTGTGTCTTGAGGCTTGAGGTGACTACTCCCACCACCACAAAACTGAGCATATGAGAAGGATTGCCCAGGGTAATTCCGTCATAGATGCAACCAATAATCAAACCCGCGATCGCTCCTTGCCAGGGAGAACGATTCAAACTCCAAGCCACAACCCAAATCAATAACCAGTTAGGATTCACTTCCACTAGCTCCATCCCTGGAATATGCGCCAACATCAACATAATGCAGATGGCGATCGAAGCAACAATAAACAGTAAATTAACAATCTGCAAAATATCAATTGGTTTCTGTTTTTGACGCTGCATTATTCCCTAATTCCCTAATTCCCTAATTCCCTAATTCCCTAATTCCCTAATTCCCTAATTCCCTAATTCCCTAATTCCCTAATTCCCTAATCCCCTACTTCCCATTCTCTAGCCTAGATCCAAACGGCTGAATCACTACCCATTCTAAAATATCAATCGGGGCATTCAATTCCACCTCAACGGAGGCACCTTGGTTTTTCTTGACCGATTTAACCTTCCCGATCGCTAAACCAGGAGGATAAAGTTTACTTAAGGGAGAGGTTGAAATTTCATCCCCACTCTTAATACTCGTTTCCTGATTAAAAAAGTGCATCACCACTGTGGAAGTATCTTTGCCTTTAACATAACCAAACTGACGATTGCGACTGATAATTGCCCCCACCCGACTAGTGCTATCACTAATTAATAGCACCTTGCTGGTATGGGTTGTAACGTGAGTCACTCGCCCCACCAAACCACCGATACCCATCACCACATAACCAGGTTTCACCCCATCTTTACTGCCTTTCCCCAGCGTAACTCGGTTCCACCAGCGATCGCGACTACGATTAATCACAGGGGCTGCAATGGTTTTATCTGATTGAGTTTTAGAGTAATCCAGTAATTGCTTTAACTGCCGATTTTGCTGCTCAGATTCCACCAAGTTTTGCTCTAACTCTAAAATTCTGGCATTAGTCAACCGATCTTCCAAAGTAAGCTGAGCTTGAGATTGAAATGGGCTAACTACAAAGTAATAAGCTTCGGAGAGAAATGCAGCCTGAGTTTGTTTGATCCCTAGGGCAATAATTAGAGCGACTATAATTATTATTGTGCGAAACCCATATCTGTCCCACCAGCGAGTCATACGATAGTTATCCCAATTAATTTTCTGATTAATTTTCTGACAGTGTTTGGAGATTGTTTGAGAAATTATTCACAGGCAAGTTTGCCTGATTATCTCAAGAGAGCTGTATCACTAAAAACGCGGTCATAGGTTTTGTCTTCTAAAACTTTTCCTGTCCCCAACACCACGCATTTTAAAGGATCGGCTGCAATATGCGTCACTATGCCTGTTTCATGACTGATTAACACATCAATTCCCCGTAGCAAGGCTCCGCCGCCTGCCAACATGATCCCACGATCAATAATATCCGCTGCCAAATCTGGAGGAGTTTGTTCGAGAGTCCGTTTAATCGCCTCAATGATACTTCTAACGGAATCTTGCAGACATTCGCGAATTTCTGATTCGGTTACTTCTACAGTACTTGGTAGACCTGTAATTAGGTGTAAACCTCTGACTTCGATCATGCGATCGTTCTCATCCACAGGATAAGCCGAACCAATTTTAATTTTAATAATTTCCGCTGTATTTTCACCGATCGCTAACTTGTGCTCTCGCTTAATTTGATTGACGATCGCCTCCGTTAGTTCATCTCCTGCAATGCGAATCGACTCACTAATTACCGTCCCCTGAGAGCTAATTACCGCGACCTCAGTAGTTCCCCCTCCAATATCCACAATCATATTGCCTGTGGCTTCCGCTACGGGTAAACCCGCACCAATTGCCGCAGCGATGGGTTCTTCAATTAAGTTTACCTCCCTAGCTCCGGCATTAGTAGCAGCTTCAATTACTGCACGACGCTCTAGTTTAGTGACACCACTAGGAATTCCAATTACCATGCGTGGATGAACCAGAGGATTACCCTCAAAAGCCCGCTTTACAAATTCATGAATCATCGCTTCTGTGGCGTCAAAGTCAGCAATTACTCCATCTTTGAGGGGACGCAAAGCTTGAATATTTTCGGGAGAACGCCCCAAGAGTAATTTTGCTTCTCTACCAAAAGCTCTGGGATTTTCTGTTTTGCGTTCGATCGCGACTACAGAAGGTTCTTCCAAAACAATTCCTTTGCTGGATATATATACCAAAGTATTCGCAGTGCCGAGATCGATACCCATGTCCCGCGAAAGTTTAAAACGATTAAAAAAACCCACTGTAATATTTCGCTCCGAAAAAACTAGTAAAGCATTATCTAAGTCGACTCTAATCTACTCCCTATAAGCTGATTAGTCTAATCGCAAATATACTTAAATCTTTAGATCTCTATTACTACAGTTGAGTACATTTAAAGAGATTGCAAGAACTGAATCATCGCCGTACGATCGCTTGTTGATAAATTCTGAAATGTTTCTTTGGCGTTTTTTGCTTCTCCATCATGCCAGAGAATTGCTTCTTCGACAGTACGAGCGCGACCGTCATGGAGATAGCCAGCATTGGGTAGTACAGTCTGAGTCAAGCCCAATCCCCACAGAGGCGATGTCCGCCATTCTTGACCATTTGCCTGAAAATCTGGACGACCATCAGCTAATTCATTGCCCATATCGTGTAACAACAAGTCTGTGTAAGGATGAATTGTTTGGTTAGCTAAAACTTTAACTTCATGATCTCCTGTTTTGAGTTCAGAAATATGACAAGCATTACAGTTTGCTTGCGTAAATAGTTTTTCTCCCTTTTGAACTTCAGGACGATTCACTAAAGTGCGAGCAGGAGCACCCAAAGTTTGGACGTAAAACACGTTATCTTTCAAAGTTTTTTCGTCAATGTCCATCGAACCATCAGCAGCAGGAAATAAAGGATTAGTTACCCCCATATCATTTACATAAGCACCTGCGCTTTGTTGTAATAAGTTGGGATTATTGGCTTTTAAACCAAAACGTCCTAAAGTCTCTTGTTGCTTAACTCCATCCCAAACTTCGTTAGGACGACCAGAAATACCATCTTCATTGCTATCTCCAGGATCGGCTAAATTTCTAATTGTTTTTTCGGGGATAGCTTCGAGTAAGCCTAAACCAAAAACTGGGGGTGGTATGCGTAGCGAAGTTAAGACATTAGCTGGCAATGATTGTCCATTAACGAGCGTTATTTGAGGTTGTGGCGATCGCAATTTATACGTTGTTCCATCTTTATATTGACCTGTTTTTTCTGACCAGTTAATTGCTACTGTCGCTTCGGGGTTATTAGCAAAAACTGCTTGATCTTGAATTTGGTTGCCCATACCAGGGACAGGTGGCGTATTTTCAGAGCCAATAGTTGCCTCAAGACTATATTGTCTCCCAGACACC
The DNA here is from genome assembly GCA_046050865.1 of Cyanobacteriota bacterium. GTDB lineage: Bacteria > Cyanobacteriota > Cyanobacteriia > Cyanobacteriales > Xenococcaceae > Waterburya. The sequence goes on from JBJOPG010000160.1 coordinate 7,624, forward strand.
TCTAGATTAGATGTTTTTTCTGGATTGCTAACTCTAACCAATAATTGTCCTTGTTCTGGTAAACCCCGACCATCTTTAAGATGACAAGCAGCACAGGAAACATTATTAAACAGAGGCCCCAACCCACCATGAACTTTGGCTGGAGAGGTGACAAAGACCGCGTCAAAGGCAATATCACCTTCGCGGTGTCTTTTTAAATCTTTCCCTGTCAAACTTTCTGCTACTTCCCCAAAAGCACCTGAACTGCGACTTAAAATGGTTAAATCCCCCGCAGCTAGAGGATTAGATTCTGGAGTGAACCCTAGTATATTGGACAAAAGAATACCGAGAATTGCTGTCAAACTAAATAAGGCGACGTAAAGAAGATGTTTGCTGGGCAAGCGGAAAGAAGATGTAGTCATATTTACAGTGATAAGAAAAAATTAAACGATTCAGACAAAAATAATCAACTTCCTGTACTTTCAGCAAACAAAGGTATCACTTTCTCTTGAATAGTCTGGTAAGTTGTCAATAATTCGCTTTGAGCGGTTTTAAGTTTCTCTAAAGCAGCCGCATCGCTAAGTTTAGTTTCGACGGGAGCGGGTACTGTGTCTAAAGCTTTTAAAGCTGTGTCCAGTTGCGTTCTAATTTCTCGATCCAAAGCTGGATCTTTCTTCGCAACTAAATCACTAACACCTTGGCCTTCGGTATCCTTTACTTCACCCATATAGGCATTGCGAGCGCTAATCAGGTTGTTTTTAAAATCAGTAAGAGAGTTATGACTAAAACGGCTTTCAAAATCCAAATCTTGCTTAGTTTCAATTGGCTTGCCGATTTTTACTTCTCCGACTTCTTCGACACAGCCGACAATACCACTAACAATTTCTGTTAAAGCAGCTTCAACTGTGGGATAGGTAGTATTACTACTATTACCTGCGGTAGTAAACACTTCACGAAAAGCTGGCTGACCATCAACCCCCACAACCCAACTTTCTTTTAGTGCTTCTGCTGTCTTGTGGAAATCAGTTGTCAATAATTGTAATAATTCTAATTCTCGCTTAGATAGTTCGTTCGCTTGACGATTATTATTTTCTCCAAACAAAAAGTACTCAATGGTGTGGAAACCCTTCTGGGTACTTTGCAGTTTGGTCTCAACATAATTTTGATCTAACTTTTCTTGACTTTTAATTAAACCAGTTACATCAGTCTGATTGACTGGCCAATCATCTAGATTTGCATCGTAACCCAATGACTCGGCAGGGCCAAAAGCAAAGGCCTCACCTTGTTCCCAAGGAGTACGGGTAGCTTGCCAAGCTGATTGAGCAGCTTCTAAGTTTTGTTCGTTGGGAGTTTTGACAAAGGTTGCTACAGCTTGCTCTAATTGAGTTGATTTAGCAATTAATTCTTGATAGGTTGGGATTACCAAGCGATCAACAAAATCAGTTAAGACGACAGTTTCGTTGGCTGGAGCTGATATTTCATTTGCTGAGGAAGAAGTCTGAGCTGGATCAACATTATTATTACTACAAGCAGAGCCTATAGTCATTGTTCCCAACAATAACGAAGCATAAAAGTACTTTTGCCATTGAGTATAAATATCGGGAGCGGATATTATCTTGTTAAACTTTTTCACTGTACTAATAGTAATTTATGGGTTAAGTGCAATCTATATGAGAATCTCTTGATTTTAGAATTATATAGTTACTGCAAAAAATTCTTATTTATTTATTAAAAATTTAATCTTTCCTTCTCCTTCCTTTTGATCGACTAATTTCTAATAGTACTCGCCGCCAGTTTCTTCAGTGGGGTTTACTGTATGGGAGATACTTTTGATTTATAGCTAAGTAGTGCCACTATTACATGAACTGGAATTTAAACGATCGCTTCCCCACAACAACTTTAATAGCAACAGCAGGCGATCGCCTGGTTGATAATTTTTCATGATGAAGATTAACATTCTCACAGCCTTCATTTTCATAGTATTCATCCAGCCTCAGTAGATTAAATTGAACAAGTTCGCCGTGATAAAATCAATAATCAGTATTTATGAGTTTAATGCGGAAATTTATAGCGTTCACCTATATATTCCATCCTCGCCAGGACTCCATTGCCTAATATGCATAACTTGGTTCAGTTGTCGATAAAAATTACTGATAATTCAAGTTATTGACTTAAGTTATTGATACTAGTAAAGTACTAATTCAAGATAATTAAGAATTACTATCAATAAAGTTATGTCTACTCGAATTAAAACTATAGAATTATTTCTAGCTGTGGGTTTAGTAACTGCTATTGGGACAGAGGCTTTAGCTTCCAGTAGTCATAAATCTGACGAAATAATTGAAGCTCAAGTTAGTACCAATCACTTGCTAGTAGCACAAGGTGGCGAAGCTGCTAGTGGTGAAGGTGGCGAAGCTGCTAGCGGTGAAGGTGGTGAAGCTGCTAGTGGAGAAGGCGGTGAATCTGCTGGTGGAGAAGGCGGTGAATCTGCTGGTGGAGAAGGCGGTGAATCTGCTGGTGG
>JBJOPG010000161.1:0-10119 GCA_046050865.1 Cyanobacteriota bacterium
TCGTCCCTGTTCTAGATGGTGATCCAGAGCAGTATTAGCATCAGCAGGTACCATGCTCACACTATGAGATTGTAATAATAATTTCGCCCGAGCCAAATGTTTTTTAACCCCAGTAAAGTTAGGGTCTATTTTCAATGCTTGTTGATAATAGTTGATCCCCAGGGAATACTGTTTTTGCTGAACATAGAGAGTTCCTAAGTTAGCATAAACCTCAATAAAGTCGGGATTGAGCTTAATTGCTTCTTGATAATAACCGATCGCTTCTTTTGCCTTACCAGTCTTTTGTAGCGCATCTCCCATCAGCTTATGAGCTTGGGGTAACTGTTGATCTAAAGCCAGAGCTTGGGCGCAGGTTTGAATCGTTTCTTGCCATTGCTGAGATTGCCAATACTTTTGCGCTTGTGCCAAACAAGCTTGAGCCTCATCTACTTGGAGCATTTTTTAAAATAAAATAAAATAAAAATCCGATTAAGAACAACCTAATTTAGGTGCAACTAACAGCAAAAGTTAACATTCAATCGTATAATCGACCACCTTTTGATCGTTGTAACTTAACCTAAGTTCGGGTTAAGACAATTGATCGGTTAAGGTAGCTCTTAGCCGTTAGCTTCTTGTCGCATTCACTCTTTGCTGCTGAAGATTAAAAATCGTAATTCTTCCGCGATCGCCACAGATCCAGATGGCGATCTCGTAAGTGTCCGTGACTAGCGTAATCGCACATGGAAACTAAAGCGATCGCGTCTATCGACATGGCTCTGCTTGCCACTCTTGGGTTAAAACTAACTAATCGGTATAGTCCTAATAACCAAGGTCAATATACTGGTCGTTACTGCCACCACTATCGGAATAATCAGAGACTTGACCCCCTTGAGGTCTGAAACATCGCTACTTAAAGTATTTTGTGTCGATTTGATTTCCTTAATATCTTCGGTAGCTGCATCAAGCTTGGTTTCTACCTTAGTTAGTCTCAGATTTATATCAGTAGCATTGTCACTGAGTTTGTCTAGTTTTTGATCGAGTTTGTCAAATCTCTGCTCGAATCGAGTCAGGATTTCCTTGAGGTCTGATTCTATTTGTACGCTCATTGCTATAATTCAGTTAGATTTTGAATGGGGAAGTTCTACTATTTGGTCATTGGAGAGCTTCCTTTTTAATTGTACGTTTGTTCGTTCTAATTACTCCTCAACATCCGCACTTCACATTATCCAGCACCATTCGAATAATATCCGCCGTACTACTACCAGACCTCGCCGACAAAATAGATTACTGACGATGCACCGACTTGATATGTCAGCGATCGCCGATAAGATAATTTGGTGTTGCTGATTTGAAGTATAAAGCCGAAAAGTAAGGCGGCTTTTTGGTAAGAGTGTTCTTGCCAAAAACGCGCCGTAATCTATACGTATCTATTAGCTCTTCGTTTTTTAGAGTTGATTTGCTTCCATAGCGAAAATAGTCGAATCGTAAATCGATCCGACAACGCCAGAAATGCTACTTAGAGCTTATAACCTAAAGCTTACAGCTATCTATGCATACACTTTGTCATAGTAATTTTTATACTCTTCACTCAGTAATGGCTGCCACCAGCTTTCGTTGGCTAGATACCATTCCACCGTGCTTCTCAAACCCCCTTCGACAGTTTCTTGTGGACTCCAGCCTAGTTCCCGTTTAATTTTACTAGCGTCGATCGCATAACGGCGATCATGTCCGGCACGATCTTTGACAAAGGTAATCAGTTTGCTGGAGGGGCGTACTGGTAAATTCGGCGCCAGCTCATCCATCAATGCACAGAGCTGTTCCACTAGATCGAGGTTTTTAACCTCGTTATTGCCCCCCACGTTATAGGTTTCCCCTGGCACACCACGATTAATCACCACATCTAAAGCTCGACAGTGATCTTCCACATAGAGCCAATCCCGAATGTTCTGCCCATCACCATATACAGGCAGGGATTTACCCAACAAAATATTAATGCAAATCAGGGGAATTAGCTTTTCAGGAAAATGAAACGGGCCATAATTGTTGGAACAGTTGGTAATCATGGTGGGCATCCCATAAGTATGGAAATATGCCCGCGCTAGATGATCGCTCCCCGCTTTGGAAGCGGAATAGGGACTGTTGGGAGTATAGGGAGTAGTTTCTGTAAAAGCTGGATCGTCGGCTTCTAGGCTGCCATACACTTCATCGGTGGAAACGTGAAGAAAGCGATCCTTTTTAGGTTGTTCTCTTTGATTCCAGCGTTGACGAAAGGCTTCTAAGAGGGTAAAAGTTCCCACTACATTAGTCTGAACAAATGCCCCAGGCCCCAAAATCGAACGGTCAACATGGGACTCTGCTGCAAAGTGAGCCACGGTATCAATATCTTCCGTCGCTAAGAGGTTATCGATCAAAGTGCGATCGCAAATATCCCCCTGAACAAACCTAAACTGGGGCTGATCTTCTAAACTAGCTAGAGTTTTTCTATTGCCGGCATAGGTTAGAGCATCCAAGACGACAATGCGATCGCCTGGATAATTCTTGCTCCAGTGGTGGACAAAATTGGAGCCAATAAACCCTGCTCCCCCTGTAATCAAAACTCGACGGGGTGTTCTACTATTATCTGATTGCATATTTAGTAATTAGTAATTAGTTCTTAGTTTTTAGTTTTTCCTCATGGGTAAGGAGAAGTAGTTTCAGTAAGCTATGAAAACAGAACTCTTTTCCCTTTTCCCCTTTCCCAATCTTCATAAATCAATCAGTACATAATCAGTTAACTAAGTTAATTCTATCTGTGAGTCGTCACCAATCATAAACCGCAGTGCTTTGGGACGTTTCGGTGCCGCCTTGAGGTGCGCTCTTTCGCCAATTAAACTATCGACAATCCGCGAACTAATGCCTTCTAGGGTTGCACCTTGAAGCACTACACTATGCTCAATATCAATATCAATCAGGGTAGTATTGTCGGCAATGCTACTGTAGGGGCCGATAAAGCAATTTTGAATCTTACAGTTCTTGCCAATGGTGACGGGGCCACGAATCATTGAGTTCGTAATTTGAGAATTCATCCCCACATGAACTCGACCACTAACTTTACTCTGGTCATCGATCGCCCCTTCATTGATAGATTCCAGACAAGTATCCAAAATAATTTGGTTCGCCGCCAGCAAGTCGTCTTTTTTTCCTGTATCCAGCCACCATCCTTGTAATCGATGGGAAGCTACTGCCTCTTTTTGATCGATTAAATATTGGATGGCATCGGTAATTTCCAATTCACCCCTAGGAGAGGGTTGAATATTGGCGATCGCCTGATGAATCTTAGGGGAAAACAAGTATACTCCCACCAACGCTAAATTAGATGGAGGATTCTGGGGTTTTTCAATTAACTCTAAAACTTTTCCTGTCTCGTCTACCCGTGCTACCCCAAAAGCGCTGGGATTTTCTACTTCACACAGTAAGGTCAGAGCATCTAAATGTTGAGCTTTAAACTTGTCTATAAACAGATCTAGTTCGCTTTGAACCAGGTTATCTCCTAAATACATCACAAAGGGAGTATCCCCTAAAAAAGGTTGCGCCATTTTAACCGCATGAGCCAGTCCTAGAGGTTCATCTTGACGGATATAAGTAATTTCTGCCCCAAAGCGATCGCCATTACCTGTTTTCGCCTGGACTTCTCCTCCTGTTTCGGGACTAATAATAATACCAATTTCGGTAATACCTGCGGCAACGATGGATTCAATGCCATACCAAAGGATCGGCTTATTGGCGACGGGAACTAACTGCTTTGCTCCTGTATAAGTCAGGGGTCTTAATCTCGTACCTTTACCACCAGAGAGGATGATTGCTTTCATTGTTGTTTTTAATTGACTAGCTTCGTTTAGGTTGAGACTTTTTTTAGCTTCTAGCTTTTAGCTTTTAGCTTTTAGCTAAAGTTTTCCATTCGGTTAACATCTTAATTAAGGAATCTCGCCAGTAGGGAGGATGGTTTCCCAATGCCTGAGTAATTTTGCCTTTGGATAAGACGGAATAGGCGGGGCGTTGGGTCGGAGTGGGAAACTCGGCGGTAGTGATGGGAAAAACTTGTTCAACCTTTAGGGGAAAACCTAGTTGTTTAGCCTCAGAGAAGGTGGCTACTGCCAAGTCATACCAGCTAGCTACGCCACTATTCGTAAAGTGATATGTGCCGTTAATACTCTCGTCAGCAGCCGATTTGCTGATTAACTGAGTAATTGCCAAGGCTATATCATAAGACCAACTGGGACTCCCAATTTGATCGGCGACGACTTTTAGTTCAGTTCGCTCTGCCCCTAATCGCAGCATGGTTTTGACAAAGTTAGCGTGTCCTCTAGAACCATATACCCAAGCAGTACGCAAAATTAGATGGCGATCGCAATGATCCCGCACCGCAATTTCTCCCAGCAATTTAGACTTACCGTATACTCCCAAAGGATCGGTAGGGTCACTCTCTAGATAAGGAGTGTGATTTTGTCCGTTAAATACATAGTCGGTAGAAATATGCAGTACCTTCGCACCTATATCTTGAGCGGCAAGGGCGATCGCTTTAGGAGCATTGGCATTAATTGCCATAGCCAGGTCAGATTCGCTTTCTGACTTATCTACGGCAGTATAGGCAGCAGCATTAACGACTATATTAGGTTGTATCTCTGCAATTTTCTGCTGGATTTGTTCAGGTTGACTTAAATCTAGGGATTGACGACCAACACCAACCACTTCACCTATAGCAGGGAGAGTTTGTTGTAACTCTTGTCCCACCTGTCCTGTGATGCCAATTAACAATATTTTAGTCATGCAAACACCTCGGCTTTTTCGAGCGGTACACCAGCTTTGTCCTTTGCTGATAGTAATGGTTCTCCCGTGAATTTCCAGTCAATGTTTAAGGCAGGGTCATTCCACAAAATACAACGCTCATGCCCTGGAGAATAGTAATTAGTTGTCTTGTATAAAAAGTCTGCCACCTCTGACAAAACCACAAATCCATGGGCAAATCCAGGAGGAACCCAAAATTGCCTGTGATTACTGTCACTCAAAAGGCATCCCGTCCATTGTCCAAAAGTTGGTGAACTTTTACGAATATCTAGCGCCACATCGTACACTGAACCAGTCGTCACTCGCACTAGTTTTCCTTGGGGATTTTGGATTTGATAATGCAACCCCCGCAAAACATTTTGGGCAGAACGGGAATGATTATCCTGGACAAAACTAGTGATCACACCAGTTTTTTCGCTAAAGGTTTTTTCATTAAAGCTTTCCAGAAAAAAACCACGCTCATCACCGAAAACTTTTGGTTCAATAATAAAAACATCGGGGATCTCGGTTTGAATGACTTCCATGAAGCTTTTGCTAAAACTATCTGTTATTTATATTCAGGGATAACTCTGCCGTGAATTAACGGAGTCCCTGCTAACCGCTTACGATAACACACTAAATTTTAAAACAATTTCAGTAAGATTACGGAACATTTATCCGTATTTTCTCTTTCTATCCCACAGTTCTATTAAAACTGTGATTTGTCAATTAGAAGCGCTTGAGGTTATAAGTCATGATTTTATGAGGTTTGATGATTTGGGGTTGTTCTGAGGCAATTTGTGGAGGCTGTTTTTGTCCTAAACAGTTAAGGGGAGCATCCAACTCGATATTCCAGTCACTTTTGAAAGCAATTCTGGCTTCTGCTCCCTCTGCTTCGTAGCAACGCATCCTTAAGTTTTGATTATCAGATAGTTGCAATGCCATTAAGATTAAGTTGTCAGCAGAGAGGTTTAATAGTTCACTCCTGAAAGGTAATTGCTGATTATTTAGCTGCTGTGAGTGAGATGGATCAAGAACTAATGGGTGCAAGGCTGTATTAAATTCATAACCTTTTTGTACAGTGTTAGCCTCTCGCCAGCTAAATTGATGGGGATAGATGCCATAAGAAAAATGGTGTATGCCGCGATCGCTTTGGGGATCAGGCCAAGTAGCAGCCCGTAATAAAGTTAGGCGTAATTGTTCTGGTTGAGCATCATAACCATACTTGCAATCATTTATTAGACTAACTCCGTACATAGCATCATGATCGGTTAAATCTGCCCAGTTTAATGCTGGTACTTCCCATTGAGCTTGCTCCGCTGGTGTTTGCGGCTTGGTAGTGCGTTGAATTGTGCCGCAGGGAATTTCACAAGTAATATGATCACTGGTGAAGTTCAAAGGAAACGCCACTTTAACCATGACGTGGGTTTCTTGCCAATCTACAGTATTTTTTATGGTTAAAAGATTTGCCTGACTGGTTAAAATATAGTCTTGGATAAATTCTGAACAATTAAATTGTTTAACGACTCGAATCACCTGGCGTAATTCACTATCTTCTAACCACTCAATTGATTTTAGTTGAGTATCAGGTAATTGCTTTTGGGCGTATTCTGGATCGATATTCCAAGCATCCCAATATTGTCCTTGGTCGGTAAAAGCTTGGAGTTTATTCCCAGGCGATCGCAATATTTCTCGCTCATTATACTTATCAAAAATACTATCTAAATCCCCGGTATCAGGATTAACAATAACTTTGAGATAATTATTTTCTAGCTGGTAATTATTACTAAATTTACTCTGTAATTTACCCTGTGATTTTTCACCTGATGCCTGACACAACCAATACAGACTATAGCCTATCCCTGGAATATCTTGCGCCAGAAAGCTTAATTTCCCTGATGAATAACTATGAGCATCAATCTTATTACCCTGATCATCCCAAAGCCAAAAAACCAGATTTGGATTACTAAACCTAGGATCTTCTAGGGTTACAATTTGCGATCGCTGCCAATTCAAAGAATTAAACACCACTATCGGTATAGCGTCAGCTTCGGGCGGCTGGGGTAACTTGATACTTGAGGCAATGGTATCTAAAGCATGATGCAGAAGACTTTCTCCTAGGCTGATCGCCATTTCCCAGTCTCGATTAGCTTCGGTAAACACTTCGGCGATCGATGTCCCAGGCAAAATATCATGAAACTGATTAAATAAAACTTTCTTCCAGGCAATTTCGATCAACTGTTCAGAGCTAGCTAGACAAAGATCAGTTGGTGCAAGAATTTTTTCTACCTTGGAAGCTATTGGCCGAATATCAAACCTGTCGCCACACAGCACAGTAGCCAAAGTTGACCACAACTCCGCCTCATAGAGTAACCTTTCACAACGGCGATTAAACCTCTTCTGGTCAGCATGAACCGTATAACAACCACGATGCAATTCCAAATACAACTCATCTCGCCATATCGGAAACTGATGCAGAGCAATACCTTGAACCTCCTCCATACCTACTGCCCCCTCAGCATTCCCTTGCGTCCTCTCCTTATCCCCCTTTGCGCCTTGGCGTCTTGGCGCGCCATTTCCCTTAATCTCACTAACACCGCCACGGTGAGACTCCAGATATAGCTCATCTCGCCATATCGGAGACTGATGCAGAGCAATACCTTGATCCCCCTCCATCCTTTCAGATCCATTAGCATCCCCTTGCATCTTCATCTTATCTTCCTCTGCGTCTTGGCGACTTTGCGCGAAATCTCCCCCAATCCTCCTCAAATAATCAGTCGCCCTAACAAACTCAATCCGAGGAAAAAACGGCGAATTCTGCCATTTAGCAGCAACCTCTAACATATCCCTAGATGGCCCTCCTCCATGATCTCCCACTCCTGGCAGCCAAAATATCTCTTGTAAACCTGTCTGCACTTCCCAATCCACACCATAGTTAGTCATGGTAATCGGATTCGTATCCATTACCCCCGTCACATTGGGAGGAGACATCAATGTTAGCAACTGCGTCCCATCGGGAGACTCCCACCAAAAACAGCCATGAGGGAACTTAGCCGTATCATTCCAGTGCAATTTCCCTGTGACAAAATATTCAATCCCGCACTGTTGCATAATCTGAGGCAGTTGCCAAGTAAAACCAAAGCTATCTGGCAGCCAAGCAACTTTTGCGATCGCGCCAAACTTTTCCTGACAATATCGCTGTCCGTAGATAAATTGCCGAATTAGGGACTCCCCTGATACCAAATTAGTTTCAGGTTCAACCCACATCCCCCCTAATATTTCCCACTTATTTGACTTAACAGCAACTTGAATTGACTTAAATAACTCAGGGCGATGATGCTCAATCCACTCATATAAAGCTGGACTAGTATGACCAAAAGTAAGAGCGGGAAAATTTTGCTGTAAATTCAGGACAGAGGAAAAAGTTCGTTCTGCCACTTCGTAGGTTTCCTCAGTAGTCCATAACCAAGCCATATCTAAATGAGCATGACCAAGTAAATTAAAACGACGTTGTTTAATATCCCGTGCCAGAGGTAACAAACGCGATCGCAACTGTGCCAAATCCTCGTTAAACTGATCTGCCTGTTCTAAGTTCTGCCAGTTAAACCGATTTAATTCCCCTGCTAACACCTCTAAATCTGCGGGTTTAAATTGAGACAGATACTTGCTTAAGACAGTTATTTCATCCGCAACTAAACCAGGGTCGATATTTTGGGCAGTATTTACTTGTTCGTAAATCAAATGCGATCGCATTAACGCCCCGATATCATGATTCGGACTAACCAGGCGAATCGTAACTAGATATTCTTTTCCTGGTTGCGCATGATCCGTAATGAGTACCCGCGCTGAAGAATCAAATAAATCTCCTTGCTGTACCAACTCACCGTTAATAAATATTTGCGCATCTGTCGCCCACCAAGTTAAGACTAAACGTACACTCAACCCCTCGATGGGATAACCCTGTAGCGTCTGGGGGATAATAATCTGCTGCCCTAACCATTTAACCTCTTGCCCTGAAGGAAAAACTACATAACCTTTGTCATTAAGTGTCGCTGTGGGAGATTTAATTAGATCTGCTGGTACTAAAGTATTTCCTAAATTGCCCAAATCCCGCCAACTATGCCGTACTTCTGATTGCACTAACTGTCGTAATTTGGCGATCGCTTCTTGGATAGTTGCACCAGGGTTTTCAAGCATAAGTTTGATTTCTTAATTTATTTTTGATATATTTTGTTCGCTCCATTCTGCCAGTAAAGATCAAGGTTCGACAAATTTTGTATATTACTTACCAAAAGGGAGTTATACGGAACAATTCCGTTTAATAAACAGTCTAGGCTGATGGCAATGTATTTAAGATTTTGTTGTAAATGAACGATCAAGAAAAGCTTGTTAAAAAAGAAAGTAACCGATATCAAATTTTAAAACTTTTTTATGACACAATTGGAGACCAAAGAAATTCAACTATAAAAAAAACAGATGTGATCAAACATCTCGTTGAGCAGGAAAGTATGCCTCATGAAGAAGCAGAATCAGCATTCAATTACTTGCTAAACGAGAACTTGCTGGAGGTAATGACGCTTAATGGTGCAACTACAATTACACATTCTGCTGTCCAAGAATTTGAAGCTTCAATCAAATACCCTCAACAAGATACACAACATTTCTCAGCTAAAACAATTCAAGTTTTCGTTCAGGATATAGTTATGGGGGATAAATTTGAGAATCTTAATAATTCTACGGTTGTCAATCATTCTGAAATAGAAAATTCCTTTAATCAGAATACTAGTAATGAAAAAACTCTCATAGAAGCTGTTACTGAAATTCAAGAACTCCTGAAACAGCTTGAAAAAACAAATCCAACTGCAACTGAAATTGACAAAATAACTTATGTTGATATTGCGATAAAACCTGATCTAAAACAACGAGTAATTGCTGCACTAAAAGAAGGAAGTAATACAGCCATTGACGAACTTATCCTGGACAACAAATATCTCAAGATTGTGAAAGCGGTTATTCAAGGTTGGTTGTTTCCGAATGGATGACTTGATTATTTTTTCCACTAAAGTACTAGCTTCGCGTCGCCCACCCTACGAAAGCGAGATCGCACTGACCATTAAGACAATAGTGAATATTGCGTTTGTTGGCTTTACCTACTTTTTTGGGAACTATTAATTTTAACCTTGCATGAGTAAGCTTAAAATTTATGAATTGGAAAAAATTTTTTATAGAACCCATTAACCATTGGTGACAAGTTAAGAGACTACGTTGTTTGTCAATCGGTTTTAAGCTTTTAGCTTTTAGCTCTCAGCTATTAGCTTTTGAGACATTTTTCATGAA
>JBJOPG010000162.1:0-11630 GCA_046050865.1 Cyanobacteriota bacterium
TATGAAAGTTAAAATTAAGTTGCAGCAAGGAGATATATTTTATTATCCCGATCTTTTGGTCACTTGCGATCGCGATGATCGTGAAAAATACTTTAAAACTAATCCTAATTTAATTGTAGAAGTTCTCTCTAATTTCACTGAAACTACTGATAAGAGGGAGAAACGAATTAATTACCAATCTTTGGAAAGTTTACAAGAATATGTTTTGGTTGCTCAAGATGAGATGCGAGTGGAAAATTATCGCCAAGATAGTAATGGTAATTGGGCAGTAGAAATTCTTGGTAAAAATGAGCTTTTACAGTTAGATTCAGTCGGATTGACTTTGACAATGGCAGATATTTACGAAGATGTTTTTACTCCTTATTAAAATTATTAAAAGTTTAGCTGAAAAATGATGCAATACATTTCAAACCCAATTATCCAGCTTTAAATCTAATGCAATGAACCGATGGGAGTTCCTTTTTTTTCTAATGTTGCTCTAATCTTGCCATAAATAACAGCAGCAGCATTATCAAAATCTGCGATCTGTAAAGGTAATAAAAATTCTGCTAATGCTTGTTGATTTTTAGTAGGAAATTGACTTTTTTGAACGCCAAATTCCAATTCAGCAACAGTAATAGAAGAAATACCAATATCGCCTATTTGATAAGCATTAAATTTTTGCAATACTTTTACAGGCTTTTGCTTGATGATATAGATACAGATATTTGTGTCGAGTAAAAATTTCATTTAAGATTTCTCAATTAATTTCACTCAAAGGCACTTTCTCTTGCTTGTGATTCTGGCTGCTGGCGATACCCTTGGCTAGCTTCGCGATCAAAATCGCCTTCCATAAAATCGTCAGAAAATTGCTCTAGGCTATCAAACAGCGTCTGCCAAGAATCTTGATACGGTAAAAGCACCACCGCTTTGCCCACCCGCTTGATTATGACTTTATCTCCCAGAAAACGATATTTTTTTGGCAACCTAATGGCTTGACTTTGACCATTTTGAAATAGTTTGGCTGTTTCCATCATGATTTTTGAATAAATGTATATTTTTAGTATAGACTTTTTCAAGATCAAAGCAGAGTAAATAAGAAGAAACGCAAACAGTCAAGTCATGGATAAAAACTTTGCTTGTTAGGCGATCGCATTATCGAGAGTATCGAATTTATGGTTGAGCTGATGGAATGTAATACTAAGCTTTTCTTCAAGCAAAAACTAGCGATCGCTTGAAAAATCATTTATTAGCTATTAGTTTTATGATTATCTAACTCAAAAAAACATCATTTATAATTAATTCCATAACCTAATAATAACGAGCATGATTAATATCAAGGATTTACTTTTAAACTACATAACTAATGAAGTGGGGGAAAAACGGCAGTTATTATATCTATTGCTCAATTTGAAGAATTACTTGAGGACATAGAAGATTTAGCGATTGTAGCAAAAAGGCTAGATGAACCAACTACTAGTCATGCAGATCTATTGTCTGAGTTAAAACAAGATGAGCTTATTTAGAATAGAGTGGAAACGATCAGCAAAAAAAGAACTAAAAAAGTTAGACAAGCAGATCATTCCCAAAATTTTGCAAGCTGTAGAGAATTTAACAGATAATCCCTATCCATCAAACTACTTCTAAATAGCAATTTAGTTATCTTTAAAGTTAGATTGAGTTTCTAAAAACTGGCGATCGCATTTCCCTTCAACATTTTTAAGTTAAATGAGGCGATCGCTTTACGTAATTAAGGGCAAGTCTCTTGATAATTGTCTTAATTGGTGTGACTTTCTCCAGCAGAAAAATCTTGTAGTTAATCCTGTAGGGTAGGGAGCAAAAAATAGAAACAAAACACATCATACAAATTAATTGATTGCCCACCAAATAAATCAACATAAACCACATCATGGATGAAAACGGTGGCATATCTAAAATAACAAGTCATGAGTGCATGAAAGAAATAACTATGCTCTTTGCCTACAATAACTTGCTTGGTAATATTTATTACATCTAAATATTACATAATGCAACATTTCTTGGTCACAAGTTTGTAGTAATGTAGAGTTTGTAATATAAAATACGATTACAAGTTGAAACTTTAGTTATTTGGAGCAAGAAAAATGGGAAAAGGTGGCGGCGGATCTGGAAAAGGAACGGGTTCGAGTAATTATGGTTTGAACTACGAGTTCGATCTGTTCACTTTAAAAGATGATGGAACACCAACTACTTTTTCAGGGGCAATTGAGAATTTCGAGGGTTCCTTTAGTGGAGATGAGTCTGTCACAACTAGAGATCCAAGATTCGATTTTTTTGTAGACAATCCCAGCCGAAAAATTACATTTGCCAGCCAGACTACTAGTCTAACAGCTAGTTCAAGTCAAAATGGTATCAATTATCAGATTGCTCCAACGACATATCAGTACATTGACGGTTCAAACAATTCTCAATCGGGAACCGTTGCAATAAATTTCTCTCTCGGTGATGATGATTCATCTCAAGAGGGTATTCAAGCAGAAGTGCAGGCTCAAGATGGTTCAGTTACAACTGTAAATGTTGAGGCAGCTCAAGCTACTAGCAGTATAGAATACATTATTTCTAAAGGTTTGTTTGGATCTGTTGATAGTATTACTGTTATTGGGAAAGATGGGAATGGAAATCCATTCTCTGCGGGGTTAGGGAGTAGCAGAAATACAACGTTTACCCCAATTAATCCTGACCCGACTGACCCTATCTTAAACGGAGATGATGTCCTCACTGGTGACAATGGTGACAATACTCTCAATGGAGGAGAAGGCAATAATATCCTCCGTGGACAAGACGGAAACGATGTTTTAGAAACAGGAAGTGGTTCGGATAATCTCGATGGGGGCAATGGCAACGACACCCTGCGTAGCGGTGGGGGTAATGATACCTTAACTGGTGGCGCTGGAGCCGACAATATCGATGGTGGTGAAGGTAATGACACCATTGATGGTGGTTCAGAGGATGATCTGCTCCTCGGTGGTGCAGGGGATGACCTGATAAATGGAGGAAATGACAACGACATTCTCAACGGTGGCGCTGGTCAAGATGTATTAGTCGGCGATGGTGGCGCTGATATTTTTGCCCTCAATACTTTGGGCGGGGCTGATGTCATTCGCGACTTTAACTACGGTCAAGATTTGATCGGTTTGAGTGATGGCATTACTTTTGACGACCTGACCATTACCCAGGGTAACGGCGCAGCTATCATTAGCTATCAAGGTCAAGATATAGGTTCTGTCTCAGGTGCAACCCCCTCTCAGTTAGGGGCAAGTTTCTTTACAGCGATTTAGTCCCGTAGGGTGGGCAAATGCCCACCCTACATTAACTGAGCCAATCAACATGACGCACCTGATAGACGAAAATGGTGGGTATATCTATGGCAAACTGAATGACAGCATTCTTTGAAAAATATATGTCTAATCATCAAGGTAGCTATATGCTCAATGACATTTTACAGATGCCAGAGCTTAAATCTATCTTCACCACTGTTGGAAAGGAAAAAACTCAGATTTTTGTTCTTAATCTCCTTAAGATTGCTGATTCTTATGATTGCAATTCTGGAGAAATCTTAGAAGGAATTGGTGAACAATTGGGTATTTGTTATTACTGCCAACAAACAGCAGAATATTTTCAAGATGAAGTTTGTCAAAGTTGTTATGACACTGATTTTGCTCCAGATGACGAGGGCGAAAAAATGAGGTGAGTTTCTGTGAAGGCAAAAGAATTTGACGATAGATTTAACCAAGACGAAGATGTCATCGAATATTTAGATTTATCGAAGGCGCACAATCCAAACTATGAACCAAAAAGGGTGAATGTTGATTTTCCAGCATGGATGATTGAAGCACTTGATCGTGAATCAAAAAGGCTTGGTGTAACTCGTCAAGCGATAATTAAGCTGTGAATTGCTGAGCGACTTGAGAGGCAGACATAATCTTTTTTTTGCATCTCTCAACTAATTATTGCCTTGAAAAAGCGATCAAAAATGATCCAAGATTTTCCTACCTCTCTATCTCTTCTTTCACAAAAATGAACCACCAACTAAGCCAATTGCTCCAGATAACTATTGTCCTATCTAGCAGCCTGTTACCCCTTGCCGCTCAAGCACAAGTTACCCCAGACGATACTCTTCCAGACAATACAGTGGTGACTCCCCAGGGGGAAACGATTGAGATAGAAGGGGGAACTACAAGGGGAAATAATCTCTTCCATAGCTTCCAAGAATTTTCTGTTCCTACTAATAGAGAAGCACAGTTCAACAATGCCGACACCATTGAAAATATTCTCTCGCGGGTAACGGGAGGGGCAGAATCGGTGATCAATGGTCGTATTAGTGCTAATGGTTCAGCGAATTTATTTCTGATCAACCCCGCAGGAATTATCTTTGGGGAAAATGCCTCTCTTAATGTTGGTGGTTCTTTTATTGGTTCAACGGCAGATAATTTACTGTTTCCTGATGGGGTTGAATATAGCGCCGCAGATACCGATGTTCAACCAACTTTGACGATTAATGCCCCCATTGGTCTGGGTTTTCGGGATGCACCTCAACCAATTACTAATTCCTCTCTGTTTGATGAAGAAAATCTAGTGGGCTTGAGTGTATCAAAAGACAAAACGCTGGCTTTAATTGGCGGCGATATTGCCTTGAAAGATGGCATTATGTCTACTGAAGGAGGACGAATCGAGTTTGGCAGTGTGGGGGAAAATAGTACGGTTAGTCTGACAAAAATTGCCCAGGGTTGGGATGTTGGTTACGAGGGGGTAGAGAATTTTCAGGATCTCAACCTAACTGGATCATCAACTTTTGTGGAAAGTAGAGGAGCGGATACAGGGGATATCAAAATTCAAGCGCGCAACGTTAGTTTGATTGAAGGTAGCGAAATTGCTATTAATACTTTTAAAGGTAAAGCAGGTAATCTTAGAGTTATTGCGACGGACTCTCTAAAGATATCGGGTAATGCGGCTGATGTTGATGGAGGGGAGTTTGAATCGTCTATTTTTAATAATGTTGAGGATAGTGCGACGGGAGCAAACAGCACTTTAACTATAACTACTAACAAATTAACTTTGGATAAGGGCGGACAAATTACTGCGAGAACCTTGGGCAGTGGTCGGGGAGCAGATATTGAAGTGGCTGCTGATGAGATATCTATCGGTGAACCATTTGTCTTTGCTATTGACAACTTTATTCAGTCTGGAATATTTGCTCAAACTGATGTAGATTCACTGGGTGATGGAGGTAACATTGCAATTGAAACTACTACCTTAAAGCTGGAAGATGGTGGACAAATCAATACAGATACCCTTGGCTCTGGGGATGGTGGCAACCTACAAGTTAATGCCACTGAATCTATTGAGCTTAAGGGCACAGTCACAAAAAACACCAGCACTCAACTTAACCCAAGTGCATTAACTGCTAGTGTGCGAGATGTTTCTACCGCAACTGGTAATGGTGGTGATCTTAGTCTCAAGACTTCAACCCTAACTATTTCCGAAGGAGCGCAAATTTCCACAGAAGCTCGAAATCAAGGAAATGGAGGTAATTTAACAATTAATGCAACTGAATCTATTCTCTTGAATGGATTTGACCCTAACGCAAAGTTTAGAGGCGGAGGGATTAGCGGGATTACAGTTTCAGCAGAACCATCTTTTGAAGATGAATCAGGCAAAGTTATCCCGACTACTGGTAATGGCGGAACGCTTAACTTGGCTACAGGCGATTTGATTATCGAGGATGGGGCAGCTATTTCTGCCGATACTTTCAGTTTGGGGGATGGCGCGGATGTCAATCTGGATGTCAATCGCTTGATTGTGCGGGATGGTAGTGAAATTCGTGCAGCTTCGTTTATTGGAGCAAATCCTCTCGATACGCAACGGGGTGCAGGAGGAACGATTAATATTAATGCCAAGGAATCTGTGGAAGTTACGGGCAGTGGTGATATTAATAGCGAGAGGGTTAACAGTAGTTTGTTAGTCACTGGGGAGAGTAACGGCGATGCTGGAAATATTAAGCTGAATAGCCAAAGCCTGGAGGTAAGTGACGGGGGTGAAATTTCCGCTGCCACCGTTGCCGGGACGGGAGGGAATATTGACTTGCAGGTTGACGATAGTATTCGTCTTAATGACGACAGCCTAATTTCTGCTGCCGCTACACAAGAAGCTGATGGAGGGAATATCAATCTTGATACTGATTTTATTGTGGCTAGTTCCGATGGCAATAACGATATTGTGGCTAGTGCGGGAGAACAGGGCACAGGGGGCAATATTCGGATTAATGCGGAAAGTGTTTTTGGCATAGAAGTTCGCCCACAAAATAATCAGACAAATGATCTTGATGCCACTGGTGGGGTAGACGGAGAGGTGATTATCGATACTCCCGATACCGATATTACCCAAGGAATTCTGGATGCGCCTGAAAATATTGTGGAAGTGTCAAGAACAGAGACTGAAGTTTGTCGAAGTGATGCTTCGGGTACAGCTAACGGTAGTTTGGTGGTGAACGGTAAAGGGGGTGTTCCGCCAGAAGCGATCGCCCCTTTAAATTCCGAAAGTTTAGTAGTAGTAGATGGTCAGGTTGCTAATGAATCATCATTTCAACCCCTCCAGACCGCATCGGGAGAGATTATGCCCGCCAGAGGAGTCATCAGAACCCCATCGGGCAAGATTGTTTTAACTCCTTATCCTACGGAGAATAATCAGCGGGTTTTTCAAGGTCAATTGAATTGTGGTTAACAGCTTCTAGCTTCTAGCTTCTAGCTTTTATGAATCAATCTTGATGCTGCAATGCATACAACACAGAACCAACTAAACCTACCTGGGGACTGAGGACGATGTGTACGGGAATTTTTTCGATTAAGGTGCCAACTCGTCCTTTATCTTGAAAGGTTTCGAGAAATCTACCGTCCTGCATCAGGGGTAAAATTTTGGCAGCTATGCCCCCAGCGATATAAATTCCACCGTAGGAAAGTAATTTTAGGGCTAAATTTCCTGTCTCGGCACCGTAGGCTCTGATAAAGACATCCATCGTTTTTTCACTGAGGCGATCGCTTTGTTTGAAAGCTGCTTGGGAAATGATGGCGGCAGGGTCGATGGTTTTTTTAGATTCCTGTTCCCACATTTTGATTTTTTCAGCGATGGCGGGGGATTCCGCTTCATAATTACCATCTCGCAAAAACTGATAGATAGAGATAATGCCTTGCCCTGACACGACTCTTTCCACTGAGACATGTTCAATCTGCAACTTTTGCTGTAAATATTTGAGTAATTCCATCTCTAAGTCATTACGGGGCGCAAAATCCGTATGTCCCCCTTCACTGGCAAAGATCTGATATTTTTTGCCTTGGGGAACTAAAAATGCTTCCCCCAAACCTGTTCCTGCACCAATAACGGCGATGGGGGAATTTTCTCTGGCGGCACCTTCCTGTAAAGTATGGACATCAAAATCCTTTAAGCCTAAAATACCAAAGCTATTGGCAGCAAAGTCATTGAGTAAATTAATTTTAGGAATCTCCAACTCCAGTTCTAATCGTTGAGTATCCAGCACCCAATTGAGATTAGTTAAATTACAGGTGTTGTTGACTACTGGCCCCGCGATCGCAAAACAAGCAGATTGTGGCTTAATATAGGTATCCTGCGCCAGAAACTCCCGCACCATCGGCACTAAGTCTGGGAAACTCGCACTAGTATATTGGGTTTCTCTAACAGTTTTAAATGTCTTTTCGGTGAGAGTAACCTCCGTCACCTCCACTAGACGTAAAATCGTCTTTGTTCCGCCAATGTCTCCAGCGAGTAAAAACATAATCTGCCTACGATTTATTCCAATATTCCCTTAGTAGTGTAACCGCTTAAGATAAACTAGGTCACATCTAGCAGTTTCCACCCCTGTGGCGGGTTCATAGCCATTACGCTCGTATAATTTTACTGCCTCTTTTAAGATGGTTGCAGTTTCTAGCCAAATTTCTTGATAATCCTTAATGGCGATCGCTTTTTCGAGTTCTTGCAATAAATATCGACCCAGACCTTGATTCCTGACTGCTGGCAACAGATACATTTTACGAATTTCCACCGCATTTTTGCCTCTAGAGATCGGTTGATAGGCTGCCGTCCCCACCAGCACCGCATCTTGTTCCACCACCCAAAACTCACCTCCCACATTCAGGTAAGCCTCTTCCACTTCCATGACATCTCGATCTGCTAATTCAGGCTGCCAAGGTAAACCATATTCCTCTAGCACCGTCCTAATTACCCCTGCGGCTGCCTCCCGGTCTGCCGTTAGCCAATCTCTAATCACAAAGTTTTGATATTTTTCTTGCATAAATACATACTTGACTTGCTCTTTGCCTTTTCCCTTCCCCCTTTTCCCTTTTCCCTTTTCCCCCTTCCCCTTTCCCTATCCTCAACTATGTAATCTTGGTTCAGGATGCATGGTCGCCAAAATACTACTTTCATATTCCCCCAATTCAACTAATCGACGTTCTACCGTGGGGCGATCGCTATATTCCATCGCTAACAGCCAGTAAATACCATAGTGACGGGCTTCTGATGTCATCAAACTATGATAAAACTTTCCCAGTTCAGCATCGGGACAATATTCCCCAATCAAGCCTAATCTTTCGTGGGAACGAGCTTCGATAATTGCCGAAACTAACAATAAATCCACTAAGCGATCGGGCTCAGGATGGCGCACCTGAGATTTTAACTGAGTAAAATAAGGAGGCGAATTTAAAGCTGCCAGGGGAATATTGCGCTTTTCCAGCCACTGATTTACTAGCTCAAAATGAGCGAGTTCTTCCTGTGCGATCTCCGTTAATTGACGCACCAGTTTATGGTGACTCGGATAGCGAAACATGAGATTAATTGCGGCTCCCGCTGCTTTGCGTTCACAATGAGAATGGTCAAGTAGAATAATATCAAGATTAGCGATCGCACTCTTGATCCAATCAGGGTTTGAAGGCTGTTGCAGAATTTTAATAGTAGCAGCGTTACTAGCAGTGACTACTCGATTAATCATAATCCTCTTATACTTAAAAGCGTTTATTTTAATTTGTTTTTTCGATAGTTTATAGCAAAAATTAATTCTGCAATTAACTTTGATCTTATGTACATCATTTTGAATTAAACGGGAATACTTACTAGTAAGTTAACAATTTACTTTTATTATTTGTATAACCGTGAGTAGTAAAAATTAGATTGTCAAGTATGCACATCGTCAAATCAGCCGACATGACTAAAAACCGCCGAATTGTTATTGGTGACGTACACGGACACTATGACGCTTTAATTGCCCTACTAGACGCAATTTCACCCACCAGTGAAGATGAATTATATTTCTTAGGAGATTTAATTGACCGTGGCCCTAAAAGCGCCCAGGTGGTTGATCTGGTGATGCGAAACAAATTTCAATGCTTGCGGGGTAACCACGAAGAGATGCTGCTAGATGTAGTGGGGACGGGAGAAGTCTCGGTGGATCTCTATCAAAGTTGGCTCTATAGCGGTGGTCACGCGACGGTGGATAGCTATGACAGCAAAATTCCGCAAGAGCATATCGATTGGATCAAAGGATTGCCTCTCTATCTTGATTTGGGAGACTATTGGCTAGTTCATGCGGGAGTCGATCCGAATATGCCTTTGATTAAACAGGGAGCAGAACAGTTTTGCTGGATCAGAGAAGATTTTCATAGTAGCGAACAAGTCGTTTTTAAAAATAAGCTGATTATCACAGGACATACCATTACTTTTACCCTTCCAGGAGTTAAGCCAGGGCAGATTGCTGCGGGCAAAGGCTGGTTAGATATTGAGACAGGGGCCTATCATCATAATAGTGGGTGGATGACTGCCCTAGAACTAAATCAGCACAAAGTTTATCAGGTAAATACTTTTGATGGTCGTATCCGAATTATGCCCTTGAGAAAAGCGATCGCCAAAGTGGATGCTTCTAAGGTGGCATCCCGTAGAATGCGTAAAAGAGCTTAATTTGCTCGGTGCTTAACAAAACTCTCTGAATGACCAGGGCTGATTCCTCATGGTTTAATGCTTGACGGTTTATCATAAAATAGTGTCAGGTTAAGAGAAAATTGATGAGCCAGATCAAGTTAATGCACGCCAAGCTTCATCGTGTTAGAGTCACGGAAGCTAATGTCAATTATGTCGGTAGTATCGCTATTGACCAAGACTTAATGGATAGGGTAGGAATTTTGCCCCTAGAAGAAGTCGATGTAATTAATTTGGCAAATGGGAAACGTTGGTCTACCTATGCGATCGCCGCAGCATCAGGTTCAGGAGCCATCTGTCCCAACGGCGGTACGAATATTGCTATCGCTCTGAGTTGCTGCGCCACGGACATCAAGCAAAAGTGATCGTTGCCGATGAACAGAATCGCTGCTTAGAATTTATGGAGCAAAGTTTGATTAACGAGTCGGGTAAATTCCAGTTTCAATCCTTTACCTCGTAAGTAGTCTGCTCAATGCTTTGGAATCCCTGTTAGTTTGATGGCGATCGCTGCTTGAATTTAGCTCTACGTCTGTAATCAGTAGATTTAAGCGATCGCTTAATAGTAATAAAAAGGCAGTTAATAGTGAAAGCGATCTCTATTAATATGTAATCCTTAATACATTGCCTGCTTAGCCGTGTATTACAAAATGTTAATATTTAAGTATTCTTAGCCCTATAGTTGTATATATCTTGTATTATACAAAGCATAATAACAGGTTAGATAATACAAAAGAGGAATAAATAACACCACCAGGTTCAAATAAATGGCGAGGCAGCAATAATGAAGATGGAGTTTCTCCTGCGGAAGATGATACTTTCTTCGAGCAGTTCGACCAGTTTACATTTAGTCAAGGCAACAGAGGAGCTTCAGTATTCTTATATTTTGTACGGTAGTGGGTTAGAAGTTGCATATTAATCTAATTCACTACATATACCAATTTAGACGGCTCGCCACAGTTGAGCCAATCTTAACGTCACGTATGTGAGCGAGAAATCTCTACCCTCAACAAAGTAGGGTAGTACATACAAAAACAATACGAGAGGTAAAGTACCATGATTATTTCAGATTTACAACACATCGAATCAGCGACTGTAACCGAAGTTCAAGGTGGCTGCGGCGACTTTGGGGATGTGTTAGCGTACAGACCACCAAGTCATCAAAGGATCGCACCACCAATGACAACACCAGGTGGTTCTATCTCCCCACTTCCTTACTACAACGTCGCTAGTGCTGACGCAGGTGCTCAAGCTTTTGGTACTAACACTAGAACTTCCACTGCTACAAGTACTTTAGTCGTTCAAGGTCAATTTAGCGGTTCCAGCTCCAGCTCTTTTTCAGCAGCGTCCTAACTATTAGATTTTGCATTGTGGTGAGTTAGAATCTGCATATTAATAATCTAATTCACTACGTATTTTGGCACAGACACTAAAACTTTCACTTCCATAGATACTTTCGTTTGAATCTTGCTAACTAGATAGATTTTAAATGTTGTATGGATCATTAGGTTCGGACAAAGTTTAATAGACAACGAAAAAGTATGTATTTAAGCCTTGCTCTCAACTTAGTAGGTAATCAGTAGATTCAAGAAATCGCTTAATAGTAATAAAAAGGCAGCTAATAGCGAAAGCAATCG
>JBJOPG010000163.1:0-16047 GCA_046050865.1 Cyanobacteriota bacterium
CTTTCCCCGCTTAAAAGAGATTGCCGAAAAGGAAGGTAGACCAATGAATCAGATTATTGCTGATGCCCTGAGCGATTACTTTACCAAGAGTAAGAAAGCATGATAAGTACGTCTGATGTGAATTAGTGCTTGTTCACGTTAAACGTAATATTAAGACTAATTTTTTAAATAAAATTAAATAACTTGCAGGGCTGCTATTTTATTTCTTACTTAGCAGTCTTTTTTATTGAAAAACACAAAAAATTTCCCAACCACAGGCAGTTGATTATAGTAGTTAATTACAAAGGCAAAGAAATCGTAAATTTAGTATTGCCTGGGAGAGTCATTTTGCCTGAAAGCAGGTTAACCGCAATGGTACCATCATGCTGTTCAATAATTTGTTTAGCGATCGCCAGTCCTAAACCGACTTTTCCTTCAGCGGATTTAGTAGTAAAAAAGGGATCACAAAGTTTTTCCAGTAGATCTTGGCTAATACTTGCTCCCGTATCAATCAGATCCACCAGCAGCTGATTTTGCTGCTGATAGAGATTAATCGTCAGAATGCCATGGGTGCCGATCGCTTCGATCGCATTTTGAATTAAATGAAACCAGGCTTTTTCTAAAGCTTCAGGATAACAATCAATGGTTAACACCTGACTATAGTGTTTAATAATTTGTACACCAGGGGGAAGATCAGGGGCAATTAAACTAAGGGCTTTTTCCAAGGTGGTTTCCAGGTTTGCCAAACGTTTGGGAGTTGTACTATAACTATGATGAGCATAGTCTTCAAAAGCGGCAATTATCTTGCTAACTTTAACCGTAGATTCATTTAGGTGGTTAACGTTCTGATGGAGATTAATAATCAGACAGGCATTATCCAAAATTTGCCAATAATTCTCACAAGCAAACAGGGGCACAAAGCTTTCTATTTCTTCATTAAAGCCTAATTCAATCAGAATGTCGGCAATTTTTGCTGTTGACTCCAGTTCAAAAGGAGTTAGCTTCGCTACAAGCTGATTTTTCAACTCTTGTTTTTCTAAGTCGGATAACAGAGGATTAATGTGATTATCTTGAGCCTGTTTTAATAGTGAGACAAAGTAGGTTTGTTGCTGAGGAGGAATTTCCGCTAAAAAAACAGGAATATCTTCCAGGGTGGCTTTGCCGAATTGCCGAATTTCATCAAGAGTATGATTGATTTCAGCAAGGGGATAGTTCACTTGTTGGCTAATACCCGAAGTGATTTTAGAAAGAGCCAGATGCTTTTGGGACTCAAACTCTTTTTTCTGGCTCTCTTTGAGTTGCATAATCGTTTGTTTGAGTTGCTCATTTTGCGTTCTCAACTGTTGTTGCAGGCTTTTAACCATGAGCTGATTTTTAATCCGCATCAGCACTTCATGCATTTGAAAGGGTTTGCAAATATAGTCGGCACCACCAATGGCAAAAGCTTTAACTTTGTCTACTGCTTCATTTCCAGCACTGATAAAGATTACGGGAATATCTTTGGTTTGGGGATTAGCTTTCAGTTGTCTACAGACCTCGTAACCATTTAGGTCTGGCATCATAATATCCAACAGAATCAGATCAGGGGGATTAATCTCGGCTGCGGAGAGAGCTAACTTACCATTAGGTACAGGTCTAACCTTATAGTCATATTTAGTCAGAATATCCACCAATAAATGTAGATTTTGGGGAGTATCATCCACAATCAGGATGTTGTTTAACTCCCGAGCCGCCATTAATTTTTTCACTCTTTAATTTTCCTGGGATAAATCTAATTAAAAGGTAATAAGTTCAAAATATGCTCGTATTCAAAATTACTAATATACTGCTCGATCGCCTGGGCTAATAGTTCATTTTCCTGTCCGATCTGCTGGGTAATCTGCTCAATTTTATCTAAATCAATTTCCATAATCGATTGTTTAAGTGACCACAGTAATTCCTCGGATATCTCCTCAAAAGCTTGGTCAGTTAAATTCAGTGGAGATAATAGTGATTGCACCGCATTATCCTCTGCATAGGTATAGCACACCCCTAAATGCTTCGTCATCATCAACAAGAGTTCGTCAGTTTTAAATGGTTTCCGCAGAAAATCATCACAGCCCAAAATCATAATGTTGGCTCTTTCTGTTTCTAAGGTGCTAGCGGTTAAGGCAATAATTTTGGTCATTGAGTTGAAATCGCCTTTAATGATTTCAATTGCCTCTTCACCATTGAGTTTGGGCATTCTTAGATCCATTAAAATCAAGTCTGGCTGCCATGATTGCCAAAGGGCGATCGCTTCAGCCCCATCGACAGCGGTGGCAAGGTCAAAACCGATCGGCTGAAGAAGGTTGACTAACAGTTCTCGATTCAGTTCGTGATCGTCCACAATCAAAATCCGTGGGGGGGATTGATCCGTTGCTAGGGATAAAATTGCTTGAGCAGTGGGACGATTAGGTAGGGTTTTACAAGCAGTCATCTGCTCTGAATTAACTGCTTGTGCTGGCATCTCAAAACTAAAAAGACTCCCTTGATTAACCACGGATTGAACTTTAAGTTCTCCTCCCATAAGCTGCACAAATTTACGACTGATGGTTAGCCCCAATCCTGTTCCTTCTTGCGCTTTTTTGCCTGAGGTGGTTTGGCTAAAAGGTTCAAAGAGATGCTCTAGTTCTTCAGGAGCAATCCCCTCCCCTGTATCAGCCACTTCAAAAGTTAGTGATATTAGCTGCTGCTCATTTGGGTTACCTGTTGCTAAAGGAGGTAGAACAGTAGGTAAAACTCTGACGGTAACTCCTCCCTGGCTAGTAAATTTGAGGGCATTATTGAGTAAATTAATCAAAATCTGCCGCAGTTTTCCTTGATCTGCCACAATATACTGTGGTGTTCTGGTCGCCGTGGAAAAACTCAGGTAGAGATTAGCTTTAGCCGCCTTCAGACTAAACATTTGCTCTAGCTCCTCCAGCAAGGCATTCAGCTCAAACTGGCTAGGGACTAACTCCAATTGCTCCGCTTCCATTTTGGACAGGTCTAGCACGTTGTCAATCAAGGATAAGAGATGTTCCCCACTGCGATTAATAATCTCGATTTGTCTTTGTTCTTCTTTGGGTAAATTTTCACTGCCCGCCATTAATTGAGCAAAACCAATGATCGCGTTGAGGGGAGTTCTCAGTTCATGACTCATATTGGCAATAAAACTACTCTTAGCTTGGTTGGCAACCTCGGCTTTTTCCTTGGCAGTGGATAACTCAACGGTACGTTGCTTAACCTTCTGTTCTAACTCAGTATTAAATTGTTGTAGTTGTTGATGGGAAGCCTCCAGCGAATCCATCACTTGATTGTAATGTTGGGCGACATAACCAATTTCCGTAAAGGGTTCTTCAGGAACTCTAAGGCTGAGGTCGCGATCGCTGGCTTGGAGCTCCATTACCCGGAGCATTTCATAGACGGCACTTTTGGCGTAGTGTTCCGATATATTTAAGCCTCGATCTTCGTCAGCTAAGGAGACTCGCAAAGGCATTAGACGGTTAATTACCTGGAGTAAAATCCATGTTACCCCAAATGCCCATAGACCACAGATTACAATGCCCCATAACTGCACCAACAAAAGACTAGCTCGACTCAATTCAGTCTGGAGAACGACGGGATTGCCCACTAACCCCACGGCTAAAGTGCCCCAAATACCACCCCCCAGATGAACAGGAATAGCATCCACCGCATCATCAAGGCGCCAGTAGGTTAACCAATGACTCACCAGCAGCATCACCGCACCCCCCACTGCTCCAATGGCGATCGCTACTAGCGGCTCAACAGCATTACAGACAGCAGTAATCGAAACCAATCCTGCTAACGAACCATTAATTAAAATTTCCGCTTTATTAGTTTTTAACTTTTGCCAACCAATAAACCCCGTACAGAGCATTCCCGCTGCGCCAGCCAGCAGAGTATTGAGAATGGTTAGAGCCACATTGGCGATCGTCGGTGTTACACTGCCAGCATTAAAACCAAACCATCCCAGCCAAATCAGCATCACCCCCAGCACAGAAAAAGGTAAGTTAGAAGCGTAAATACCGCGAAATTTATTGGGGAATTTATTAGAGAACTTATTAGAGAACTTATTGAGGACACCAGAACCACTAAAGCGATCAAATCTTCCTGTTCTTGCCCCTACCACCAAGATGACCGCTAAAGAAACCCAGCCCCCAACACTATGTACTACCGTCCCTCCCGCAATATCGATCAATCCTAGTCCTTCTAAATAGCCATAACTATCACTAAAACTATGACTATTCCAAGCCCAATGAGCAAAAAGAGGGTAGATTAAACCTGAAATAATCACTGTAATGATTGCATAAGCCCGAAACTTTAATCTCTCGGCACTAGCACCAGAGACGATCGTGGCGGCAGTACTACAAAACATCATTTGGAAGAGAAAAAATACCATTTCTCTAGGAGTAAAAGATTCTGGATTAAAGAAAAAATGATCTGAGCCAATAATTCCGACGATGGAAGTGCCAAAGGCAATGCCGTATCCCACCGCCCAAAAGAGCAGGATGGAAATACCCAGGCTAATAAGATTTTTGAGCGCCACATTGATACTATTTTTAGTACGGGTTAACCCCGACTCCAAACACATAAATCCTGGTTGCATCACAAAAACCAGAAAAGTATTAAATATTAACCAGAGAGATTGAGAGTCAATGGACATTGCTAGTTTTAGAAAGGAAATTAAATAGTTAATTTGATATCTTTATTTATATCTTTTATATCTAAAGATTGATTAAATTTAGTTGTTCTGGGCAAAAAAGAGATAATTTTTATCGAAGCGAAGGACTTTTCGCCCCTACTATAGACGTTATGTAGAAAATGCAATTGAATTTGGGGTCAGAAAGTGGTTGTTATAATTGTTGCAGCCTTGCCTTTAGGCATTTGGTTATGCTTACTATTGTTTTGGGGCAATTTTTGGCGAGCCGATTGTCGTCTGGATCCCTCTTCAGCATTAGACTATTATCCCCGTGTTTGTGCTGTGGTGCCTGCTAGGGATGAGGCAGAAGCGATCGCCACTAGTTTAACTTCGTTGTTGCATCAAGATTATGCTGGTGAGTTTTTTGTTGTCCTGGTGGATGATAATAGTAGCGATCGCACCAGAGAAATTGCCCTGAAAACTTCCGCTCAACTCGAAAAAAGCGATCGCCTAACAGTAATTGCTGGCAAGCCTTTAGTATCAGGTTGGAAAGGTAAACTCTGGGCAATGCACCAGGGTATTGAATCTGTTATCACTCAAGCAAATCCCCCCGATTATTGGCTGTTTACCGACGCAGATATCCAGCATGACAGCAATAATTTGACTCAGCTAGTGACTAAAGCAGAAACAGCAGATTTAGATCTAGTCTCACTCATGGTCTTGTTGCGCTGTCAAAGTTTTTGGGAGAAATCGTTAATTCCCGCCTTTGTCTTCTTTTTTCAAAAGCTTTATCCTTTTCCCTGGGTTAATGATCTCCATAACCCCATGGCGGCAGCGGCGGGGGGCTGCGTTTTGATTAGTAATCAGGCTCTGACTAACATTGGCGGTATTGCCAGAATCAAGGATGCTCTGATTGACGACTGCACCCTAGCTCAAGCAGTTAAATCTTCAGGCAACAACATCTGGCTGGGATTGAGTGAAACTACCATCAGTCTGCGAGGATACGATAACCTCAAGGTAATTTGGGATACCATTGCTCGCACTGCCTATAGTCAGCTAAATTATTCGCCTTTGCTATTAATCGGCGCTGTTGCTGGTATGGTTATAACTTATTTAATTGCCCCTGTGGGTTTGGTTTGGGGATTAGTAACAAATAATTGGCTAGTGTTTAGCATCTGTATAGTAACTTGGCTACTGATGATCTGGGCTTATATCCCCACCATCAGACTCTATAAAATAGCTTGGGTTTGGAGTTTGCTATTACCAGCGATCGCTTTTCTGTATACTTTGATGACTATTGATTCGGCGGCTAAATACTATCAAGGACAGGGTGGAGCTTGGAAAGGAAGAACTTATGATTGATTAATAATTGCGATCCTAAACAAGAGCGATCTTGCTGGGCAATTAATTAGATTGGCGGCTAAATTAAATTTTTAACTTATGTTGGTACAATAAAAAGTACAACAAGCAAAAAATGTTATGGATATTTTTAGTGCCAGTCAAGCAAGAGCTAATTTGTTTAAACTTTTAGAGCAGGTTAATCAAGATAGCAAACCACGAATCATCACTTCACGCCGAGGAGATGGAGTTTTGATTTCTAAAGATGATTGGGAAAGTATCCAGGAAACACTTTATCTACAATCTATTCCAGGCATGAGAGAATCTATCAAAGAGGGAATGAACACCCCTTTGTCTGAATGTGTCTCTGAAGAAGAATTGGAATGGTAGAGCCTAAATGGCAACTGAAGTTTACGAAACAAGCTCAAAAAGATGCTAAAAAAATTGCTGCATCTGGTTTGAAGCTCAAAACGCAACAGCTTTTGTCAATTCTTAAGCAAAACCCGTTTTTGAATCCTCCATCCTATGAAAAGCTACAGGGAGATCTCCAAGGGGCATATTCCAGACGGATAAATGTGCAACATCGGTTAGTTTATGAGGTTATCGATTCTGAGAAGACTGTCAAAATTATCCGAATGTGGTCTCATTACGGCGAATAATCATGTCAACTGTGATTAGACTCTGCTACGCTTCGCGATTGACAAAGCCATGACTTCGGAGATCGCACTTGGCAATTTTGCAAACTAATCGTGAGTGGCGATCGCTTTGCAAAGAGACATTAGAGAGAAGGTAGAGAAGGTTAAACCATAAAGTGATGAAGACCGAGGGCTGAAAATCACTTACCGAAAATGTTGAGTTCAATAGCGATGGCATTTTCAATTTGAGAGAGATAAGAATCCTCTAGTACACCTAGTTGATTAACAAAACGAGTATAGTGTGCCACCCTCATTTGACTAAAATTTAATCCTCTGGGACGATCTAAACCATTGCGGGGAGTTGGATGAACATTGACTACAAAAGGATAAAACTTGGGTTCAAGAAATGGAACAATCATAGTGATGTCACTAAACTGATTGCCAATATCGTTCTGCAAAATTAAGCAAGGTCTAGTTTTTTTTGCCTCGTTACCCTTAGCGGGGTCGAGAACTACCCACCAAATGTCAAGCCGATGATAATCAGGCTTTTTCATCTAAACCGTCCCCAATAGTTGAGTCCCACAACTCAAACTCCGACCAAAAATTCGGATCGTTGTTTTGATCGATATATGCAGCCTTTAAGTCAGCTTCAAGCTTTTCTTGTCTAGCCTTGGCTAGCAAATCATTGATTATTTTGCTACGGTTACTGCCTTGAGAATCGACAAATTTAACAATTTCATCGTCTAGAGTAATAGATATTTTGGCAGTCATAGTATTTAGAAGATAATTCTATCTTACTATTATATCTTACTATTCTAGCTGGTTATAGTGACGAGAAGCTCCGTGTAGGAAAAAGGTTAATGGGAAAAGGGGAAAAGAACATATTCAATACCTTTCCCCCTTCCCTTTTGCCCTTTCCCCATCCCTTACAGATAAACTTGAATCGTTAAACGAGAAGTATTGGGTGGTTGGATTTGGTTTCGGCGATTAAAAAGGTTTGGCAGTCGGGCAGTGCGATCGCACTTGGCAATTCTGAAAACTAATCGTCAGGAGTGAGCACTTTATGTAATTTGATGAGAAAAGCGATCGCTCTGTGAAAAATATCTATTAAAAACAAATAAGAGACTGAAAATAGCTACAAATTGAGCGCATCAGTCTCTTGAGAAATCAGTATTAAATTTTAAATATTTGACAGTTACTTAGCCACTTCACCGATTACTGGTGCTTGAGCTAAGGTCATATGCTTTTGTTGAGCAATGATTACTTGAGATTGTCGCAGTTCTGCATTTAGCGCTACTGTTTTTACGTCATACATCTGAGTAAAGAGTTTGGGATAAATGCCAATGCCGACAATCATAACGAGGAAACAGGCGGCAATAAATATTTCTCTGGGATTAGCATCATCAAAAGGGGCTTCTCCTGGCAAAACGCAGCTATTACCAAAACACACCGCGGGTTCATTGGTGGGCTTTCTCATTTTGGCCTGGTCAATATCACAGGCGAGGGCTTCGTTAGAGTTGAAGAACACTAGTCTGAGCATAGACAATAGATAGATCGGGGTCATGATGACTCCTACCGCAGCCAGAAAAATCATCACCGTGGAGAAAGTTGGGGTGTAAACATCACTAGTAGCCATCCCCACGAATATAGAAATTTCACTAGCAAAACCACTCATGCCTGGGAGAGCTAAGGAAGCCATCGCCGCTGCGGTAAATAGAGCAAAAGCTTTGGGCATTACCAAAGCAATACCGTCCATCCGATCCATGAATAGAGTGTGGGTGCGATCGTAAGTTACTCCTGTTAAGAAGAACAACACCGAGGCAATTAAACCGTGGGATAGCATCTGAAGCATCGCTCCGCTGGTGCCAATATCTGTAAAGGAGGCAATACCGATGAGCACAAACCCCATGTGGGATACAGAGGAATACGCCAGACGACGCTTCATGTTCGTTTGAGCAAAGGAGCTAAAACCACCGTAAACAATATTGATTACACCCAAGGTTGCCAGCAGAGGAGCAAAATAGACGTGGGCATCGGTCAACAGTTCCATATTGAAGCGAATTAGACCATAGCCACCCATCTTGAGTAACACACCAGCTAAAATCATGGAGACCGGGGCAGATGCCTCACCGTGAGCATCAGGCAACCAAGTATGTAAAGGGAAAATCGCTAATTTAACCCCGAAGGCAATGAGTAATCCGGCATACAGTGGCACTTCTAAAGCTAAGGGATAATCTTTCAACGCTAAAGCTGCAATGTCAAAAGTTAAATTATCGCCGTAGAAAGCCATGCCTAAGCCTGCTACCAGAATAAAGATCGAGGCGGCGGCAGTGTAAAGTAAAAACTTGGTGGCTGCGTAACGACGCTTTGACCCTCCCCAAATTGAAACTAATAAATATACTGGAACTAACTCAAGCTCCCACATCACAAAAAATAGCAACATATCCTGGGCAGCGAATACCCCAATCTGCGCCGAATAAAGCACTAGCATTAGGAAGTAGAATAGCCGAGGTTTGCGGTCTACTTGCCAGGCAGATAACATTGCCAGAGTTGTTACAAAACCTGCTAACAAGATTAAAGGTGCGGAGATGCCGTCTACTGATACTGACCAGCTAACTCCCAATTGGGGAATCCAATTATAGCTTTCCGCTAGTTGAAATTGGGCGCTACTGGCATCGTAGTTATTCCAGAAAGCATATCCCATCAAGATAAAGTCGATAATACCTACGCCAAGAGCGTACCAACGAACGGTTTTGCCATCCTTATCAGGGATCAGCGGAATTGCTAGAGCAGCTAACAGAGGGAAAAAGATAATCGCGGTAAGCCAGGGAAATGAAGCTACCATTTTTAGTTTCTATGTTTAAGTTACTTTTCTTAATAAAAGTATAAACCATTAATCTTTGTTAACAACATTGTTTTTTTTGAATCAAGAACATTGTTTTTTTTGAATCAAGAGTAAATCCAGCTAAACTTCACACAAGCTCACAGCAATCTTTAACTAACAACATCTGGTCAAAAAGCTCAAAACTAGAAGCGAGATATTTTGAGCATCCCTAGCTTGAGTAGATAGGCGATCGCAGTGGGCAACGGCGAAGTATTGAATCTTGAACTACAAGCTGAAAAATTTCTAAATTGATAATTTGATAATTACCAATTCTTAATGCGATCGTGAAATTCTTAGAGTTGGGAAATCATTTGTAGCATCTCAATATGACCATAACCTGGACGACTTTTGCAATTCGCCTACTAATAGGATTTTTCTTGGCGGTAGGTATTGGAATTGAAAGACAGTGGCTTAAAAATAGAGCCGTATTTAAAATCAACGTATTAGTAGCCTTGGGTTGCTCTCAATTATGACTCCTGGTGATTCTAGCCCCACCAGGGTTGCTGCCCAAATAGTATCGGGAGTTGGTTTTTTGGGTGGTGGCTTAATTTTGCGGGAAGGCGGAAATGTTACAGGTATTAATACTGCCGCGACTCTCTGGTGTGCAGCAGCAATAGGTGCTTTGGTAGGTTCGGGTTTTTTGGTGCCAGCATATTTATCTACTTTTGCCGTAATAGGCGCTAATTTACTGGCAAGACCATTGGAAAAAGCTTTTAAGCAAACAGATCAAGATCATCACTCTTTGTCTTCAGGCAAAAATATGAAAATGACTTTGAACATGGCAAATAAAGGAGCATTATCGAAAAATGCAACTGATTTAGCTGATGTCAATCCCAATCATTACCAGTATTGCTGTGATGTGATTTGCTTTGCGGAAAATGAAACCCAAGTTTTCGAGTTAATTAATCAATTTGCCAGAGTACATAATTTAAATCTAATGAGAATGGAAAGCAAAAGTGTTCTTAGTAGAACGAAATCTGAAAGACTAGAAATAAAAATTAAAGTTAATTTCACTACTAAGAACAGAGGACTACATAAATCTAACTTGGGAGAAATTATCAAGCTGCTGAAAACTAGGGCTAAAGTGAATTCAGTTAGTTTGCAATTGTTACCATCTTGAGATTAAAAGGAGCAAATTTTTCCTTAAAGCCTTCGTTATCATCAGCCGTCCCGATCTTCGGACAAAATACTATGAGCCAAATGATGTAAGTATTTTTCTCGGTCGACCATAGCTTGACTGGGTTTTAAATCAAAGGCAGCTAGGATATCTCGCCAGCGATAAGACCAATCGTGCTTGAGCAAACAATTAGCTACATTGCGACGACTGATGCGCTCTAGTCTTTCTGGTTGAGTATCCAATTCGGCGATCGCCTCCACTACATCTGTCCCAGATAAATCAACTTTGATAATCGGCTCTTCCCAGTCAAAATAGCGAGGAAAAGCTGCTCCCGCTGGGGGCATTCCTACCATTACTGTTCCAGCTGCTGCCCCTTCAAAAAAGCGATAGCCAATTTCTTGAGTTCCCCCTGTTTCGGCAGTGGAGTTGAATTTAGCATAATTGGTAATGTTATAGCGACTTCTTTGGAACAGATTGGCAAGTAAAATACGGTGCTCTCTGGCGTTCTCAATTTCCAACTTCCCTCTTAAGGTGTCATGATAGTAAAAGAAATTATCTTGAGCAGCTCTTTTGATCAAAGCATCATGAATACTTGGCGATCGCCTACCCACATAAGAAACGTCAATGGAACGCTGTGGTGGATTGGGATAGGGAGAAAAGCGTAAGGTATCAACCGCAGGCGGAATATAGGTAACAGGAGGTTGAATAAGCTTACTCAATCCCTCCACACATTGAGTCACACCTAAAAAAACATGGTCGAAATTTGACCATGGTTCTCTAAATAAGCGCTTGATTTGCAGGTCAGGTTGCCACATTTCCGTAATAAAACAAGCTGTGTGGCGACATTTTTCTCGCCATCCTTTAATCGATTCCAGAAGATGGAACTGAAATGGGTTATCTAGTACGGCGAATAGTAAATCATATTCCTGTTCCAAAACCAATTCGGAAGGAAACTTCGTCATTTTTAGAGCAAACTCATCAGTACTGCCCAGACGTTTAGCACCACGGTATGCCTTGCAAGCTAGATCAAAATTACGATCTGGTTTGGCGATATGCAATTGGGCTGACTCTAAATCCGTTAGTAAATCTTCAAACTCATAGATACAGCAGTTTGCAGCTTGAAAACGGAATCCCCGCACCGAGACAACTAAAATCCGTGGCGATCGATTGATATCCATAGGAGAGTTATTAGACATATTTTGTAGAAAAAAGTTTTAAAAGTTAGTAATAAGTAATATAAGACTAGATGAATTGACCTTTGTCGATGATATATATTTTTAACCTACTAAGCTGGTTTTTGACTATCGTCTAAGTAAAATTAACCAAGGAGAATTGAACCCCGCATCATAATTCAAATAGTTGCAGGGTGAGTTGTTAGTGGAAATTACTAAAAATCAATCAGTTTTTGTGATCGTTCTTATCGTTTCATCTGGCTCAAGTTAGCAGTTTGGTAATAGTGTGCCAAAATCTGGTGATAATTAATCCCCTGTTTTGCCAAATAATAAGCACCCCATTGACTTAAACCAAGTCCATGTCCAAAACCACGCCCCTTAACCAACAGGTTGTCCCCATCCGTCGAAACGCGAAATAGTGTGCTGCGCAGGTCGAGAGCCTTGCGAAGATCGTTGCCGCTAACTGTTGTGCTACCGCGATCGCCTGTTACCTTCATTGTCACCACTCGACCCCGAGGAGTCATTTCCGCTGGCTGAAAACCTGTAATCTTGCCAACCCCCGCGACTAAACTTTGAATCTTACTAACGGGAATTACTTGCTGCCATTCAAACACAGGAGACTTCTGATCGTAATCCACTACGGCTCTTAAATAAGGCAGGGGCGATGTCCAGATATCTTCAACATTTTCTGTATAGCCTCCAGAGGAAGAATGAAACGCCGCTAAAATTACTTGATTGTTATAGGTCATAATCTGACCTAAAGTACTATCCACAGCTTGATGGGTAGTGGTATACTCGCTATCTAAACCCTTATAAACCTGAGTTCCAATGGTGGTGTCAACATCATAAATACCATTTGAACCTGTTTTACGCTTATAGAGAGCATAAGAACGAGCTGCCACAGCCTGAGCTTTAAGGGCTTCAATCGGCCAACTGGAAACCGCTTCCGCACCGACGACACTATATAAATACTGCTCTAAATCAACTTTGTTGATTGCCGTAATACCATCATTCTGACGAATTAAACGAGTGGTGCCTCGATACCAGCGATCGCCAATCCAAACATAACCATGATCTTTCGGCTCAATGACCAATTCTCCCGCCTTAACACGACCAGAAATGGTAATTTTGTTACCATCTAATTTAGCTGCTAGGGAGGACATGGGGTTAAGCTCTCCCAACTGCTTGCCCGCACCATCCTTAACTATTGCAGCTGTTGAACTACCTACTTTG
This sequence comes from Cyanobacteriota bacterium, assembly GCA_046050865.1. Taxonomy (GTDB): domain Bacteria; phylum Cyanobacteriota; class Cyanobacteriia; order Cyanobacteriales; family Xenococcaceae; genus Waterburya. The sequence goes on from JBJOPG010000163.1 coordinate 13,022, forward strand.
AGGGTATCTACTTCTTTTTGAACAGCTACTTTCAGATCCACTGCTTGACCAGGAAGCATCATCAACAACCACATCAGACAAGATAGCCCGGATAGTCGGCAAAATAAGGATTTAACCATAAAATTAATCGATTTTAAGTGCTGAAATATTATTGTAATAACAATTGCTATCGTAAAAGATCGCCACCAACATCTTGCGTTATTTCATAGGAGATGACAACAGTACATCTAGTGTTAATTTGGCTCTTAATTTGGCGTTGCTAATTGCATAGCTGATACCATTACCTCATAGTTCCGTCGGTATCGTATTTTTGACTTTTTATGAATTTATCCGTTGATTTAATTTTGCTCTGTTCAGTTATTGGTGCAGTGGTTCTAACCTATGCCCCTTTTTTGGTTGTTGCCTGGGGAAGATTTAAGACTGGTTACGATCAATCAGCACCCCGCGCAATATTTGAGCAACTGCCCGATTATGCTAAACGTGCTACCTGGGCGCATCAAAATAGCTTTGAAGCTTTAACTATTTATGGTTTGGCGGCGCTGATGGCTTATGCTACGGGTGTAGAATCTGATTGGGCAAGAATTGCGGCGATCGCTTTTCTCGTGGCTCGTTTACTTTATTCCGTGTTTTATATTATTAATCTACCGGTAGGGCGATCTCTGATGTTTGCGATCGGTTCTCTGTGTGGTTGGACTTTATTTGGTTTAAGTATTCTGAAAGTAATGAATTGAATACTAGTTGATAGCTTCAGTACTACCAAAGCTAATGCTTTCCTCTTCATATTCTGGTGGTTCAACGTGAATTAAAACCCTTACCATACCAAAACGCTCTGCTAAACGTTCTTCAATTTGTTCAGTAATTTGATGAGCAATGACTAAATCATCCGTATTAACAATCAGGTGCATCTCAATAAAAACTTGTCTGCCCAACATACCTCGTGAGGCAATATCATGACAATTAATGACCCCAGGAACTTCGATCACCACATCATAAATTGCTTCTGGGGCGATCGCCATTTCATCCACTAGCCAAGGTAAATTTTCACTAATTACTTCCCAGCCACTATAAAACACCAATAGTGCCACGGGGAAAGCCAAAATTACATCTAACCACAGTAATGGAGGGAAGTTTAACTTTTCCGCTTGCCACACGCCAATCAAACCAGCAATCACAATGATGGTTACCCAAATATCGCTCATGGTATGTTTAGCATCAGCAATCAAAATGGGACTGTTAACTTTCCTACCGATACTCCGCTCATAAAAAGCGACAAAGATATTAACTCCCAGAACAAGTAACAATAGCCATAATTCTGAGGGGCGTACCTCTACTGTTACACGTTCAGAACTAAAAAAAATCTTTTCTACGGCACTGCGGAGAATTTCAAAGCAAGCAATGCCTAAAAATGCTGATATTCCTAGGGCACCTACCGCTTCAAACTTTTGATGTCCATAGGGATGTTCTCGATCTGGCTTGGGAGAAGAAAACCGATTGGTTACTAGACCTAAAATATTGTTGGCGCTATCGGTAACACTATGCAGGGCATCAGCTTGTAGACTCAAAGAGCCAGTGGCAATTCCCAAAGTAAACTTGAGGGTCATCACAAATAGATTTAAGATCAAAGTGAGCCAAAGAACGCGACGAACTTGTGAGCGATTATCCTGCACCATATATCCAGCTATAAGAACAGCAACTCCCCTGGATGCCTACCCTCTAATCATAGTCTGAAAACTAGATATAGCAATATTTAGTGACACTTTTAGCGGTGTTGCGTTATTTAGAAAAACGTAACTTATTGAGATAATTTCTGACAAAAAAATTTGCCGACATCCTAAATCTGATAGATTCAGAATAAAGAATTTATCAAAATCCTTTTGCAATAATTTGCATTAATTTTAGTTATTAAATTAAATTAAGTTCCTTAATATGACTCAGTTAACCCTCAATTTAGTTCAAGGGGCGGTTAGTTTTAATTTTCCCCAAGATGCTGCCCACAAGCTACAGGCAGAAATAGCGACATTGATGCAAAGTCTTAAAGCGATCGCCTCGGCAACAACTGGAGCTGGAGGTCGTCCCGTTAAACAAGAATCCATGGAATATCGCTACACAGGAGATGTGTTCTTAGAAATCTTTTGCAATCCCAATATTTATCCCAGTCCTTTTGCGGCAAAGATTCTCATGACTCTGCGAGATGATCGTATTCGTCTAACCAGTGAAGCGGAATTAACTCAGTTGATTGAAGATTTAAATATCTTTTTGGAAGGCTAAAGACTAAATTCTGGCGTTGCTGATTTAAAACATAAATTGATGATGATATCGTTTTTAGCTATCAGCTATTAGCTCTCAGCTTTTTAAGAGTGTAATTGAAATTTTTAGTTTTCAAGTTCATATTTCGATTCAGCAACGCCCAAATTCTCAATCCAAACATCTGATCAGCTTCAAATATCTGGTCAGTTTTTGTCTGGGTTCGAGTTCAAAAAAGTTAAAGATATGAGTAATGTTTAATGCTGTAAGTGTATTACTATTAATGTAACCCGTTAGTTTACAATGGATGACTGTTAATGGTGAAGTTCGATTGTATTTCTTTTTAAGAAATGACTTATAGATATATAGATAATCCATAAAGAATACTAGCAGGGTAGTTTGACTATCGTGTTGATCTGCTTGCGTCAAACGGAGGAAAAGTCCTCCTGGTTTTTTAAATTTGTATTAAACGCCAATTTTTAGTAGATAGAGGTTAGATATTTAAGTTATGAATGTGAGCTTGACTCAATTACCAGTAAAGATATTATTGTCGTTGGTCTGGATTATTCTGGCTTCTCCAGTAGCGCACTCTCAATCGGCTAATATGTCTGATGTTACGCTTCCTAGTCCTGATTCCATGATTAGTGACCCCCCGGAAGAAGTGATAGAAACTCCCGCCGAAGAACCAGCTACTCCCACTGAAGAAGTAGTAGAGACTCCCACCGAAGAGCCAGCTACTCCCACTGAAGAAGTAACAGAAACTCCTGTCGCAGAAGAACCAG
>JBJOPG010000164.1:0-9901 GCA_046050865.1 Cyanobacteriota bacterium
GAACCCTCGAACAAGTCACCCCGTTACAGCATTTCCAATGCTGCGCCTTCGACCACTCGGCCACCTCTCCAGATGACTCACGAATTATAATTATACATGGTTAAGGGTTACTGTCAAAATTTTTACCCTACTTTTTACTGTAGACTAATGAATTAAAGGTGCAACAAGCCAAATCAAGTTCTGACGATTCCTCCCGTCAGTCTATCTGCTAATCAACAATTCTCGAACAATTTGCTTCTAAACAAGCATCAAAGCGGATTTTTTCGTGATGACGAGTTTTCAACAATTATTCAAGTCCAATCCTGGGTATCTCCGTCTGCCGTCCGCCGATACACAGTTCCCTCCGCATGAATAGCACGGGTTCTAAGATAAAGTTCTTCTTCGGTCAATTGCCAGTTGTTGAGTGCCACGGTCAGATCTTGCTGAATATCTCGCGCACCAGGAAAATCATGATAACGAATAATCAGACGAGCCAGTTCCACCAATTCGCGATCACTAGGAATTGTTGCTTTTAACAAAAGATCAACAGTAAGGCGATCTTTTTGGTGTTGGGGATGTTTCTGTTCGACGTTATCCTGAGTCATCAATGCTAAGACTTGTATTGCTTCTTTGTTACTTCTACTTCACTATTTACGTCGTTTGCTGGGGGTTAAGAGGGGTAATGGTTGGCGGGTTGAACCTGGAGGAAGATAATATCTTACGGTTTCGGTAGCGATCTCCTCTGGCTTCTTGGCTCCTTGTCGCCAGCGCATAATAGCACCTAACAAAGCAATAAACAGACCGACGGACAACAGACTAACCCTTCCCCCAAGTCCTCCCATCAGTACATCCGTTGCACCTAAAATAAGAATAAAACCAGAGACAGGTTCTTTACGATAAACTGCTCTCAAAAATCTGGCTAATAAAGGATTCACTATTGTTTTCTTGCTTTAAACTAAACGAAATTATCAATAAAAAATGTCTAATAAGTTATCTCACACATTAGCATAATTGTCCGATGGCGATCATCAAGTTCCTGTAAGTTGAAGGACTATGGTAGTCTAGGGTCGGCATCTGCCTCACATAAATTTTAGATAATTATTTTAAATCTTTTACTGATAAATCTAGTAAATCTAGCTCAAATTGTTGCAATCATTTAATCAAAATTTAGCTTATTTAGCCGCCGTATTTGCTAGATTTTTAGTCTGCTCGGCAATATTTTATCCTGCTCAGACGAAAGCCAGTCCACCAAAGACGTTGAAACCAGGCGTTCAACCCTCTAGTCTGCGTCCTGAGGAAATACCAGGGTCAGTGGTGCTCAAACGTTTTGAAATTATTGGCAATCAGGTAATTCCTGAGGCAGAGATTGACCGCCTCTTGCAACCTTATCTATTTCGTCCCATCAGTTTTATTGAATTGTTAGAAGTGCAGCAAGCCATCACGCAGCTTTTTGTGCAAAAAGGTTATTTAACTTCTGGGGCTTATATTCCACCGCAAAAAATCACAGACCGCACAGTCAAAATCGAGATCATTGAGGGAAGTATTGAAGACATTAAAATTTATGGTCTGAAGCACTTGCGTCCTGAATATATTCGAGAGCGGATCGAAGTGGCAACTCAACCCCCAGTGAATCGAGGTAAATTGCTCAATGCGCTGCAAATCTTACAGCTCGATCCCCTCATTGCTAATATTTCTGCCGAATTATCCCAGGGAATTAATCCAGGGGCGAGTTTGCTAGAAATAGAAGTGTTAGAAGCAAATACTTTTAAAACAGAATTGAGCTTTAATAATTATCAAGCCGTTACTGTCGGTTCCCAGGGTCGCCGTCTCTTCATTGGGGATAATAATGTCTTGGGGCTTGGCGATCGCTTTGGGGTTAGTTATCTTAATACCCCCGGTAGCAATTCCTTAGAAAACTTGAGTTATATAATTCCTTTAGGTACTCATGATCAGGAACTGGAAATTGCCTATAGCTACAGTGATAGTTCCATTATTAGTGAACCATTTAAAGATTTAGACCTTTCCAGTCGGGGTAGCTCCCTGAATGCTAGCTATCGTCAAATGATCCTCCACACCCCCAGAAAAGAATTGACTCTGGGGTTTGCTTTTAATTACCAGCATACCCAGTTATTCCTGACGGATGTGGGTTTTCCCACCCTTGCCAGGGGAACTGATGAGACAGGAGTGACCAAAATTGCAGCGCTCCAATTTATTCAAGAATATAGCGATCGCGGAGAGGATCATGTTCTGGCTTTTAGTTCTCAGTTCAATCTCGGAATTAATGTTTTTGATGCTACCATTAACCCCCCTGGAATACCCGATAGTCATTTCCTGATTTGGCGAGGACAAGGACAATATATTAAGCAACTATCCGAGGGAACCAATATTTTACTCCGAGGACAATTACAATTTGCTGACCGTCCTCTAGTTTCTTTAGAACAGTTTCGTTCGGGAGGAGCAACCAGCGTTCGCGGCTACAGAAAAGATCGCACGGTGGCTGATAATGGTTTATTCTTATCGGCGGAGTTATCTCATACCATTTGGCAAACTAATGGGGGGAAAAACAGTTTGACCTTAAATCCTTTTGGCGATTTTAGTCAAGTTTGGAATACTGATGATTTATCATCTCCCGAAGTTGAGACTTTAGCCTCTCTGGGATTTGGACTACAACTGTTATTAGGAGATGCTTTGGCAGCTCGTCTTGATTGGGGAATTCCCCTGATTCAAGACACAGGTTTTCAGGAAGATTCTCTACAAGATCAAGGGCTTTATTTTTCCCTGGAGCTAAAGCCGTTTTAACTTCAGTTTTAACTTTAGTAATGATCAGTAATGGGGAATTCCACACTAGAGACCGTAATTTGTCACTTTGGGAGATGATATACACTATGAATAGAGATATAGATCATCAGTAGACCATAGCGAAATCGGAATCAGAAAAAATGGCTAATTTTGAAGATATTGCTAAAAAAGCTTTTTACATGGGAGTTGGTTTTGCCTCCTATGCCCAAGAAAAAGCCAGTGATACAGTTAAGGATTTAGGAGTTCAAGCCCAAAAACTAGCAGAGGAGATGGCTGAACGGGGAGAAATGAGTACAGAAGAAGCTCGTAAATTTGTGGATGATTTGGTGGAACAGGCGCAGCAAGGGACTGTAGCGGGTAACAATAGTCCATCAAAAGATAGAGAACCTCGTCGCATTGAGATTGTTGATGAAGTAGAAACCACTCCGACCGGCACTACCGCAAAAAGGTCAAAGTCTGCTCCAGCACCTGCTGATGGTGATGATCTGCGGCAACAGGTAAAGTCTTTACAAGAAGAGTTACGTCGGCTCAAACAAGAAATGTAAAAGAACCATTTATAACCATTTAGACTAAATGATATCTGTCAACTAAGGTTAATTTATGAATGACTGGCAAGATGAGTGGTGGAAGCAAATTGAGAAAACCGTAGAAAAAACCGCAGCAGACATGGAAATGTTTTTTGCTGAGGTAGGAGAGACTACGGAATTGTTAGTGGAGGAAGTGACTGAAAATGTCGGTTCTTTCTTAGCTCAGTTTAATGCTGACTGGGCTGAGGAGGTGGAAGATTTTATCCACAACTTTGTGGATGTGATCATTACCACTAGCGATGAAATAGATGCTGCCCTATCGAATGAATGGGATAACTTTGTGGACGATGATTTTACCAGCGTCAGCTATCATCCTCCCTCTGATACCAGTCATCCTGCCTGTATTAATTGTGCCAACTATCATGGGCATGTTTATAATGGCAATCTTTTAGTTTGTGCCATGCATCCTAGTGGTTCTGAGGATAGTACTTGTCCCGATTGGGAGAAAGAATAAAGTCATTATCTAAAGGAAAGGCATTACGGATTTGTTTCAGCTTAAATAATTGACCAAGGAATTATTCTGATGGAATATATAGCGTTAGCAGCTCGAATCTGCCTTTGTCTAATTTTTTTCAAAGCGGGAATAAGCCACATCACAGGTTTCAGCGGGTTGGTAGAAACCCTCAACAGTCAAGGATTACCTTTAGCTAGTCTATTGGCAGCAGGAACAGTATTTTTTCAACTATTAGGCTCGGTTTCTTTACTGTTAGGCTACAAGACTAATATTGGTGCAATTTTGCTCATTATTTTCTTGATACCTGCTACTTTAATATTTCATAACCCGATCGCCGATCCGAATGAAATCAATGACTTTCTCAAAAATATCGGTTTAATTGGTGGATTATTGATGGTTATCTATGCAGGTGCAGGAGCATTGAGTGTAGACGGTCAAAAAAAGTGACAGCGATCGCGGAGCGTTCCTGGAGGGAAATCGCCAAAGTACCAAAAATTGTCGTCATTGGGGCAGGCTTTGCAGGCTTGAGAGCTGTTCAACAGTTATCTGACGCTGAAGCAGAAATATTATTAATCGATCGCCATAATTATCATACTTTTATTCCGCTGCTCTATCAGGTAGCCACAGGTTTTATTGAACCCCAACTGATTGCCTATCCTCTGCGTAATGCGCTACGCAAGATTGATAATGCTAATTTTTTGCTGGCACAAGTCCAACAAATTGATTTGGAAGGTAAAAAAATTATTACCGATCAGCAAACGATCTCCTACGATTATTTGGTGATCGCTACCGGGAGTCAGGCTAACTTTTGGCAAGTGGCTGGCGCGCCCCAGCATACTTTCCCCTTGAGAACTTTAGCCAATGCTGTTGCTCTACGCAATCAGATCCTTAACTGTTTTGAACAGGCTGCAAACAAAACCGATCTCTCCCAACAAGAGCAATTAATGACCTTCGTAATTGTGGGAGGGGGTGCTACAGGTGTAGAAATGGCTGGTGCTTTGCAGGAATTAATCCAGAATTGTTTGACGAAGGATTATCCTCAATTAAACTGGCGCCAAGCAAAAGTCATCCTCTTACAATCGGGAGACACTTTACTTAGTACCTATCCAGAACGCTTGTCTAAATATACTTTACGTCAATTACGCGATCGCCATATCAAAGTACATTTCCACAGTCGGGTCAAAGCCGCTACCCCCAACGCAGCTATTTTGGAAGACGATACGAGTATTGCCACCTCGACGATTATCTGGACAGCTGGCTTAGAAGCTAATTTTCCGCAACCTCAATCAGATATAGCTACAGCTAGTAAAAATAAAGTTGAAGTTTTACCCACGCTCCAACTCCCAAATCATCCCCATGTCTATGTCGCAGGAGATGCTGCCTATGTCGAACAAAATGGTGAACCTCTAGCGGGAATTGCTCCAGAGGCTCTACAGCTAGGAAGTGCCATTGCCAAAAATATCAAGGGACAATTAACAGGGAAAACGCCCCAAGCTTTTAACTACTTTAACAAAGGTCAAGCAGCGATTATTGCTCGTAATACAGGAGTAGCTTGCTTGTTGGGTAAAATTCCCCTGAGGGGCTTTCTAGCTTGGCTATTGTGGCTCGCCATTCACCTTTACTACCTGCCAGGATTATCCAACCGCGGCAAACTTTTGGGTGCTTGGTTAAAAGATTATCTCCGGCGCGATCGCTCTAATAAACAGATTTTTACCTTCAATTATCCCCAAAAATAACTTTTAAAATAACTTTTAAAATTTAAAAATTTGTTAGCCTAAAAGTCAGATTTAACTTTGGCATGACTTAACTCTTGAATTTTATTGTTATTGATACGGAAGGGCGAAGAGAATTAACGGAAATTGCAATTATTAATAGCCAGGGAAGCCTGATCTATGAAGCTTTTAACCAAGAATATTTTGAGTATAATCATCAAGGCAGATTTCATCAGCCACTAACCACAATTTTATCTGACTTCAGGGCGATCGCCGAAGGTAAAATATTAGTATTTCATAATGCTGAACATGATTTAGCGGTGTTGGAGAGAAGTTTTCGGCAAGTTTCCCTGGCTTTTCCTAATTATCAACAGATCTATTGCACCTATCGAGCAGCTCAAAGAGCCTTCCCGGCTTCTAGCTATTCTCTGGAGTATCTAGCAAAAAAACTCAACCTCAAAGTAGATCGTCAGTATTTTAATCGCGAACAAGCCCACATAGCTCGTTATGATGCTCAGTTTACCTACCAGCTATACCTTACCATCAAGCGTATGAATTCAGCTTTACCTTCGTCTGATTTATCTCAATTATCTCAAGTAAACCCCTTTGGTAGCAGTCGGGTTGACAACCCCTTTCAGACTCATCCTGACAACAGTAATATTTATCACCCTCAGTACAATACCCTAGAGTCGGTGATCGATGATATCAAGTACGACCAGAATCATCAAAGCAAAGGTGCAGTAATTATTGGTCAACCTGGTACAGGGAAAACTCATTTAATTATGCGTTTAGCGAAACAGCGGCTGAAACTCAATCGTCTACTGTTTATTCCCTGTCCTAATGATGCCAACACCATCAAATATCATACCTACAGTAGTATTTTAGAGTCTTTAAATAGGTCAATTCCAGGGACAGGTTTTAATCAACTAGAATACTTTCTGGCTAATACTTTTGTCGGTATTATTAAATCCACCAATACTGATACCCAAAGAATACAAGACATTTTAGCTAAAATCCAGAATGATCCTCTTAAGCTCTATGAAATATTGGGGGGAGAAGGTACTCAAACCAGAAGAAGCAACTGGGACTATATCGAGAAATTTACTAGCGATTGGTGGTTTAAGCAGTATGGTGCAGTGGGTTATGCCCCAGAGATCATCAAAGGTATCGTCAAGTTTTGTCGCTACTCTGACCCTGGCTATAAACAGCTAATTAAAAAATGGCTGGCGGCAGATGAACTAGAACCCGAAGAACTAGAAAAGATTGGCTTGAGTAGTTGGCACAATGAACTAAGTAAAGAAGATTTTTCCCTCGATGCGATCGCCGTTTTTGGTAAATTATCTCTGCTTCATGAACCTCTAATCATCGTTTTTGACCAGCTAGAAATGCTTGGCTTAGAGCATAATCGCTCTATTTTGCTTAACTTTGGCGAAGCGGTGAAAGAAATATTCACCAGAGTTCCCCATAGCTTAATTATCTTTAATTTATTTCCCCATCGATGGCAACAGCTACAGCAAACTTTTGATGGTTCAATTATTGATCGCATTTCTCAATATCAAGTACTCCTCGAACCGCCAACGGCAGACGCAATGCAGCAAATCTTACAGTTAAAAGCACAAGCCGTAGGAGCCGATCTAAGTAATTTATTTACCCCGCCAGAAATAGCTAAAATTACCCAGGACAAAGGTTCTATTCGTGCCGTCCTGAACTACGCAGCAGAGTATTTCCGTTACAAGTATAAAAATATTCCCTTCCCAGATCGACCGTCGATCAACTTTGAGGAGGACAGGGGTTTATCAGATTCCGTAGCGGTTTTACCAGCGCAACTTGTGTCCCGACTAGACCAGCTAGAAGCTCAGCAGCGCAAATTAGAACAACTAATCAGCAATCTTGCTCAAGCATTTAATGGCTTTGGGCAAACTCCAGCAGTAGAGCAGGTAAATAGCCCCATCTCCAACCCTCAGACAGATCTCATCGATTCTCCCCCCGACCTAGAACCAACTCTAGAGACAAAAGTACGGGAGTATTTAGTAACTCAACAAGCAATCTTAGAACGAGACTATCATGAAGCGGAAATTCTGCTAGATGAGAAAGATGTCGGCAAGTTACAAGATATTATCGAAGCTTTCAAACAGATAACGGAACTAGAAACTGATGTTCTTCCAAGTAAAAGAGTTTTTCCACCCCATCGCCTAATTAGTAATAAAAACCTCTGTATCGGTTTTCTCAGTAGCTGTAAAGGAAACCAATTTACCTCTCGTATGCAAAATTTTAATGCGGCGGTAGCGACTCAATCACAAGTTAAATTTATCCTCTGGCGAGATAGCAGAAGCGACGCCATCTCCGCGAAAACTATCGGCGGCAAAGAAATAACCAAGCTCAATCAAACAAAAAACGGTGAGTTTAGGGATTTTACTCGTAGCCACAGAATCACTTTTGAACTGCTCTACAAGTTTGTTAGCGATGTTTATAATCAGGATCTTGATCTGAATTTAGATACAGAATTCCAGTCTGCAATTAGGATAGTAGGGGATTATTTTCGAGACTACTGGTTGATGCAAGCAATCCTAAGGTTTAGTGATTAAATGTCTGATTTATTTTTATCGCCACCATGAATCAAAAAAAAGAAAATGTAGTTTTACTTTTATCACTATTAATTACCACTGGCGTAATTGCTGGCGGTTTGTGGTGGTTATGGGGCAACAAAAAATCTTTGAATGTTCCGGATAACGCTCCTAAGAGCGATCGCCCTGGAATTGTTGCCACGGATGCCGTGGCTAGTAAACCCAGCACAGGAGATCAGATTTTATTTCAGCGGGATCTAAATCCCGAAAAACAAGCTGCAGCTGAGGCGATCGCCACTCAGGATTATGTGAAGGCGACATCTTTACTGCAACAGTCTTTAAGTAAGCAGCACAACGACCCTGAGGCCTTGATCTATCTCAACAATGCGCGGATTGGTAAAGGTAAAGCCTACAGTATTGCTGTTCCTGTACCGATCGCCACGGAGGAAACTACCGCCAAGGAAATTCTGCGGGGTGTAGCTCAGGCACAATCAGAAATTAATCAGCAGGGGGGCATTAATAATATTCCCCTCAAGGTAATGATTGTCAATGATAATAACGATCCCCAGACCGCCCAACAGGTAGCCCAGGAATTAGTTAAGGATAAAGATATCTTAGGAGTGGTGGGGCATTTTTCCAGTGGTGTAACTTTAGCGGTGGCACCAATTTATGAACAAAGCAAATTAGTCGCAATTTCCCCTAGCAGTACGGCGATCAACATCACTGATGCTGGAGATTATATCTTTCGGACTGTACCAAGCGATCGCTTTACTAGTAGCGCTTTAGCCAAATATTTGCTGGATCAACTCCAACTAAGTCAGGCTGCAATTATCTATAACTCTCAAAGTGCCTACAGCAAATCTCTCCAGGAGACTTTTACCACAGATGTCTTGAGCAACGGCGGGTCAGTGGTGGCAGAAGTAGACTTATCAGAGAATAATTTTAATCCCGCGGAAGTCCTCAAAATGATCCAAGCCCAAGGGGCTGAAGCTCTGGTTTTTCTCAATGACTCCGCCACCGTAGATCAAGCCTATTTATTAATGCAGTTAAACAATCGTCAGCTGCCACAATTAGGGGGCAACAGTCTTTATAAACCCCAAACTTTGCAAATTCCAGGGGAGAAAGCCCAGGGCTTAGTTTTAGCCGTACCTTGGAACGCCTTGGGTAGCCCTAATACTGAATTTACTGCTGCTGCCCGTCGTCTTTGGGGGGGCGATGTCAACTGGCGAACTGCCATGGCTTATGATGCCACACAGGTTTTAGCCGCGGGATTAGCCCAAAATCCCAGTCGTTCAGGCATCCAAGAGGCTCTATCACAGCCGAGTTTTAATATCTCAGGAGCATCAGGCAAGATCAAGTTTTTAACCTCAGGCGATCGCAATGCTGCGGTGCAGTTGGTTGAAGTACAACCAGGCGATCGCTCTTCCTATGGTTATGATTTTGTGCCTCTCGACTGATGTTATGCAACTTAAGTAAAAACTGTAGTTTAAGGGCTTAGGGATTTAGGGATTTAGGAATTTAGGGAATTTAGGGATTTAGGGATTTAGGGATTTAGGGATTTAGGGGAAGTATAGAGCAATAGAATCTATTCAAGACTAGCAATCGGACAAGCCTCTCTATTGATTAATTGTGTTTGAGATAGTGGGTAGTGGATTTGAAGAACATTCTTCCCTACTACCTACTACCTACTACCTACTACCTACTACCTAAAAAGGAATTTCATCCCAATCTTCATTTCCGCCGCCTGTAGGAGCGGGTTCAGGATTCGGCGTAGGTTCAGGGGGAACATAAGCGGTCGCTGCTGCT
>JBJOPG010000165.1:0-9889 GCA_046050865.1 Cyanobacteriota bacterium
CTACAGATTGTCCTGCACAACCAAGATAACCGCGAACACGATTTACTCGACTCTGATGATTACTATCAGTTTCAGGGAGGCATGACTGCTGCGGTACGGAGCCTAACGGGGAAAAATCCCGAAGTATATTTTGGGGATAATTCCCAGCCCAGTAACCCCAGAGTCCGCAAGCTAACCGAAGAAATCGCCAGGGTATATCGATCGCGAGTTGTCAACCCCAAATGGATTAAGGGAGTTATGCGTCATGGTTACAAAGGGGCTTTTGAAATTGCCGCTACCGTAGATTATCTTTTTGCCTATGATGCCACTGCTAATTGTGTTGCCGATCATATGTATGAAGGAGTAGCCCAAGCCTATATCTTTGATCGATCGGTACAGGAATTTATGCAAACCAAAAACCCTTGGGCATTACGAGATATGTCCGAAAGACTCCTAGAAGCCCATCAACGGGGACTTTGGCAGAATGTCGATCCACAAATGATCGATAATTTAAAAGCGATCGCCAACCAATCAGAAGCAGTGATTGAGGAAATCTAGTTATTAGAAATGAAACTTACATTACCCTGTCTATAATAAATCCATAATTAACGAGCAAAGATAATGCAAGTTCCTACTAAAACCTATTATTCCCCAGAAGAATATTTAGAACTAGAAACTACTGCTGAATACAAAAGCGAATATCTTGATGGTCAAATAATACCGATGGCAGGCGGCAAACCAAATCATAATCAACTGGCAATTAATTTAACTAGCGCCATAAATTACAATTTACGAAAGAAGCCATATCGAGTTTTTATGAGCGATTTGCGTTTGATAATTCCTGATCGCTCTTTGTATACTTATCCCGATGTAATGGTAGCTGAAACTCCTTTAGTATTTGCTGAAAATAGACAGGACACGATTACTAATCCCATTGCGATCGCTGAAATTCTATCAGATTCTACGGAAAAATATGATCGCGGTGATAAATTTAGGATGTATCGCACTATTCCCAGTTTTAAAGAATATATTTTAGTCAGTCAGACAGCGATGCAGGTGGAGAAATTTACCAAGAATGATGCTAATCAATGGGTATTGTCGGAATATGCAGGACAGGATGCCCAGATTGTCTTCAATTCTTTTGAGTTTGAGATTAATTTAGAGGAACTTTATGATCGCGTCGATTTTGATTAGACTAAATTTTTAGGGTGTTGGTTTAATTACTTAAAATATTTGATGTTAATCTTTAATCAATTTTAAAAAATTTAGTTGTTAGTAATGAAACTTACCTCTGAACAACAGGGCGGTCGTATCGCCTCGCTAATCAATCAAGAATGAATATATTTTTCAAAAATATTGTTAAAATCACGTTTTGTATAGCGTTCTAAGATGGTGGCATTGTAGTTTAGAAGCATAGCATTGTAATGTTTGACAATCATGTCTTCACTTTCGATCGCACTAATTTTATACATCGACGCCAAAATTTCAAGGCACTGGGTAGCATTGTTGCGAGCAATTTCTTGCTGATGTTGTAGTTTACCAATACTAATCAGAACTTTATAAATATCTTTTAACGATTCGAGGCAATTTTTATTGACATCAATGCTAAAGGCTAAACGTTCGTCCAAAGTAAACTTTAATTCAACATCTAAATCAACAGTACCTGCGGTTTCAATTAGCACTTGTGAAATTTTATGGCTGGCATATTCATAACGTTTAACTGTTCTTTTACTCGAAATAGCAGAATCTCCATCTACATGAATTAAAGCAAAATTGGTGAAGCAATATTCATCTTTTTGAGACTTAATCAGAAAAAATATTTTTTCCTGATCTTCGTGAAACAAGTAATCATCGGCATCTACTTTATCGTAGTCAGCAGGTAAAATAATTTTACCAATATCACTCAAACCTAATGTTTCTGATGCTAATTTCTTAAACATATTTTTAGAAGCCAAACTTGCTTTTTTGTTAGTATGCCCAATAGAAATACTTGAGTACCAATCATAAATATTATCAACAACTGTAATTATTAGCGATCGCAGATGAAATGAGAAATTTTTACTACCTACTACCTACTACCTACTACCTACTACCTACTACCTATTTGCGAAGCTTATCCTTTAGGACTACCGAAAAACCAATCAATGTCCTTTTATGAATTAAATAGAACTACTATATTTGCGATCGCTCGAAATAACCAGATTTTAATCTTAAATGATAATTTTAAATAGTATGCCTAATGCTCTCCAGCTTAATTCTGAATACCGCTGTTTTGATGGCACTGTTGCCTATTACTCGCACCAGTCAGCTACTTGTAACTGCCAGATGAATTTTGCAGTTTATCTTCCCCCCCAGGCAAAGTCTCACTCAGTACCAATTTTGTACTATTTATCTGGCTTGACCTGTAACGAGGAGAACTTTATCACCAAGGCTGGCGCACAACAATATGCTGCAAAATTGGGTATTATGCTGGTTGCACCCGATACTAGTCCCCGCAATACGAGTATTCCTGGAGAAAATGAAACGTGGGATTTGGGAAGCGGTGCGGGGTTTTACGTCGATGCTACGGAAAGTCCTTGGCAAAAACATTATCAAATGTATAGTTACATCACTCAAGAATTACCCGACTTAATTGCGCAAAATTTCCCTGTCAAACCAGATAAACAGAGCATTTTTGGTCATTCCATGGGAGGACATGGAGCGTTAATTTGCGCCCTCAAAAATCCCCAGCAGTATCGATCTGTGTCTGCCTTTGCCCCCATTGCGGCACCAACCAAATGTCCTTGGGGAGAAAAACTATTTACAGCTTACTTAGGTACAGATCGGCAAAAATGGACGAAATATGATGCTAGTGAGTTAGTCAAACATACTCAGCTAAACTCCACAATCCTCATCGATCAGGGAACTGAAGATCAGTTTTATCAACAGCAACAATTATTACCCGAAAATTTTGAGCAAGCTTGTCAACAAGTGAGACAAAAACTAAATTTACGCTGGCAAGAGGGATATGATCACAGCTACTTTACCATTAGTAGTTTTATAAAGGATCATATGCAGCATCATGCTGGTTATTTAACTAATTAAATTAATCATCAGTTGATTTAAGTTGATTTAATAAGATCAAACTTTTAAGTTGACTGCTATTTTTAATAATTCTGATGTCTAAATTTATCACTTTCAAACCAATTGGCACAATTTTACAAGAAGCGGATTTAATTACCCCTCCCCAGCTAGAAGTCGCCCTGAGAGATCAAGCTTATTACGAAGATATGCGCTTAGGAGAAATACTCGCCCTTAGAGGCTGGATCAGTCAAGACACCGCCGATTTTTTTGGTCAAGATTGGCTTAAATTGGTTAATGCTCGCATTGAGCATCCTATTGGTTTTTACTTAAACAAGGCGGGTTTAATTAGCGAATCAGATATTCAAAAAATACTCCGAGAGCAGCGCGCAAATTCATTACGGTTTGGAGATGCGGCGATTAAACAGGGATTGCTCAAACCCAGTACAGTAAATTTTTTCTTAGAAAATTTGTTCCCTTCCCAACTTGGCGATCGCCGCAAAAAATCTTCTGCTAAGGAAAAACCAGCGGGGCGAATTAGCGATGATGATATTACCTATTGGGTATCTATGAGTACCGCCTATGTTACTCGTTTCTAAATCGGCTATGTAAAATCTTCTAAATCAGCATCACTATCTTGATTCTGCTCTGGTTTGATCACCTCTTTCGTAACTTTAACCTCGGTTGTGGTAACTTCAATGATGTTAAAGCGATCTGATTCTCTGTTGTTTGATAGGCGATCTGATTCTGCTTCTAAAACTTCTGCCACTTCTACTGTTTCTAAAGAGTCAAGAGCTGATTTAGGTTTAGGAGATTTGGCTATTTCCTCTGGAACTTTCTCAGAGCTTGGGTTAATCTCTTTCTCTGAAGTTTTATCTAGTATTTCCTGGGAGATTGTCTCGGATAAATCTTCAGTTTTGCTTGGGACTGGAATATTTACGGCTGGAATGTTATCTGGAGCTTCTTGTTCAGCCTCACTCTTGGTGTTATCTTGAGAAATTTTGGTTTCATCTACTTGAGGGACTTCAGGTAATTTGTTTGGTAATGGTAGAGGTTCCGTTGCTACTGGCTTGGATACCTGATTTTTGTGATCATCAGCATTGTCCTGAACATCTGAGACATTAACGTCTTCACTATTAGTTTGATTGTTTCGTTCAGTCTGTTTGACAGTTTGTTCAGAAATCTCAGCAGGAGTTTCGGGAATAGCGATATTCTCCTCTGTCACCTTTGAGATAGGCTCCTTAGTCATCGGTGTAGGAGCTGATTGAACTTGTGGTTTTTTACGCTGCCATAGATTATTGATGCTCTGCACAACTGAAAAACTAGTGGTTTCAGCAGCTTGAGTCGGATTAGAGATCGCCCTCCTCAACTTGATTATTTGCCAACTATAAGAAACCACTAAGACTGAAGCGGCAGCCTGCCCTAACAACACTGTCCCTGTAATATTTCTGGCACAGTACCATAAGACTAAAGCATAAAATAATCCCACCGCTCCCCACAGAAAGTCATCCTGGCGGTGGATCTTAGACATCAAAAAAGCAGTGGACAATAGTATTAGGCTACTAATGGCTACGGCGATCGCTAAGGCATATGACAGCATTTTTCAGACTCCATTTGACTGCTCTATCCATTCTGCGACATGAACAGAATATTTTGTATTAATTTCTATAATTTTCTTCCCTAGGATATATCCTCAAATCTTTGAATATTATAAAGTTCAGGGATTTAGGATAAATAAAGTTGAGTTGATTTGTTATCTCCCCATCTCCCCATCTCCCTATCTCCCTATCTCCCTTTATTCCTGCTCATGCCAATCAGGAATTTCCTTTTGGCGCGATCTCGCTACCACCAAAGCATTATCCTGAACGTCTTGCGTGACTACGGAACCTGCGGCAACAGTGACATTTTCACCCAAGGTTAGAGGGGCGACCAAGACGCTATTGGAGCCTGTTTTAGTACCCTGTTTAATAATGGTAGGATGTTTTTGTTTGCCGTCATAGTTAGCAGTGATTGTCCCCGCACCGATATTGACGCGATCGCCTAGAGTCGCATCACCTAAATAAGATAGGTGCGCCATATTGCTATTTGCGCCGACAGTAGTTTTTTTGAGTTCGACAAAGTTGCCCACTCGACAGCGCTCTCCTAGCTTTACGCCTCCCCGCAGATGAGCATAGGGGCCGATTCTGGTATTAGCAGCAACTTCAGCATCACTGAGCACCGAATATAAAACTGTCACGTTGGCTCCAATCTGACTATTTTCGATTAAGCTTCCAGGTCCAATACGACTGCCCGCAGCTATTTTAGTCTTGCCTCGCAGGTGGGTTTGAGGTTCTAAGATGACATCTGGTTCTAGTTCTACCTCCTCATCAATAGTAATACTGCTGGGGTCAATCATGGTTACCCCTGCTTTCATCCAGTTGTCTTTGATTCTGGTCTGTAAAATGTCGTATGCGGCAGATAACTGTTGGCGATCGTTAATACCGTTAGTTTCGCGATAATCTTCGGCATCAAAAGCCATGACGGGGTTAAGATAATCCACGACTTCTGTTAGGTAATATTCTTGCTGATCGTTATTGGTGGATAGTTTGGGTAGGGCTGCCGCTAGCTGCTGCCAATTAAAGCAGTAGATCCCAGCGTTCACTCGCCGATTTTGCTGTTGAGCCGCGTTACAATCACGGTCTTCAATGATATGACTTACTAAATTATCATTGTTGCAAAAAACCCTGCCATATCCTTGAGGGTTGGGTAAATTAGCCGTGAGCAAAGTTGCCGCATTTTGATTGCTTTGATGGGCTTCTACCAGCTTTTGGAGAGTTTCTGGACGGAGCAAAGGAGCGTCACCATTTAAAACCAATAAGTCTCCCTGATATCCAGCCAAAGCCGTCATGACTTGCTGTACTGCATGACCAGTTCCTAATTGTTGAGTTTGCTCAACGAATTTCACTTCTGGACGATGGCTCAGGGCTTCCTTGACTTGATCCCCTTGGTAGCCAACGATCACAATCTGCTGATCAAGATCCAGTCGGCTACAACTATCCAGTACTCTTTCCACTAGCGATCGCCCCGCTAATGTATGCAATACTTTGGGTAAATCGGACTTCATGCGAGTGCCGCGTCCTGCTGCTAAGATTGCTACCGCTACCATGCTTTTCTGAGTTTAATTACTTGTTAAATTTGTTGTTTGATGACTTAGTAAATCCGATTGGAGTATAGCTTTTATAGGCGGGCTTGTGCAAAATTTAAACCAGAATTCAGGTTGGAATTCAGGTCAGGGGGTGATTTTTCAAATGATCGATGGGACTGGTAAACACCAACCTATTGGTTTCCACCTGGGGAACTATGAGGCACATAGTAATCAAACTCAGCAATACAATGCCGCCTTTAACACCGCCTTTAACGCTCCAGTTTAAATAATTGTTGGACAACTGATTGCTCAAAGGCAATAAACTCACACCCAACGAACAGAATACTAGAGCGATCGCTACAGAGCTTGACGGTATTACTAATACGCTTAAAACTGCGGTTGCAAAAGCAATGCCGAGAAACCAGTGACGAGGAGAAATCATTAATAATAAATTACGCAGAAAGCGACACAGTAAGATTGTCTGTTTCACTAAACTTTGAGGATTTCCCAGCGACATCAGAATACATCCTTAATATGACTTGTTCCTCCTGTTTTTAACATATAAAAAGCAAAAAAAGCGCCTTTAAGAGTTGTTCTAGAAAGTCTAGTCCATCTTGCCCAAGCACTTAATGTTTGATTAATGTTTGATTAATATTCGATTGAGAGCAACTAAATCCAATCTTCATCATCACTATTTTGATCTGGGGAGGGAGCATCTAGACTTTCCACAACAGAAGTCTTGGATCGGACATCTGAAGCATCTAAAGCATTGGGAAAATCTTCTTTGGTATCAAGTTCATCCTCGTATTCTTCTTCACGTTCTGATTCAAAATCATCTTCCATGTCATCTTCAAAGTCATCTTCCATAAACTCTGAGGAGGGCGATTTCCCTCCGGGAACCCTCTGCGATCGCCCATCATCATTTAAAGGTTCAGCACTAACTTCATAACTAGTTTCGTAATTGGCGGCGGGGAGAATTTCTGCTGGTTTAATACCATCTATTTCCATCACAATCAGATCATCAATATAAGCCAGAAAAATATTGCCCTGGACATCGCAGACTGTCGCTGAACAGGAGACTTCAGACTTTTCCTGATTAAACAGCTCACTGATAAAACGAGATGGATTAGCTCTATTTGCCTCGCCATTGATGCCTAATAAAATATATTTATTACCTGTACGACGGTGCTTGACAATTGTGGTCATGATTTTTTAGCGCTGGTGATTTAGGTGATTCAGTAGACATCTATTCTAAAAGATAGGTTGCTAAACCCAGATCAACCAAGTTTTGTTCTGCTTGTTTGGCTTTGTCGCGATCGCTAAATGCCCCTACTTGCAGCCAGGGCTGACCTTCCAGGATAGTTTCAAATGCTTCTGGATAGAGCGATCGCACTTCATCAGCTTCATCATCATCTAATACTTCCACCAATACCTTGTATTTGACTTGAGCCGCAGAACTAACGGTACTAGCCGAGCTGCTAACCGTCGGTGGGTATGGTATAGGTACCACATCGGCAGACTCAACAGCATCATCTGAGGGGCGAAAGACTAATTCTTTGTTCCCCGTGGTGCTGGCGATTACTGGAGGCGGAGGGGGCAAATCGGGGGACGGTGGTTCAATGGTTGTGGGGGCGGCAGATGATTGAGGTTCATCAAGACGGGGCGGTAGGGGCGGTAGTAACGGCAGTAGTGCTTCAGAAGAGTCTTTGGGAGGGGCTTCTGGTAAAGCTGTGTCATTTGTATCACCACGGTTTGGTAAAGGAGGTAATGGTGCTAAATCTGGTGCCAAATCTGGTGCAGCCTGATTGTTACTAGCTAAAAACTCTCCCCGTTCAAAGTTAATCTCTCCTGCGGTATCTCCCCGAACTTCTGTGCCCACCGCCACAATCTCATGGCTACTAGCATTTTCGATGTCTAGTTCCTGATTACTGCGAAAGATATTGTTCCCAGGTTCCTGATCAGTACCCAAATCCACCTGGGATTCGGCGATCGCCGTTAAGCCTACTTCTCCAGAATTGATAAT
The DNA here is from genome assembly GCA_046050865.1 of Cyanobacteriota bacterium. Classification (GTDB taxonomy): domain Bacteria; phylum Cyanobacteriota; class Cyanobacteriia; order Cyanobacteriales; family Xenococcaceae; genus Waterburya. The sequence continues at coordinate 8,187 of JBJOPG010000165.1, forward strand.
TTCGTTGTGGCGTAAAGTACCCTGGGAATTACCTTCCAAGATAATACCAATCCGATTCCCATCAAAAAGATTATCGGTAATCTTCGCGGCAGCATTTTGTACCAGACTGATCCCAAACCCTGTCTGTTCAAAGGTATTTTTAGTTACCTGCGGCTGAGAAGTGCCATAGACTAATAAACCGTTACCTGAATTATTGTAAAAATAATTGTTAGCGATTAAGGGAGCGCTCTTGCCGTTAACCGATACCCCTGTATTGCCATTACGGGTTAAAGTATTGCTGATTATTTGGGGATTAGCCGATTCAACCCAGATACCATGACCTCGGGAATGATTGTTAGAGATGGTAATGCCAGTAATTTTTCCCGCATCTTTGACCGCAGCGATCGCCACATTTTGTCCTGCCGCCGTCGGACTGAGAAAATAGCCATCCCCTTGAATAATTGTCTTATACCCTTGGTCGCGAGGATTTCCTTGGAGAGTAATCTGGTGTTCGAGGACGAGGGGGAAAGTTTCACCCGTCTCTTCACTATAGGTTCCAGGGGCTAATTGAATGGTGCTACCAGCAGGGGCAATTTTTAAAGCGTGAGAAATGGTTTGTAAAGGGGAAGTTTTTTTCCCCGACTGCTGATCGTCCCCAGCTTGAGCATTAACATAAATAATATTGTTATTTTTACTCAGAGTAGGAGAGGGAATCGGCTCTTGCGCCGATGAAGGAGCCGTTGGCAGCAAAATACTACAGGGCAGCATCAAGATTAATGCCATTAACAGCAAATGATTAACTTGATTAACTCGGTTGAGTCCCATAAATCTCCATTTTGAGGTGATGTGACGGGGCGTACAAGCCTCGGTCGGCTTTTGGGTAAGAATATTCTTTCCCAAAACGCGACCGTCCGAATTCATTCGGGGGACAGCCCCTTGACAATCTCTGCTTTCCATAATTCCGCTTCTGAAGATAAGTGTTCTGGCTAAAATAAACTTAAATGGAGAGGATTAATCATAACTTTGAGTCTGGGACTGGGGAGTAAATACCTTGCATACTATATATCTATATCTCCCTAGCTATTGGTACTGGATTAAGGCTGGATGATATGTCGGTCAAGTAAATAACGTATAATTGCCTAAGTTTGAATCGACCATATTCAGTTATTTAATTGTGCCAGAGTGAAATTATTTGTTTATCATACTCCCGAGAGAACTCCCTCAGATAGGCTACCTGATTGCGCGGTAGTGATTGATGTTTTAAGAGCCACTAGCACCATTGCTACTGTTCTTGATGCTGGTGCAGAAGCCGTCCAAGTATTTAGTAACATAGAAGAATTGATGCGTCAATCAGACTCGTGGCCAAAAGAAAAGCGTCTGCGAGCAGGGGAAAGGGGAGGAATGACCGTAGAAGGTTTTGATTTAGGTAATTCTCCTCTGGTCTGTAAACCCTCCCTAGTCAAAAATAAACGATTATTTCTCACTACCACCAATGGAACTCGCGCTCTCCAACGAGTTGAACAGTCACCCCAAGTAATCGCTGCTGCCCAGATTAATCGCCGAGCAGCGGTTAATTATTTACTGGAAACTCAACCAGAAACTGTGTGGATCGTCGGTTCAGGTTGGGAAGGGGACTATTCTGTAGAGGATACTGCTTGTGCAGGAGCGATCGCCCAGTCAATTTTGCAGCAGAGTGATACACCGTTGACGGAACTGTTTGGTAA
>JBJOPG010000166.1:0-9867 GCA_046050865.1 Cyanobacteriota bacterium
TTTATTGGGGGCAAATAGCTTGGCGGGTCATCCCCTTAGTCAAAGGGAAATTATGGAAATGGCGATCGCCATTGAAGGTCATCCAGATAATGTAGTTCCTGCGCTACAGGGTAACTGTCTCCTATCAGTGGAAGATCAGGGAGAATGGCAAATCAGTCCGATTTCTTGGCACCAGAATATTATCCCCATTGTGGCTATTCCTAATTTTGAATTGTCTACCAGAGAAGCCCGTTCAGTTTTACCCACAGAATATAGCCGTGCTGATGCGATTTTTAATATTTCGCGTATGGGACTATTAATTAGAGGCTTGGAAACTAACAATCCTGCCTGGCTCAAAACTGCCTTAGCGGATAAACTACACCAACCCTATCGCCAACAACTAATTAAGGGTTATCAAGAAGTACAACAGGCGGCTCTTGGTGCAGGGGCTTATGGCATGGTCATTAGTGGTGCCGGCCCTACCCTTCTAGCCTTAACCGCTCCCGAACTGGCAGAACAAGTGGTTGCATCCATGAGGACTGCTTGGCAGAGTCTGGGAGTTGAGTCTCAAGTGCGATCGCTAGCCATTAATGCTTCAGGAGCAAAAGTAATTTGTAAATAAATAAATCAAGTAATATTATTGATAATCAATATAAAAATTTCTCACTAAATATTTTTAAGAGTGTCTCAATTCAAAAATTTAAATCTTGCTAATTTTAGTTTCTTTAATATCGCTTTATTAGCTACTATCGCCTATGGCATAGGTTCACCTAGAAGCGAGGCTATATCACCTCCAGACTTATCAGATCGTCAACTACCATTAATTGAGCGGGGGGCAACTCTGCAAAACATTCAGACTAATTTAGGTGCTTTGTCGGTTCTCGAAAAACATGAAACCAATAAACATGAAACCAATGTGCTGTTGGCGGATAATACAGCTGAGGTAAATGATCCAGATTCTACTACTGAGTCGGCGCCACAAACATCTTCAGCAAGTTTAATGCGACTGCTCTCGTTATCCTTTTTATTGTTGTTTTTTGTCCCTTTGGGTATTTTCTATCCTCTGTTTTTGTTCTATCGGCGGCTCTTGATTAAGCCTGATGAATCCGATGAAGCGGATGATATTTTAAATAGCGATCGCCATGAAGATCTCAGCGAAGTTCTTAACTCAGAGAATCCAGTCTTACGACCAGAAACAGATTTTAATAAGGCAACAGTATCCAAACTACAAATCGCTTTTTCGCCTCCTGCTAGCCAGTTAAGACAGGAGTTAAATCGGGTGAGCGGAACAGCCCATCTGAATTTAGATGATGATCTGGTTGATCTGATGCATAAAACTGTAGAAGTGCTCATTGAACAAGAACATTGGACTCATGTAAGCTATGATTCGATCGCTCTGCCTTTGGAAAAGGTTGAACCAGAATTTGATTTTATTTCCCACCAAGAAAGAAATAAGTTTACCCATAAAGCACCGAGTCTGCTGAAATACAATCGCAATATAAATGGCAACAGTGGTTATCAAGAAAGCTATAGTTACGTGGTGGTTACTCTGATTCTCTGTACGTCTCACAAGACCCCATTGTTTCAATCAATCCATACGAAGCAACAGTTAGTAGAAGAACTAATGAAATTAAGTAAGATGGAACAAGATTCTGTAATCAGGTTTGAATTACTTTGGAATCCTCAAAAGGAAGATGTATATATCAGCAACGAGCAGTTATTAATTGAATATGCTGATATGACAAGGTTGTTTTAATCGGTTTAAGAACATTAGTCGGGGAAGGCAGCCCTTCGGGTTCGGCATTCGCTCTTTGCTGGAAACCAACAAGACCGCGATGCCTCACTATCAGTTCTAAGTTATAAGCTCTAAGCTTTTAAGACTTTCGAGGGTGTAACCGTAGTATGACTGGTACCATTGAACAAACTTGGTTAACCCCTGGGTAATTGACGTAGAGGGTTTGAAGCCAATATCAGTCATTAATTCTTCCACATCTGCATAGGTAGCGATCACGTCTCCTGGTTGCATCGGCAAAAAGTTTTTCTGGGCTGATTTACCCATCAAGGTTTCAATGGTGGCAATGAATTCTTGCAGCTCTACGGGATTGTTGTTACCGAGATTATAAATCTTGTAGGGGGGACGGGCTTGGGTGCGATGGGGAATCAATTTAATTATTCCAGTGACCACATCGTCAATATAGGTGAAATCTCGCATCATCTTGCCGTAATTGTAGACATCGATGGGTTGATCCTCAGCGATCGCCTTAATAAATTTAAAGTAAGCCATATCTGGTCTACCCCAAGGACCATATACCGTAAAGAACCGTAGTCCCGTGGTGGGAATTTGATAAAGATGGCTATAGGCGTGAGCCATTAGTTCATTGGCTTTTTTGGTGGCGGCATAAAGAGAGACGGGGGTGTCTACTCGATCTCCGACAGAAAAAGGTACTTGGGTATTTTTGCCATAGACAGAACTAGAAGAGGCAAAAATTAGATGTCCAGGTTTGGTGTGACGACAACCTTCAAGAATGTTAGTAAAGCCCACTAAGTTACTATCAACATAAGCATGGGGATTTTCCAAAGAATAGCGCACCCCTGCTTGGGCTGCCAGATGAACTACCACTTCAAAATCTTCTCTGGCAAATAAATGAGCGGTTAAAGAGCGATCGCTAAGGTCAAGATATTCAAAGGTAAATTGCGGCTGGGGTAATAGTTGTTCTAGACGAGCCTGCTTGAGATTGACATCGTAGTAGTCATTGAGATTGTCAACTCCGTATACTTGGTTGCCTGACTCCAGCAGTCTTTGTGCCAAATGGAAACCAATAAAACCAGCTACGCCAGTAACTAAAATTTTCATTAATATAATCAGTTAGTCCTAAATTATGTTTTAGATCTGGATGCAGATCTAGAGCGGATTTAGCAAAATTGTTACCATCTTGGCTGTCAAGATTGATAATGGCAAATAATCCTCGAAAAAGTTTCAGAAAAGTTATTTTTCTTTAACCAGGCGAAAGCCAAATAAAATATGATGGGAACCCACTGGGCGTAGATGACGATAGGCTCCTCGACAGAATCCTGGTAAATCATCCCAGCTACAACCCTTCATGACCACAAGGCTGTCTTGCTCTGTCAAAGTTGAAGTATATTCAAAGACGTTTCCTGCCATATCTTCTACTCCATACGGGCTTTTGCTCAGGGGAAATGTTGCAATTTCGCTAGTATAATTCAAGCTACTAGCGGCAGAATTGGTACCATCTGGTCGCCAATCATTACCCCAGGGAAAATAATTTCCCGCTGTTCCCCTAGCTGCTTTTTCCCATTCTGCTGCCGTTGGTAAGCGATAGGTGCCACCTGTTTGGTTTTCTTTCCAGTCCCCATAAGCCAAGGCATCATGATAGGAAATTAAGACCACTGGATGTCGAGCTTTATTTTGCGGGTATGCTCCCTGGTGCCAAAGAAATTTCTGTACTTGGGAGTAGGGATGCACCAGAAATCCCTGTTGTTGATATTCTGCCTCGGTGATACCAGGAGCAGGATAATTAGTGGCTTGAATAAATTCTTGATACTCTTGGTTGGTCACTAAATTACGACTAATACAGTAACTGGCTAAAGATTTAGTTTGGCGATCGCTTTCTCCTTCAAACCATCCTGTTTGTCTCAACTTTCGTGACGCTGACTTAATTTCCGTCGCCGTTTTGTCGATTGCCTCTGCCGAGATCCTATAGGCATAATCTCTTTCGGTGCGATCGCTACCCTGAATAAATTCTCCTGAAGGAATAAACACCCAAGAACCATCGATTTCACATTGTTGACGAGTTACGGAGCTTGAATTGGCAGGGGGAGCAGAAGAGGGAGCAACTTGACAACTAGAGATACTTAAGGCGATCGCCAGCAAGATTCCAAATTTAAGCTTGCATTGGCTAAAGTTTATAATTTTCACGATTTATATCTAAAATCTAGATCTAGATTCTTTATTGAAAATTTCATGTCGCAACCAGTAACCAATAATGATCCTCTGATGTTAGCTAATCCTGATTGTGAAAACTGGATTGTATTTGATGACTGTAGAAGAGAAGGCTACTATCCCCCAGAAACCCCATTGTCTGCCGATCCTTACCGACTCTTTCGGTTTTTGACAGACTTAGAAGACATTTTACTGACTATCCCTGATGATCGCGATCGCCTCCAGGCAATTATGCCCCTAGTTCGCCACCTCTTGACTAGTTCCTATTGGCTACAAATGGAATATGATCAGCCATCGCCGAAAACTGGTTGGTCAGTGAAAACCTTATATCGCGAACCAGAATATCCCCTAACCGTGCAAATGGTAGCCTGGCAACCTGGAGCCTCCTCTCCTGTGCATAATCATGCTACCTGGGGGATTGTGGCACTAATTGACGGCTGCGAAAAAAATCGTTTTTGGCGGCGATCGCCCACAGTCGAATTTCCCGACCAACTGGAATTAGTGGGAGAACAAATCTTACAGCCAGGAGAAATTATTGGTTTACTTCCCGACGCAATCCACAGCGTCGAATCCGTGGGGGATGAGCCGACCATTTCTTTTAATCTCTATGGCAATACAGACTTTCCTCGACGTTATCAGTTTGATCTAGTCAAACATACTGCTGAAAATTTTTGAGGCTCCGAACATCGAAACAAGAGAGACCAAAAGTCAGCTAGAAAAACAGTTACAAAAATTAATATTTCCTTGATAACTGCGAAAAAGCTTAGATTAGCGTTTTTGTCTTAGTAAACTGCGGGACGAATTAGATCTATTTTCAATTATTTTCCAGGTGTACTAGTTCAGCCGAAGTATACGTACAGGGAGTTACAAAAATCACTATGTGTATTTGCGTATATTAACCCTGTTGATGATTGAAAATTTTAGCAATATCATGGCTTTTGATCCTTAGTACAAGGACAATAAGCTGTTACTTTGGCAGCTTTGGGAAGTTTAGTAGATATAAAAGATTGTAGAGGAAAGCATATGTCATCGATCGTAGTAGATCTTAATGTTGATCATTTTCAGGGTGAAGGTTTAGACATTATTGGAACAGATGATGCCGACACTTTGTTTGGCACGAATGACGGAGAGTTAATGAATGGCTTAGACGGAGATGATTCCATCTCTGCTAGCGATGGAAATGATTTTATTCTAGGTGGTAACGATAACGATACTATTGGCGGTGGCGACGGCGACGATAGTATTCTTGGCGGTCAAGGTGGAGATTTGATTTTTGCTTACACTGGTGATGATGTCGTTAATGCTGGTAAAGGCAACGACATTATCCGTGGTGGCGCAGGTTCAGACATTTTGTTTGGCGGTGAAGGCAAAGATGGTTTTGTCTTTAGCCTAGAAAATTTTGCCGATGGCGCTATGGATACCGTTGCTGATTTTGACATTGATGAAGATCAGATCTTTATCCAAGGTTTGACAGAGCAAGACGCAGTTGGCTTTGATGCTAAGAGTGGAATGGTATCTGTTAATGGCGAAGATGTGATCAAATTTGAAAATGTAGATGCTGAGGTAAATTCTGCTGAAGATTTTGAATTGTTCTAAACCAAAAATTCAATCTCATTGACTGTAGCTTGCTAATTAAATCGGCGTTGCTGATTTGAAGTGTGAAACCGAAAATTAATCTGTTCGTAGCTATTAGCTATCAGCTATTAGCTATTAGCTTTTTAAATTCTGATCATCAAACTGAAAAAGTTAAAAATCATCCCTTGATTCAGCAACGCCCAATCAAGCCTGTAAATCGGCACATGGATAAATTGTGCCGTTTCTCTTTTTTCTATATGGATGCAAATCATTTGGAATTTAGATTAGATCTACCGTATTAATAGCTAAGAGCTAAAAGCTAAAAGCTGAAAGCTAGTTTATTTTATAGGACGAAGCCTAATTCACATTCACATCAAGCGTAATATATCAAACTTTATAAGCTAACTGATTAAAACAAAAATGCCCCATCAAACTTCGATACAGGATTCCACTGCTTTAGGGTTGATTCATCTCGCTGCCAATGATAGCAATGGCAGCAGTAGCAGCATTAAATTGGAATCTCAGCAGAGCGATCGGTTTGTTTTATTGCCTCGTGCCAATCAGATTCCTGATCATGCTTTGCCCCCCGAAAAGCTATCGGCTGCGGAAATATATGTTGGACAAGCTTTGATGTATTTTGAACAGCAGCAGTTCGCACACAGTATTAGGGCTTGCCAAGAGGCAATCAGAGTACATCCTCAAATGGGTTTGGCATATAAGATTTGGGGCAATAATCTTCAACGTGCAGGCAAAAATGTTGAAGCCATCGGTATGTATGCAAAAGCTTTAGAATTCAAAGCTGATATGGCAGACATCTACTGCAATTTAGGCAGTATTTATGCTCGACAAAGAAAATGGCCCGAAGCTATTGAGCATTATCAAAAGTCCTGCACCATTAATCCCAACAATGCAACTCCCTATCGTAATTTAGCTAGAGTTTGGGATGAACTAAAAGAATATAGTAAGTCGGCGGACTGTTTCTTTAAGGCGATCGCCCTCCAACCTAGCTTACTTTCAGCCCAAAATCACTTTCAGCTAGCGAATAATCTGTTAGGAGAAGGAAATCGAGAGCAGGCGATCGCCTGTTATCAAAGCTGTATTGAGCTAGAGCCAAATTTCCTCAATGCCTATGCTAGATTAGCGGATGCTTTGGAATCAGCTGGTCAGAAGGAACTAGCTATGGTTTATTACAAAAAACTCGCTCAACTCCAGACAGAACCACCGTTGCCCGCCAGCCAAGCAAAATCGGTGCAACAAATTAGCGCCCTGCTCAATCCTGGTACGGCACCCGCCAACCTTCCCAACAGCTCCAAGCCAGAGGCAAAGAGCTTGCCCCAGAGCAAAGCCCCTCAACAGCCAGCTCAACTACAGCCAGTCAAAGCCGCCATCGAAGCAAAAAGCAAACCTGATCTTCCGGCAACAAACCAACAGCCCAGTCACGCATCGATTCAGTTTGAGTTAGGTCAAACATATTTTGAACAACAAGAGTGGCAAAAAGCGATCGCCTGTTATCAGCAGGCAATCAAACTTGACCCCCAAGAAGCTGAGTACCATCTGCAATTGGGTCAAGCCTGGTCAAAAGCTAATAATCAAGACCAAGCTAACTTAGCCTACTTTGAAGGTTTTAGTCTCAAACCCCAGTCCGCTTCTGGGAAGATTCATTATTTACTAGGGGACAAGCTACTCAAGCAAAAGCATGTCGAAAAAGCGATCGCCTGTTACCGTCGCGCCATCACTCAGCAACCAGATTTGATCGATGCCTATTGGCAATTGGGAGAAATTTTACTGGCAATGGGCAATTATTCAGGAGCCGAAACATATTGTCGCCAAGGGTTAAAAGTAGATGCTCATCAGTGGCGGGGTTATTTCTTACTAGGCAAAGTTTTCTATCAACAGCAAAAATGGCAAGCAGCTTTGACTTGTTATCAAAAAGCTGTGGAGCTAGAGCCAAATAATGCAGACATACAGCACAATTTGGGTGAAGCATTCAGTCGAGAACAACAGTGGTCACAAGCCGTCCAAGCTTATGGACAAGCGATCGCCCTGCGACCTGACTATTCTTGGTCTCACAATAATTTGGGGAATGCGTTACTCAAGCTAGAACAGTGGGAGTCAGCGGCTAATGCCTATCGCCAAGCCATAAAACTGAAGCCTGATTTCGTCTGGTCTCATTACAACTTAGGAGAAGCCCTGGCTAAATTAGCTCAGTGGGACGAAGCCACCAAAGCCTATCAAGGGGCGCAAAAACTCGATCCCAATTTACCAGAACCACGGCAAAAACTGGGGGAAATGTTACATCGGCACACCAAAAACTCCCGCGAAGAAGCGCTGGCATATTCCCTAGAACAAATTACTCAAGACCCAGATAATATAGAGTTTTATCATCAGGCAATCTCCTTAGATAAACAAAACCATCAACTATACCTGGGCTTAGGGAAAGCGCTGTTTAAACAAAATAAATTCGATGAGGCGATCGTCATCTATCAAGCAGGGTTAGAATTACAACCCCGAAATATTGAGTTGGCGATCGCTTTTCGAGAAGTATGGACGGCAAAAAATCCGGAACTAGACTCTGCCGATCTAGTTGCCAGAATTATCAGAGGGGAAGAAACCGCTGGGTTGCTGTCTAATGCATCTGTAAAAAAGTCTTATGAGACAGGGAAAGATAATTATTTATTGGAGTTACCCTGTAATGCTGCCCCTCAGGTTTCGATTATTATTCCTGTCTATAATCAAATTGACTATACCTTTCAATGTCTGTGTTCCCTGGCGGAGCAAATTAGCTCGGAACTAGCCTTTGAGGTGATTGTGATTAATGACTGTTCTACGGATCAGACAGTGAGAATTTTAGAGCAGGTCAAAGGTTTAAAGCGCATCGATAACTCAGAAAACTTAGGTTTTATTCATAGTTGCAATCGAGGTATTGCTGCTGCCCAGGGGGAGTATATCTATTTTCTCAATAACGATACTGAACTCAGACCTGAAGCCCTAGAACAACTGCTACTAGTCTGTGAACAAGACCCTCAAGTCGGGGCAGTGGGTTCCAAGCTGATCTATCCTGATGGTAGGTTACAAGAAGCAGGGGGCATTATTTGGCAGGATGGTTCAGGCTGGAACTATGGTCGCCATGATAATCCCCATGCTCCCGAATATAATTATCTCCGTCCTGTAGATTACTGTTCAGCTGCGAGTTTACTGGTTAGAAAATCAGTACTTACTACTTTAAATGGTTTGTCCACCCATCTTGCTCCAGCCTATTACGAAGATACGGATCTTTGTTTTGCCATTCGGCACCAACTGGGATTAAAAGTGATGTATCAGCCACGATCCATAGTTGTCCATCATGAAGGAATCAGTTGTGGGACTGAACTGACTCAAGGCATCAAACTTTATCAGTCGGTCAATCAGACTAAATTTAAGCAAAAATGGGCAAAGGAACTAGCAGAGTATCCGATCAATCAAGGAGAGACTGGAGTCGCCATTGCTAGCAGAAGACATTTAGGTCACAAAACTATTTTAGTGATCGATACCTATGCCCCTTGTTACGACAAAGAATCAGGAGCTCGCCGTTTATGGCAGTTGATGGAAATATTTAAGGAGCTTGATTACCAAGTTATCTTTGTGCCAGATAACGGTGCCAAAGAACAACCCTATGTAGCAATGCTTCAGGCTTTAGCCATTGAAGTCGTCTACACCCAAGAAGGTTATGGCACGACCATTGACCAACAATTAGCAGCATTACTGCCTCTAGTGGATCTTGCTTGGGTTTGTCGTCCTGAACTCTATGAAAAGTATGCCCCGTTAATTCGCCAACATGACCAGATTAAATTAATTTACGATACGGTAGATCTGCATTACCTAAGAATGCAAAGAGGCGCAGAACTACAGGCACAAAACCTAGACCAGAGAAGGTCATGGATACGGATGCAGTCACGGGAATTAAAAGCTGCCCACAATGCCGATTTGACAATTACCGTAACGAAGGTAGAACAGGAAATTTTGCAACAACAACAAATTAATAATTTGGCAGTAGTTCCCAATATACATGTTCCTTATCCAGGAGCGCGACCTAGTTTTGACCAACGTCAGGGATTACTATTTATTGGCAGTTATAACCATCCACCCAATGTGGATGCAGTGCGCTGGTTATGTCAGGAAATTATGCCCTTGGTATGGTCTCAATTACCAGAATTGACCTTGACTCTTTTGGGTAGCAATGTCACCGAGGAGGTTCAAGCTTTAGCTCAGGATCAACGTATTTTTGTTCCTGGTTATCTTGCCGATGTGAGTTCCTATTTTCTAGATCATCGTTTATTTGTGGCGCCTTTGCGATACGGTGCAGGGATGAAAGG
>JBJOPG010000167.1:0-9841 GCA_046050865.1 Cyanobacteriota bacterium
CGCAAGCCTCCAACGACCGCAGCGCGCGGACCATAGTCTGGAAGGCGCTGCCTTGCCAAGCGCCCTGACTACCTGCTGCGCGTCAAAGGTGATTCGATGCAAAGCATAACCACCTTTTAGAATGATATTTTCAAATTCAACTTGAACTCCAGGTTTCGCATTTATAATTACAACACACTTATCTTGATTTGCTTCGCTGAAGCTATAGGAAAGTGGAGAGCTTGAATAAACCACCGGAAATCGTCTGTTATCTACTACCCAGCTAGGTATTACTCTTTCTAGTTTAGCGTTAGGCTGGATTGGTGAAAAAACCATTGCGGTATCAATTATTGTCTTAATTGAACGCATCAATTTACCAGTTTTTGTCTCTCAATCTCTGGCTCATTCTTTAGCGCTCCCCCTTTCCTTTATTATTTTGGCATATCTGCAAATTGTCTTGGGGGAACTTTGCCCCAAGTCGGTAGCGTTGATGTACCCTGAGCAGTTAGCTCGGTTTTTTGGCCCCCCCAGTGTGGCGATCGCCCGTATTTTTAGTCCTTTTGTCACGTTTTTGAACTTATCTACCCGTCTGCTTTTGAAGCTTATGGGAGTTGAATACAGTGGAGATGGCTGGTATGAAAAAGTTACCTCTGAAGAACTACAGTTGATGATTGCCACGGAAAGGGAGTCTATTGGTTTGGAAGCAGAACAGAGACAATTGCTCAAAAACGTATTTGAATTTCGCGATGATACTGCCGAAGAAGTGATGATTCCGCGCACGGATATTAAATTTTTGAACTTCAACACCACTTTTGGGGAGTTATTACAGGCGATCGCCGAATATGGCTATTCTGGCTACCCCGTAATTGGGGACTCCCTCGACGACATTCGAGGCATTATTCACTATAAAAAATTAGCAGAACCCCTAAGCAAAGGAGCTATTGATCACGATTCTACTCTGGAGCCTTGGTTAGAACCGATTAGCTTTATTCCTGAATCCACCTCCCTCAATCAACTGTTACCTTCCATGCAGCGATCGCAGCAAAAAATGATGGTAGTGATCGATGAATTTGGAGGGACATCTGGTTTAATCACCCTTCATGATTTGATCGCTGAAATCGTGGGAGATTCAGGAGGTGATCTCGAAACGGGAATTGAAACAGTCCAAAAAATAGATGAAAATACCTTTCTCGTATCGGCACAGATGAACTTAGAAGAAGTTAACGAACAACTAGAATTAACTTTGCCTTTAGCCACGGAATATAACACTTTAGGAGGCTTTTTATTGGAACAATGGCAAAAGATACCCCACCAAGGAGAGAGGCTGGAATATGAGAACCTGGCTTTTACTGTCACTGTTGCTGATAGTAACCGACTATATCAAATTTTGATTACCCGTTAGTTGTTAGTTTTTGACTAAAAAGCGTAAAAGTGATCAAGATCAGAAAGATGAAATATAAAATTATTTTTTCTTATCTAAGTATTTTAATCATATTCTGTTGGCTGCTTAGTATACAAGTATCTTAACCTTCAATCAAACTTAATTTGTTAAGTGTTTTTTAAGTATGTAGAAGTAATAATACATAGCTTTTTGGCTTTTTCAGACTTAAAACTTCAGTGACCTTTCGGATGTATTGTGCCAGACAAATCTCTAATAATTGTATTTAGCAGGTCACAAAATAATCAATTGGTCAATGATTGAAAACACTTCTGATAAATGATTTGAAATTATTTTAATTTACTTCAACTCAAATCATCTCTAAGGAAGCGAATATTATCTAAGATTATTCAAGAGTTAATTCTGATTGAATAAGATACTAGTCAATTGAGCTGAATATTTTGCGATCAAGCTAGTAGTTTAGTTGTCTATAAATCTATAAATATTAGATTATTAAATTTTTGATTAGAAAATTTATAAAACAGCTATCTACAAATGTTTGCATATTTGTTTGGTGATTTTTATGGCTAACAATATAGGCTCGATCGAAAAACAAGTTGATTTTGATTTAGCTAATGCTGAATGGGCGCATATTGCACCAGGAAAAGTAGTAGTTGCAACCAATGAACGTGCTTGGATCTATCAACCTCTTGCTCAGGACGATCGCTTTGCTCAATCAATGACAGGTTTTGGTAGCTTTGCTACTACTCATAAGTTATTGGATACGGCGATCGCTGCTGCAAAACAAGCAGTAAAGTCAGAGGTTAAACCTCCTGCATTAACCTCCATCCGCTGGGTCTGGCGATTGGCGAGTGCTTATCACTTGACTAAGCCAATTCCTCGACTGATGAAGGATGCCGCAAAGGGGTTTGGGATCAATAATCGTGCTGTTCTTGAAGCTTGGGCTTTAGAAAAAGTTGTAGAGGAAACAGGTCATGATCGACTAGCTTTACTTGATATTCAATCCCTTGGATATGATGCCGAAGCAGTAGTTAAGGCTCTGGTACCCTCTGCGGCAGTGGCTTTGATCGATTATTTGACTCGCAGCGTTCAAGATGGCAATCCCATAGACTGTGTAGGCTACACCTATACAATGGAGCGTCTATCTATGGCAATTGGGGAAGAGTATCTGCAAAAAGTCGAAGCTCTACTGCCAGCTAATGTTAATGCTACTAGATGCCAACGAGTACATAGTGCCGTAGGTGCTGATGCTAATCATGTGGGTGAAAACGTCTCTCTCATAGCAGAACTTACTGCTCCTGAGCGATCGCGTATAGCCAGAGCTTGTTATGAAACAGCCTTGATGTGTTTTAGTCCACCGTCTGAGGAATATATTTCAGATCAACAAATTCAACAAATCATCAAACCATTAAAAATCGAATAGTTAATCACTTACCTTATACCGAAACAGGAGACACAGATGATGAATAATACAATTACTGAAATCAAACCAGTTGTTAGTACCCTTGAAGTTTTAGTTCAGTTCGGCATTGAGCTAGATTTGGATGTTATTTTAGCTGAAGAATTTGAAACAGGATTATCCAGTGACATTAGCAATGGTTTCTAAATCGATTTTTCTTAAGCGTTGAAAAATTATCAACATTCAAAGGGAGAATCTATCAGGTTCTTCCTTTTTCCTTTTTCCTTTTCCCTTTTCCCTTTTCCCTTTTCCCGATCTTAACTAAATAATTATTTTTGCATAACTACTTATATCTCTTTAGCTACATTTAATTTTTAAGAGCTTAATGTGTCCCTGAATCTCAACACTTTGCTGTGCTAGTAATTGATGATCATTTGATTGTGAATTAATCTTATTTTGAGCTTTTATGAAAATATTTTTACAAGCCTGTAAACTTTTATTTTGACTATCAATCTGTTGCTTTTGGGTGCAAGTTTGAACAAATTGAGAAATCAAACCTTTATATTTAAACTTTAGCTCCTGTAGCCCTTGGTACAGTTCCGATTTAAGACTGGTAATTTCGCGATCGCAAACTTGTAATTGTTGATGTAACCTCTCAATCTCGCTATTTTTTTGCGCAATTTCTGCCTCTTTTTGTCTTAAAAGAGCATCTGCTTTTATGGCTACCAACTGTCCTCGACACTCATTTTTAATGATGGCGATCGCTTGGCTCTGCTCGGCAATAATCTGCTTCAGATTTCCAATTTCCAAGGATTGCTGTTCAACGTTGAGTTCTTTTTGTTCAATTAATTTTTGATAGCTTGATTGAATCCATTGATGTTGTTTACGTACAGCCCTTCTAGTTGATTCATATTTAACACTATTCAAAATTGCTTCTTTTAAATAACCGTAATACTGCTCTTTAATTTTATTTAAAATTGAATTATAGTTGGTGCCCAAATGACGTAATTCATCACAACTAGCATGAATATAATTAACGGGACTACCACTTCTGGAATCAATAAAATAAGCACCATAACCTTCCCCTTGAGGAGAGTAACAGATAATCTGATCTTGCCAGGTTTGTACAATAATTTGTAGGCTATTCTGTTTGTCTATAGTAGAATCGATCATAGTAATTACTGATAAATTTTGGCTTATTAGATTTCATTGCCTGAGTAAAAGATTAATTCTTTTCCCCTTTCCCTTTTTTCCTTTCCCCTGTTAAGAAGCTAGTTCATGATGATTCTTGCAAGAAGCTTATTCAATAGGACTGTATTTCAGCAGTCGGCTTAATGCATGTTGAGCTAAAAATTGCTCTAGCCAAGCCCTTTTCAACAAATCCAAGGTAGAAACTTGAGTCGCCAAAGTGTACTCCCACTGGGCTCCTTTCCACCAACTAATATAGTTTGACAAATCGTCATAGGCTTCTTCAACCGCTGTATCTCCTGTAAGTTGATGATAATTTTGCTGGTGAATTGCCAAAATAAAGGCTTCCACGTCTTGTTTGAATTTAGTGAATTCCTGAGAATCTTTAGTTAAATTGTCGATCGCATAAGCACACTTAGACCAAGAAATTTTGGTACGAAAGTCATACTGATCGCTTTTAAAGATCGGAAAAGCCAGTTTTAATTCTCTCAGACTGTCCACCTGCCCCAAATCATAGGTCTTGGCTCGAATAACTCTTAATGGAAAGCGTTCAGGATGAGCTTGAATTTCTAGGCAAGAAATAAACTCCAAATACTCGTAGTTCTTGATTGCCGCTAATCTTTCCAAGTCACTTTGAGACAATCCCAGCTCCAAGCAACGTTGATACTCTGCCTCTAGCATCGGCAAAGTAGCATTTAATTTAACTGTTACTAACCCTGCGAACTGATATTGCTTTAATCTTCGTTGCAGGTCTGTATATTTCATCTCTTATCTATGAATTTGGGGACTATGACTATAAAAGTTGAGAGCTGAGAACCAGAATTAACAAACTTAATCTCAGGTATAACCCCAAAACTAATGGGTTAGCAACTTAATCTTGGTTTTAAACTCCAGTTACTTGGCGATTATTTAACAATTAAGGCAAATTAGCCAGATTTTAAGCTCCAAACTAAAAAATAATCCGAGAGTTTCAGGGGATCAGGTAAAATAACAAATAATCAAGTATAAAAAACGCAATTTTACAGGAGATCTTTAAATGGGTGGCGCGATCGCATTTTTATTAATCATTGGTTTGTATATCGGTATTGCTTCTGGGTTGTATTTAGGTTTACGTAAGTTCAACATCATTTAAGGGAACTAGTGATCTACCGCTAATATTGAAGAGAGCATCGTTAGATCTGACGGTGCTTTTTATGTGCAGTGTGCTTAAGTGT
Source organism: Cyanobacteriota bacterium (assembly GCA_046050865.1). GTDB lineage: Bacteria > Cyanobacteriota > Cyanobacteriia > Cyanobacteriales > Xenococcaceae > Waterburya. The sequence goes on from JBJOPG010000167.1 coordinate 5,180, forward strand.
TCAGACACAATAGATAGATAACTAAAACTAGCCCAACAAAAATTAGCTGAAATTCTGAAGCAGAAACGGCACAATAAGAAACAAGGAAATCGATCGCTAATGCTGAGTCATTAATGATCGAATTCAATTACATCAGAGGTAAGTTAGGTTGGACGAGTCATATCAAGAATATATCAATCGAGTTGCGCGGTTAACTTTACCGAGTGCCTGTGCTTTACAGCTTCAGGGTATTCAGCAATCACCTAAATTTGTCGATGGTAAACCTGTGTCATTCCCTGGCTACAGCGTGATTACCCCTCCCGCTAGCGAAGATGATGGCAACCAGCAGTTTTATCAGCAGGTACAAACCTTACAGCAACAATTATTTGATGGTTTGGGGCAAGATTTCTTTATTCCCCTCCCAACGTCAAGTTTTCATTTCACCCTAGCGGATTTAATTTGGGATGAGAGCTATCGTCAGGTAGTGAGGGATAACCCTAATTTTGATCAAGAATTGCAGCAACAGGTAGCAGCTAGTATCCAAGAGTATCATGCGGAATCGGATCATCAGCCCATTGCTTGGCAGTTATGGGGAGTAATCACTCGACCCAGAGCAATTATGGCTTGTCTCGTGCCCAAAGACCAAAACAGCTATCAATCAGTAGTTAAGTTGCGCCGCGCTCTCTATCAGAACCCAGGAATAGTGGGATTGGGCGTGGAACAGCAGTACGATTTAACAGCCCATATTACCTTAGGCTATTTTGACAGTATCCCCGATAGCTTAAACCGCGATCGCCTTTGTATTGTCCTGTCTCAGATTAATGACCGCTTAGTGGAAAGTGAATTGCCAGAGTTTACCGTTAAACAAGCAGAGTTAAGGAAGTTTGAGGATATGATTCAATATAACCGCGAGGCAGATTGGGCAATAGTTAAGTTTGGCTAGTTTGTTTAAGCTGATTAGTCCCGAAACCTCGGGACTAAGGCTCTTCGTCTCTAAACAATAGAATTAAACTTGAGCAAATTAAATCATCCGATTGTTGAACAAAGTTTTGCGATTATTGATCGCGAAGTAGGCAAACATCATCTTAGTCCCCTTGAATATGCCCTGGCTCGACGGGTGATTCATGCTACGGCAGACTTTGAGTATCTCAATCTTTTGCGTTGTAGTTCTGGGGCGATCGCCGCTGGTATCAAAAATCTACAACAGGGAATACCAATTGTGACGGATGTCACCATGGTTAAGCAGGGCATAGCTAGCCTGGTGAGTAAGACGTTCAACAATCCCATTATCAGCGCCATTGAGCAAGCAGCAACAGCCGAAGCAGGGAAGACTCGCACCGAAACAGGTATCCTTAGGTGTTACGCAAAATATCCCCAGGCTATTTATTTAATTGGCAACGCCCCGACAGCGCTACTAGCCCTCTGCGAACAGCTAACTCCTTCGGCAATCAAACCTGCACTCATTATCGGTGTCCCAGTGGGGTTTGTGTCGGTGATGGAATCCAAAGCAGCCCTGTTGGAGCTAGATGTGCCCTATATCACCATCGAAGGTCGCAAAGGTGGCTCCCCCGCAGCAGCTTCTATTCTCAATGCCTTGTTGGTTTTGGCGACAGAAATACAAGAAGAAATATGAGATACGCCTGACTTCAAATCATCTCAAAAAAACTATTATCTAATTCGTAACCAAATAACTGCGCCATCGATTTTAGACGCGATCGCTCTGGAATCTCCTGAGCTTTTAACCAATCAGACAAGACAAAGATTTTATTCATCACAAAAATCTCCAACGCTTCTGGATTAAACATAATTCCTTCGCTACGATTAAACTGATGGGGCACTAACATAGCGGTGTAGCGGGCTAATTCTCCTGCTTTCCAATCCAGCAGAAACGGTAGCCAGGGATAAGTAGCATCCAAACGGACATACCAGAGTCTAATTTCAGGAATCTCTGATAATTCCCGAGGATCGTTCTCTTCTTGTTCAAAAGCGATCGCAAATTGGAGCTGCTGTTCATAATCAGCAATTTTGCCTAACCAGGGGGTAATTTGGTTTTTGATGGGGGATAAATCCAAAGAGGCGATCGTCTGATGATCCAAGGTTATGTTTGTAGTCACAATTAATATTACAAAAATAGAGAGAAGGTCAGTTAGTTTAAGCTAAAATTAACCAATAAGTCTTATGTTACGCCTAATGTGAGTTAAAAATAATAGTGATTCACGCCAAACGAATGATAGACATTTAGTTTAAATTTAAGTTAAAGTGGTAATGATTATGTCTAATCTTAGATTAAATTAGCCTCCCCTTATGAAAACCACTGAGGCAAGTCCCAAACCCTTTAATCCTATTAATTCCTTAGAGGATGCTCTAGCTCGTTGCCAAGAATTGGGACTGCGAGTTAGCCGCCAGCGTCGCTATGTGTTAGAGCTGTTGTGGAAGAATGAAAACCATCTTTCCGCTAGAGAGATCTATGACTTGCTTAACCAAGAAGGTAAAGAAATTGGTCATACTTCGGTGTATCAAAATCTAGAGGCATTGTCAGCGGGGGGAGTAATCGAATGTCTGGAGCGCTCAGATGGCAGACTATATGGTAACATCAGTGATTCTCATAGCCATGTCAATTGTTTAGATACAAAACAGATTATCGATCTACGTATTGAGTTGCCCGAATCAATCATTCAGCAGATTGAGGAGCAGACGGGGGTTTCGATTGTGGATTACCGAATTGACTTTTTTGGCTATAAAAATTCCCCAGTAGCTAAGTAACGATGAGTAAGCAATTCTACTTCCCGGATGGAAATTAAACGTATTCCTGTCTTATCAGATAACTATATTTTTGTACTATGGGAGCCACAACAAAAAATAGCGGCAGTAGTCGATCCTGCCTTAGCCGAACCCGTAATTGATTATCTTCAGGAAATTGATGCTCAATTAATTGCTATTTTCAATACTCATCATCATTGGGATCACATTGGCGGCAATAAAGAGTTAGCCAGGCAGTTTCCCGATCTGCGGGTTTATGGTGGCGCAGAGGATCGCGGCAGAATACCCCAGCAGCAAGTCTATCTAGCAGAAGGTGATACCATCCAGTTTGCTGATAGGACAGCGCAGGTGTTTTTTGTCCCAGGACATACTCGCGCTCACATTGCCTATTACTTTCCGCCCAAAGTAACAGATGAAATCGGCGATTTATTCTGTGGCGATACCATCTTTGCTGGCGGGTGTGGCAGGTTATTTGAAGGGACTCCCGCTCAGATGGTGAGTTCGATTACCAAATTACGGCAGCTTCCCGACGAGACTCGTATTTGGTGCGCCCATGAGTATACCCTGAGCAATCTTAAGTTTGCCTTGACGGTAGACCCTGATAATCAAGATTTAAAGGCTAGATATCAAAAAGTTCAGCAGGATCGAAGTCAAGGTTTGGCAACGATCCCTACTTGGCTAGGGGAAGAAAAACAAACTAATCCGTTTTTGCGCTGGGATACTCCCGCTTTACAAGCCACCGCGAAGATTAATGATCCTGTCAGGGTTTTTGGGCGTATTCGCGGCATGAAAGACCAATTTTAAATAACTGACGTTACGTAGACTTGGGGACTTGCCCTAAAGGACTAGCTTCGCGTCGGGGACTTGGGGACTTGGGGACTTGGGGACTTGGGGACTTGGGGAACAAGTGATACCTTTATGTCCCTATCTCCCTATGTCCCTATCTCCCTAAACTATAGCTTTTACTTAAGTTGCGTAACATCAGTTAAATAACTAAATAACTAAAGATTTACTTGATAATTGAGTTTTAGTTCATCTCCAGGAACACCCCGTATGCCCCAGTTAGATTGGGGGGTCTCAAAAATAGTTATTTCTAAATCTTGCGGTTTAATATCAGTAGTTTCAATAATCTTCTGATAGAGAAGGCGGATCAAGTTTTTCTTCGCTTCCTCAGAGCGACCTTCAAACATACTGATTTCAATGATTGTATAGTCACTACTGCGATCGCTAGGAAAGATAAAATTTTCTGGCTCCAGAATAATAAACCGTTGGAATCTTTTTTGCTCTGGGGTAGCGATCGCCTCCATTAATGCCCCATGAATGGCGTGGGACAAAGCAAAACGTTTGGGTTCTATATTTTCTCGCAACCCATAGACTTTAATTTGTGGCATTGATTATTTACCTAACCTATTTTTCAGGTGAATCACCTCAAAATATCATTAAATATCATTTACGTGATTATTTTTTGAACAGTAGTGACTAACAACTGCATATTTATCTAATTCGCTACATACATTAGATTCATGAGATTCATGAGACTGATGAGTCTCACCACATTCAAGTTCTCAATATAAATATCAACTGACGAGAGGTCAAAAATCATGCTTATTTCAGATTTACAACACATCGAATCCGCTAGCGAAATTGAAGTAAATGGTGGTTGTGGTTATTGCCCCCCACCTGTAGAAGAGTGCAAACCTAAGCCTATCTGCCCACCTTATAAGCCTTCCTACTACAACGTAGCTAGTGCTAACGCCGGAGCCGAAGCTTTTGGTTCTAACACTAAAACTTACACTTCCACCGGTACTAAGGTAATTCAAGGTCAATATAGTGGTTCTGGTTCCAGTTCTTTTTCTGAAGCTTTCTAACTACTGACTTGGAGATTGTAGTGAATCGCAACTGCATATTTATCTAATTCACTAC
>JBJOPG010000168.1:0-9827 GCA_046050865.1 Cyanobacteriota bacterium
TCTCTCAAATCAGTATCTCTCCTGCGACCGCGGCGCTTGCTTTTCGGCAATAACGGTTCTATTATTTTCCATTCGCGATCGCTTATGTCAGAAGGATAAACTTTTCTCACTGTCTCTACTTATTTAGTTTGATTTCTTTCCTTTTACAGTCTGATCTTCCTCTTCAACAACCTTCTTTATTTTCTTTTTACAAACAGTCTCTAAGTATATTAAGTATATTAAGATTCAATCTCAGTCATCCCTTCAATCTCTTGTTCGAGAGCAAGTTTAACTTTGGGATATGTTTGTGCCAATAGTTCCATTGTGGTTGAACTTCCTTGAGTTGTTCCTGAGCGGGCTATATCTTCTAATTGTTTGCAGAGATTGGCGACGGCGATCGCTCCTAAGTTAGCACTGCTAGAGCGCAAACCATGAGCAGCTTGACGCAATGCTGTAGCATCTTCATCATCTATTGCCTGTTGAATTCCTTGCAGCTTTTTCGGACTATCCTCAAAATATTGCTCCATGATACCTGCTAAGAAAGTATTTGCTTGTGCTCCTGCTAAACTACGTAAATCGTCTAAGACTTGGTGGTCTAAGATTCCTGATTCTGTTGGGGTTGGTAAATTGGTGTTTGTCTCTATCGATGTTAATTGTTGAACAGCTTTTGTCTCTTTCACTGATGACTCTTGCCGTTCAACAATAACTTTAGTCGCTTGTTGTAATGCTAAAGCTAAATTTTCTAAGCGAATTGGTTTAACTAAAAAATCTTTCATTCCTGCTTGTAGGCATTGATTTCGGGTTTCTGAAAGAGCATAAGCTGTTAAAGCAATGATATAGGGACAAGATTGAGCCGATGTTTTAGTTACAATCGTATTTGTAGCTGTTAAACCATCCATCTCAGGCATTTCTACGTCCATCAGTACCACATCGTAAGGTATTTTTGCTACCGCCTCAACTGCTTCTAAACCATTACTAACTACATCGGTTCGATAACCCAATTTTTCCAACATCAAGGAAGTGACTTTTTGATTGATACTACTGTCGTCAGCTAGTAAGATACGTAAAGATTTTTTCTCAACTGTGTTCGTTATCAGTGGCAATGGCTGAGAACTCTTGGGTAGAACACAAGAGAAAGCAGATTCGACAGAAATTGTAAAATAAAATCTAGCGCCTATTAGTTCTTGATTGGTTGATACAGCTTGCCACAGAGGGTCGCGCGAGCCAGTTACACAACCATAACTCTCTACCCAGATATTACCTTCCATTAACTCTACCAATTGTTTGCAAATTGCCAACCCTAAGCCAGTTCCGCCATACTGGCGTTTTGTTGAAGCATCTACCTGACTAAAAGACTGAAATAAATATTGTTGTTTGGCTGCTGGTATACCAATCCCTGTATCTTCGACCATAAATTGCAGTCTAGAGATTGGTTTGTCTGCCTCAAATAAAGTTTCTAATACCGACACAGATACGACAACCTGTCCTGAATCAGTAAACTTAACAGCATTAGCAACTAAATTAACTAAAATTTGTCGCAGTCGTGCCATATCCCCAACGATCATTTGAGGTACTGATGACTCTAATCGAAGGATTAATTTAATGTCATTGATACGAGCTTGGGGAGAAACTAAATCTATTGCTTCTTGGATGCAGGTTTGAAGTTCAAAACAATAGGTTTCTAAAGTCAGTTTTCCTGCCTCAATTTTGGAAAAATCGAGCAGATCGTTAATTAAGGTGAGTAAAACTTCTCCACTATTACGAATGGTTTCGGTAAAATCTTTTTGTTGCTCATCTAAATCAGTATCAAGCAATAGTCCGGTCATCCCAATTACCGCATTCATCGGAGTACGAATTTCATGGCTCATGGTGGCAAGAAATTGGCTTTTCGCCTGGTTTGCTGCTTCAGCAGCTTTTTTGGCAGCATTTAATTGTTCATTTTGTTTGGATAAAAGACTTGTTTGTAAAGTTTCTTTTTTTAATAATTGTGCTTGACCTAAAGCAATTCCTACTTGGGCAGCCACCGCTTCTAGTAATTCAATTTCATCTTGTTGCCAATGACGCTGGCGATCGCATTGATGAAGAGCAATTATGCCATTAATTTTTCCTTTGTAGGAAGTACGTATTGCCAAAATTGAGACAGCTTGTAATTGTTCGGTAGTATAAAAAACATTTTGCAGTAAAGGATCTTGAGTAACCTCATCAGTAACCACAACTCGCTCTTGATTCAATACTTTTTGAGCGTGCAGATTACCAACAAGAGGAACTTCTTGCTCTAGCATTGAAAGAGTATCATGAGTTAAATATTCTGCCACACAGGGAATTTTAGGGGGCGGACCTGGTAAATAGCGATGAATAATACAGCGATTAACACCAAAAGCTGTTCCAACTTGCTCAACTGTAGTTTGAACTATTTGCTGTATATCTAGACTTTGACGAATTTCTTCAGTGATATATTTGAGTAAAACTGTTTTTGAATATTGTTGCTCTAGACGAATTTGAATTTGCTGACGTTCGATCTCACTGCCCAACCATTGAGTCATTATTTTTAAAAGTTTTTGTTGTGCTTGAGTAAAAACTGACTCTCGCGATGTACTACTAAAAAAGCCAAGGATACCGTAAACCCCTCCTGCTACGAGGATGCTTTTAGCAAAATAGGTTTTTAAAGGTTTAAAGCTAGAATCTGCTATCTCTCCATCTAATAAATAAGTCGCTGCTTTGGTAGCCAAGGTTTTTTGCCAAGGTTGGCGATCGCATTTTTGAGGAATTTCAATCAAATTTAAACAGGAATTAGGCTGGTTTTGATAATAAATAGCTTGTTTGTGTAAGTAATTTTGCTCGATTTTGCTAACAAAACCAACTTCTAAATTAAAAGATTCACAGCCTATCCTAAGTAAATGCTGAAGACGTTGGGTAAAACTGAGATCTTGAGCTATAATCGCCTCCTGTAACAAGCGATCGCGTTGTTCTCTTTCTTGTTCTGCTCGCTGACGTTCAGTAATATCTGTCAGAAAAATTCTAATTAAATCACTTTGCGGTAGATAATGTATCGATTGTTCAAAAATAGCATTATTTAAATAAATTTCGCGGGTAAAAGAATTTGCTGCTTGCTGACGAACCAAATCGGGAAAGTCTGCCAAAATTGGATGTTCAATGCCCCTGGCTTTTAATTGCGGAAACTGACGAATTGCTGCGGGATTGAGATAGGTAATGTTCCCTTGTAAATCGATTTCAATAATCGGATTGGGAATTAATTCGGGAAAAGAAGCTAGACGTGCCAGGGCGATATCGTTAGCCTCAACAGAATCATTTTGGGGGGCAATAAAAGTTTGATGTGAATTGGTAGTTTTAGTTAAAAAAGTAGAAACATCTTCTAATGGATTAAGTTGAGCAAATTCCGAGTCTGATAAATTGGACAGGGCATAATATTTAGCCAAGATTTGATTGCCAAACTCAATCTTGTCTCCGTGTTTAAGATCTCCAGAAAGACACTTGCCACCATTAATTGTAATCCCATTAGTACTGCGGTTGCCATTAAAACTGCCATCGAGAATGCGAAAACAAGAGCGATCACCATTCGCTGAAGGTATGCGTAAGATAGTTGCATGATGTCGTGAAATTGAAAAACCATCAAGCACAATCGAATTACTGGGATCTCTGCCTAGAGAATAGGTTTTTGCTTCTAGTCGATAAGTTTTTTTGCCTGTTCTATCTTCGATTGTCAGTAAGTGACGAATCTTTTCTCGTTCTGACATAAATAATTACTGATAAAATTTAACTTTTTTATTTCTCCTTTGTAGTCTTTAAATTGCAACTTGACCAGTCAGTTCCTTAAATAAATTTTTGGCGCAAAAAGTTGTGTGAAAACATTTTCAGCAAGTTATACAAAAAATCAGACAAAACTAATTTGAAAACAAACGTGATCGCGAACGAGAGGCAGCAATACTGAAATTAATCACAAGTTAAGGTATTTGTATGAAACTCGTATCAGTAATTGTTCCTGTCTACAACGTAGAAAGTTATATTGCTCAAACAATAAACTCGGTGTTAAATCAAACCTATCCCCATTTTGAATTGTTAATTATTGACGATGCATCTCCCGATCGCAGCTTGGAAGTTTGCCAACAGTTTAGCGATCCCCGAATTAAAATTATCAGTCAAGAAAATCGTGGTTTAGCAGGGGCAAGAAATACAGGAATTCGTCACGCTCAAGGTGATTATTTAGCTTTTCTAGATTCTGACGATCTCTGGTTGCCTGAAAAATTAGCTCAACACATTCAACATTTACAATCCTCCCCTCAAGTCGGGGTGAGCTTTAGTCGCTCTCAATTTATTGATGGTCAAGGTCAATCCCTAGGAATTTATCAAATGCCCAAACTGCAAGATATTACTCCCTCCCATCTTCTCTGTCGCAATCCCATCGGTAATGGTTCAGCCCCTGTTATTCGTAAAGAAGTATTTGAAGCGATTTGCTTTCAAGCTAATCTACACGGACAAATTGAAAACTTCTACTTTGATGAAAATTTCCGTCAATCAGAAGATATTGAATGCTGGTTGCGTATAGCAGCAGAAACTCCTTGGGAAATTGCAGGTATTCCCGAAGCTTTAACCTTATATCGTGTCAATGGTGAAGGATTGTCTGCTAATTTACTTAAACAATTTGATTCTTGGGAGCAAATGATTGAGAAACATCGCGATCGCTCTCCTGAATTACTTGCTAAGTGGGAAAACCCTGCTAGAGCCTATCAACTACGCTATTTAGCTCGTCGTGCTGTCCGCCTTCAAAATGCCGACATGGCAGTCAAATTAACCCATCAGGCTTTAGCTACCCACTGGCAAATTATCTTCAGCGAACCCAGTCGCACTGTTCAAACCCTTCTAGCTGCCTATTTACTAAAACTTTTACCCCTGTCGTTTTATCAAGCATGTGAACGTTTTGCTCTCAAATTAACTGGCATCGGTCATCAATTGCGAATTAAACGAGATCGCTCTGTACCTCAGCACAGTAGAGAGTACATTGATATTAAATATGCTTAAAAAAACCAAAAATTATTTACCAAACTCAAATTAATTCTCTACAAATCTAGTTAAAAATTCAGAAATCAAATCATGACTGATAATAATTTTGATCCTCAAAACCAAATAATTCTGATTGTTGATGATGATGCCAGCATTCGTATGACTGCTGCTGGTATTTTAAATATTCAAGGTTATTCTACTTTAGAAGCTGATAGTGCCGAAGCTTGTTTAAATATTTGTCAGCAATACACCCCTGATTTAATTTTATTAGATGCAGTAATGCCTGGTATGGATGGTTTTACTTGTTGCCTTAAACTTAAAAATATTTTAGGCATTCAATGTCCACCAATTCTCATGATGACTGCCCTTGATGATCGCGATTCTATTTATCGTAGTTTTGATGTCGGAATTACTGACTATTTGGTTAAACCTTTAAACTGGAAAGATTTGCCAGAAAAAATTCAACAAGCTAATCTTAATCAAGCCCAAACAAAAAAACTCAAACAACAATTTGAAGATATTTATTCTCTGAGAGAAAAATTGCAAGATAGCGTTTATTGTCTAACTAATAAAAACAATATTGATTGTACAATCAACAAAACATAAGTCAAAAGTCACAATACTTTAGTTGTCTTAGTTTTTCTAAACGCAATACCCATTATAATCAAACCAGGCCAATAAAGATAAGCCAAAACTTCTAGATTCTCACCGAAAGTATAAAGAAACAAAATAAATAAAATTGCTAATCCTGTTGCTGCATCTCGATTATTTTGGGCTTTCACTAACAAGAATAAAAAACCTAAAACCATGGGAATAGCTAAAGAATAAAAACCAACCATGCCTTTGACAAAAGCCAAGCCTGCCCAGGTGTGATGAGAGCCAATGGGCATAAATTCTACTACATGAGGACCCATTTGCAAGATACCATGACCCCAAACGGGGGCTTCAGTTTTGGCGCGATAAAAAGCAATTTCTTTGATCACTGAGCGCACTCTACTGGATGCAGCTCTTTGAGCTTTAAAATTCGTCCAAAAAGCAGCGGCAGCATTCATAATATTAGTGGCGAGAATGCCACTAACTACACTAGCTGCGCCCAGAAACATCAAAATATAAGGACGAATTAACCGTGATAACACAAAAATAAAAATGGGCGTACTAAAAATACACACTTGCGCCAAACGAGATTTACAGATTTGGGACAGATAAATTGCACCGATGATGCCATACCATCGCCATTTTTTATCATTTTCCTGCATCGCTAAAGTGAAGTAAATATTGGCAACAAAACCTAAAGCGGGGCCCCAGGGAGTAAATAAACGTTGACGTATTTGTCCGTCAAAATCTATTGCATACAAAGAAACATCGAAAAAACTTGGTCCCAATCCGGCACCTACAGCCTTGAGAGGAGAGACATATAAAGTTTGCGGTAAATGTAATAAAGGCGCAGCAATTAATAGGGGAGAAATGATCAGAGTTTGAAAACAAATTACACAAGCTGCGCGATAAATTATTTTGGGTCTGATGTTTAAGCAACCTGCTAGGGGATAGAGGGCGATTAATGCCCAGCCTTTTCCCCAACCAATAGAAGATTTGATAATTTGGGAAATAGGCAAATTATAGTTTAGATGCCCGGCAACTAAAGCCACTTCCATCATCAACATTCCCAAAATCCAAACCCAAGTAACCCAGGGAATGACAATTTTCTCTTCCGCAGGAGTAAAATCATCCTGTAACCAAAGCTTCAATAATAAATAAGCAAATAAAATCCAACCTACTGCCGAACCAACAACATAAGTAGCCCCCAGAAGATAAGAAAAGTAAGTCCAGGTCATGGCATACCAGACTACTCGTTCGGCAAAGTTTTGTGGTTGAATTTCTTTGGAGAAGATCAAGTTATTTTTCTGATGTAGTAGCTTCTGAAACTAGATTGCTTTATAGATCTGCTTTTGTCTATCTTTTATCTTGATTACCTGTTAAAGACCAATAACTAATGACCAAAAACAAATAACAAATTATTCGATCGCTTTTTTGACGATTTGTTTGGAGACTTTTAATAAGGGTTCGCGCCACCATAGCAGAGTTAGTCCCGCAGTCACAAATAACGAACCAACAAATGCCCCAGCCATTACTAGTTTGGGTTTAGGGGCGCTGGGTTCTGCTGGTAGAGTGGGTTCTTCGATAATTTGGATCATCGGGAAAGAGGCAAAAGGATCGCCTTTACTAAGATCGATCTTGGTTAGGGTAGAAGCAAATACTGCTTGGGCTATTTGTAAATTACGGTCTAAGTTGTCGTGAATTGTTTCTTTTTCGGTTAAAACATTCAATTCTGCCTTTAAATTGGCAATTTGTTCTTGTAAAGTTGCTATTTGCCCTTCTAAACCTTTTAAATCTGCATTAGTCTTTACTAACTGAACAAATAAATCTCCACGTTTGACTCCCGAACCGTTGCTATTATCTAAAATTAAACGCTCTAAACTGAGTTGTTGGACGGGAATCCCCAATAACTTCTGACCTCTTTTTAGGAGTGCCTGAAGAGAAGCTTGTTGTTTTTGTTTGGCTTCAACTACATCGGGATAATTAATTCCTCGACTAGGTAGGAGGTTGGTTATGATTGTGGTGGCATCGGTATATTCCACCAGAATTTTTTGGAATTCCTGATCAGTTTGCAAAACTAATGCATCTGCTGCTTTTTGGGGTGATAGTCTTAAGGTAGTGGCTAACTGTTGCAAGCTATCATTATTTTGACGGTATTGAGCGATCGCGCCAATTAATTCAGCTTGTATATTTCCCATGTTACCAATCAAATCTTTGATCTGATCAGAGGAATTATAACCAGATTGTAATTTGTAATTAGATAGTTTGTTTTGAGCTTCGGTTAATTTGACACGAGTATCTTCTAATATCTGCTGCACTGCTTTATCTCGCTCTTCTTGTTCTTGCGATCGCAATACATTTAGACGTCGATAAAATGCTTGATATAATGCCCAGGCTTTTGACTCGGCAACTTTGGGATCTTGAGCATTTACTTCTAGAAGCAGCAGGGTTGTATTGTTGATCAACTCGATATTAGGTTTACCGAATTGAGATTCAGACATCTTTAATGACTCTGCGGCTATTTTGAGAACCGTTGCATTTGTTGCCATCAGTTTGTAGTTTTCGCGAGGGTCAGAATGCGCCCCGAAAGAAGTACCACTGGAAGTATTTGCTTGACCAATACTAGGCAAGTTAACACTAACCCCAGGAGAACCTCCAGCAACATGAATGATTAACTCACTCGTAAAAGTGAGAGGAGTTTTTTTTAGATAAGTCAGTGCCAGCCCCCAAACAGCTCCATTACAAATAGCACCAAACAACAGATACTTTAGCCACCGCAACCAAAGGTGTTCCTTAGTTATTTTTGCTTCGATAGTGACTAAAGATTCAGATGGAGATGGAGATGGAGATGGAGATGACATTTATTAGGTAATAGGAAATAGGTATTAAAATAAGCTTTTCAAGGGGCTAATGATATCACCAAGCATCTGAAAAATATCTCTGGTGTTAGTCACAGTCGAGTCATAACAAGCCACGCCATCTCTAGGCATTAACAGCGGATTTTCATCATCATTGTGAGAATCTCTAATCAATTCTTCTACATCTCTTTCGGTATAATTAGTCTCGCCAGTCAGTCGATCTACTCTAACTAAAACCGCTTTCCGCTTGGCATTGGTAGATTTTGTACCCCCAACACAGTTAGTGGCTATTACTGCCTGACTAAAGCGTGCTCCATAGGGAAACGTAATTCCCTCTTCGATGTTGTTAATTGATGATGTGGCATTGCTGGAAGAGGGGATGGTTAGGTTGGAAACAAATACTTTTATCCCAGGACGGGTAATTGCCGAAGGACGAACTAATTCTGGTTGAAAACCTTCGCTTGCAGGAACAATAATGCGATCGCCTGCAATCAAAGGGATATTTTCAAATGGTTCTCCTGTTAACGCCCCAGCAAGATCGATAATTTGTTCTCTGCCATCGCGAATTAAGCGAATTTCTTTGATATTGGCGGTCGGTAATACTCCCCCGGCTGCTTCTAGAGCATCTGTAAGATATCGGCGATAGGGAAACTCACCAGAGATTTGCTTGGCATCGGGAGATACTGCCGATTCTTCGGGATAAAAAGGAAGATTAACCTGTGTAGCACCTGGTTGAAATAATTCTCCAGTTAAATTAACAGTAATCGGCGACCATTCGATCACTTGTATGGTCATTTGCAAAGTATTGGGTGGAAAAAATCCTCTTTTAACCAAGGAATGAGCCAATTTTTGTTCTACATAGCTTGGTTCTAAATTTGCTACAGACATAGTACCCAAATAAGGAATTTCTAAATTACCTTCTTCATTGACTTCGTATACTCTACTAAAATAAGTTTCTTTAGGAATTGACACTTCTAGGCGATCGCCGGGAGAAAGAGGTAAAGCTAAACTTGGTGAAGCAGTAAACATAGTCATCATTACTGTGCTCAACTTTAAAATGCTACAGCTAAATTTTGGCTGTAAAGCTTGTGACATTCAATTTCCGCCTCCCATGAAGACAATAATTTATAGTTAAATTTATTTTTAACAGTTGATTTTTGGTAGTTGTCACTACTGTGGTTTCTCCAACCTTACTTTTCTTTCAGCCAATCCTAAAGTAAAAAATGTCATTTTAACCACCTGGTTTATAACTATCTTTATCATCAACATTCTGCTTTTTAAGACTTTGATGGTAAATTCACTGATGACAATCAACAACTATTTTTGAAAATTTATTGATTAGATAAAAATCTAATTACTTAATATTTCAAGCCCCTA
>JBJOPG010000169.1:0-16294 GCA_046050865.1 Cyanobacteriota bacterium
AAAGTTTATGCTATTCATGGGAAGAGATTTTTGATGATTTGCTTGGTAACTTTCATCTTCTGTCTTTTCCTTACTTTTTCCTAATTCACATCAGACGTAAATTTGGATCTTCAAATATTTTCTGGGCTTGCTCAAAATCAATCCCATGCTTGGAGATGTTACTTTGATTCTTATTTTCGTCCCACTCAAACTCCACATTTTGAATATATGCATTTGTATATACAAAGTCAAGTTTTTATTAATAATTAAAGTCTCATCCCCTGACAGATGCGAACCTATTAGAGCCTAGAGTTATATGCGAAGCGGTATCCTTTAGGACAAAAAGTATTGCCTACCATTTCCAAGCTACAATCAGCAACATCTTTTTGCTAAGGTTGGATGCAGGTACAATTTCCCATAAGATTTTCGATTGTGGAGGCGAGGGGTTAAAGATGGTAAATTTAAAGCCGACAGAGCAAGATCATCAACCAATAGAGATAGTTCCCCGTGATGTGAATCATCAGCAACTCCTCTGGCTGATCCTAATTTCGATTGTGATTCATGGTTTAGGATTGCTGCTATTTGCTCGATATCAAGAAGTTGAGACGGTCAGACCTGACAAAACGGATCTCGACCCAATTGAATTTACAGTTCTTCCTGAAGAGCCTGTAAAAGAAACGACCTCTAAAGATAAAAGTGATTATGAGGGTTCTCCTAATCTCAAATCAGCACCAACTCCAGCGATCGCAAATCCACCAACAGCTCCATCATCACCTGCAATTGCACCAGTTCCTGAAGCAACCAAGCCCCTTGAGGAAGAACAATCCAATGTCTTATCTGGTTCAGACAAGCTTTCAGTTCCCAAACCTCAACCCAAACCCAAACCGATCGCGAAGGGTTCCCAGAGGGAAATCGCCACTGCCCCAAAAGACAATTCTGTAGCCACTAACATACCGCCTCAAAGCCAGCCCCGTCCAACTGTCCCGCCAGATGGAGTTAGTACTAGTGCCAGTGATTTATCGGGAGGAGATTTTAGCCAAACTCTTGCTAGTGGTGGAGATGCTTTTTTTAGTCCAGAAGCTCTCGAATACAACAGCGTCTTAAACCCAGAGCAGTTAAAAGCCCTTAAGGATATTGACCTAAGCAAATATTTAGCGGCTATGGAAGGGAAAGTAAAGCCTAACTGGAATCCTGCTTTCCGACAAGACGATCGCACTACAGTGCTCAATTTTAAGATTGAAAAGAGTGGTCAAGTTACTGGGCTTAAAGTAATTCAGAGTTCAGGTGCACCTGAGGCAGATCAAGAAGCTTTGGCAGCGGTGCAACAGTCCGTACCCTTCGCGCCCTTGCCTACTGATTTTCCTTTGGAGAATTTAGAAATTACCTTTAGCTTTAATATTCATATTTATTAACTGTATTATTAAACAGCGATTAAACAGCAAATTGAAATCGATGGAAACTATCTGGCAATTATTTAAAAGTGGTGGAGTAGTGATGCTCCCTTTATTGGGACTGTCTATTTATTCCCTGGCAATTATTTTAGAGCGATCGCTTTTTTGGTTTAAGACTTCTCAAAAGCAAAATCAAGTAATTAAACAACTGCTCAATCTCTATCGAGACGATCCCCCCGCCGCCAGTTCCATGCTCAAGCGTCATTTAAATTTACCCATCGCCCGTATTTTTGCTGTTGCCTTATCTTTGGAGCGATCGACACCCCAAAAGTTTAGCCTCGCCCTCGAAAGTGCCGCGCAAGCAGAAATTCCCCTCCTCAAGCGATTTAATAACTCCCTTGAAACCGTTATTGGGGTTGCGCCATTATTAGGTTTGCTGGGAACTGTTTTAGGCTTAATTACTTCTTTATCCTCTCTAAAACTGGGGGATATTGAATCAACTCAAGCCGCAGGAGTTACCGCAGGTATCGGTGAAGCCTTAGTGTCTACTGCCGCAGGGTTAGTGGTGGCAATTTTCACCTTGTTTTTTGCCAGCATTTTTCGTGGTTTATATCTCCGACAAATTGCGCTGATTCAAGAAGTTGGCGGACAGTTGGAACTATTGCATTTGGATCGGCTAGATCAATTGTGAAATTGAAGGTGTCCACCTCTGGGATATGAAAAATCGAGGAAGAAATTGCCATATCGTCTCTCTGGTTTGCATCAACTCTGGGGAGAAGTGGGTGCTTGTCCAACGGGTTCTATTTTTCACAAGGAAAAAACAGAAGAAAAAACAGGCGATCTCATCAAACTTGAATTTTTAGCTAATGCCAGGGAGAATCATGAGTGGACACTTTAATGTCGTTGGAAAACATATACATGGTTGATATAAGCTTAGATAAAATTTGGCATGAAATAGCTAGTACATCAACACCTTTAGCGCATAAATTAAAGTTTGAAATATCGCACAAATGGTTACGATTCCACTCATTGCCACATTCAAAAAGATACCCTGAAAATAAATTAGAATTGCAAAGTATCATTGAGCGTCACAATCAAGTACTTTCATCTGTATTTCACCAAGATGAACCTTTATTCATTTTGATGACGGAATGGTCAAATTTAGATAAGACTGAACGAAAAGTGGTGGACTGGATACATTGGCAATCAGGAAAATCAGATCCTAATGACGACGAATCAGGTTTTTGGCACATCTATTGGAAACCTGAAATATGGAAACCTGGCTTACTCGATGATGTGATGGCGAATGCTGCTAATGAGATTCTTTCAAATCATATGACAATCGGTATATCGTCTAAGGTCATATATCATCCTTACGATGGTGGGATGGACTTGGTCTTCGCAGATCAAGCTCGAATGATAAGTATTAAGGAAAAATTTCATGGCTATCTCTCAAAGCACCCAGAAGGCTTGTAAGATGAATAGCTCTGGAGTTCGGAGTTATTAATATAATTAGCGTATTGAATTAATTTTATAGTTTTAATTTCAACAAAAAATCGAGCTATCTATCTATGAAATTACCTGAAGAGCCTGACTTACCACCAAAAATTAATATTTTGCCGATGATCGACGTGATCTTCGCTATTTTGGTATTCTTTATGGTTTCTAGTCTTTATTTAACTCATTCCGAGGGTTTACCCGTCAATCTTCCTAGCGCCAGTACCGGGGAAGTACAAAAAACCAAACAGATTACCGTGAGTTTAGATGCCCAGGGCAAGTTGGCCGTAAATGGTAAACCCGCCAAAATTGCTCAATTGCAAACTGAAATTAAGCAGCTCATCAAATCTGAATCCAACACCATCGTGATCATTAATGCAGATAAAACCGTGGAACATGGACAAGTAATAGAAATTATGGATCGTCTACGGCAAATTCCTCAAGTCCAATTGGCGATCGCCACTAAAAAGCAAACCGATAACTGAAACTTGACTCAATTACCTAAACTATCTGCTGGTCAGTAGAGTGAGAGGATCGACGATCTGTTCATTTCGCAGATGAATTTCAAAATGGAGATGGGAGCCAGTACTTCGACCAGTACTACCCATTTCACCTATCTGCTCTCCTTGTTTTACCTGTTGACCGTGGGTAACTAAAATTCGGTTATTGTGACCGTACAAGGTTAAACTACCATCTAGATGTTCTAGTTTAATTAAGTTGCCGTAGCCTTCATGCCATCCAGCACCAGTCACCACCCCTGCTGCTGCCGCTAAAACAGGAGTACCAATGGGGGCAGCAATATCGATTCCCTCGTGCATTCTCCCCCAACGCCAACCATAACCAGACGTTAGGACTCCCTCCGCAGGCCAAGCGTAGCCGTCAAAGATATCAGGCAAGTAGGCTTGAGAGCTGGGTAAAGGAGGCAGTTTTAAGGCTTGAGAGCTTTCCTTGATTAAATTTGCGGTAATGGATACGGCAGATGCTCCCAAAGAATTGGATTTTTCTCGTTGCATGGGCTGTTGCTTGGTCACGGAGACCAAACTTGCAGCATCGTCATTGTCAATGACTTGTGGCTGTTGCTTTGGTGTATTTTGTGCCGCATCTTGCCGTGCATTCTGTTCTCTTAGTTGTTCTATTTCTGCTCTCAAATTAGCGATATAGGGATCTTCCTCGGTAGTTGAATCTACAGTTGAACTTACTGATGAATCTACAGATGAGACGAAATCCGTCTTGGTGCTTTTAGGCTGGGATAATTTGTCAACCTTAGATCTACTCGGATTTATCCCAGAATTGATATTGGCGATCGCTCCATTGTGAAGACCATTGTGAGAATTTCCCGGAAGATTTTTAGTTGCTGTGAGGGGAATTTGTAATCGCTGATCGACAAAAATAATATTGGAGTCTGTGATCTGATTGAGTTCAATTAGCTCATGGCTGGGTATTTGATATTGACTGGCAATCTTGGTGATGGTATCACCCTCTTTTACTTGATAAACCAGCGGTGTCGCTTTGGACAGAGATTGCGCGTTTGCTAAATATAATGCTTGATTATTATTAGGGGTTGAACTTGTCTGTTCTGATTGGGATAGGGGAGCAACAAGTTTAAAATTATCTGACTTGATTGGGCTATCTACAGATTTGGGGTGCAATGAAAAGGCGATTAAGTTAAAAGATTGAGGGAAAAATGTGGGATTTGGCGATGATTGAGCAAAATTAGTTTCGTTTGCCCTATTTTTTTCACCATTGGCTAGTTGTTGAATTAAGGAGTTATCCAACTCTAAAGCTTGAGTCGATTGATTCAACCCGACTGTTTGCCCGACCATTGCCGATGACATCAAGACACCTAGTTGGAAGTATGTATTATTAGCAAGTTTAACCATATCAAGATCAATAATTGGTGTCTAAATGTTAGAGGGAATACAAGATTTTATAAGGGTTTTGGATTTTTTCACAGCACTACCAGCAAATTGTAGGCAGTTTGCCAGGCTTTGCTGATTAATTGCAGAGTAATTTAAGCTTATTTTTGAAATATTTTGCTTTATTCGCTTTGTTTTCTAAGTAAGCTGACCTCAATCTAGATTCTTAATCAGTCTAATAGAGCAAGATTACAGTGCATTGGTCAAAATTCGGTAAATAGACCGCTTGGGAAACTAGTGCAAGGGGGCGTAGCCCTTTATTTAGGGCAAGAAGTTTAATGTGTAGTTTGTCGAATAGCTTCAAATAATCCCACAGAGACACTGACAGAAAGATTTAAGCTCCGCACCTTTGGTTCCGCAATATCAATCCGTACCATTTCATCGCAGCGAGTAGTTACTTCTGGGGGCAGTCCCGCAGTTTCTTTGCCAAATAATAACCAGTCTGTTTCCTGGTACTGGCAATCGAGATAATTTTTGGTACCCCTGACACTAAAACCAATCATCCGTCCGCCCCTTTGTTGCTGCTCTCGCCAAAAAGCCTCTAAATTTTCGTGATAGTGAAGTTTCACGTAGGGCCAATAATCTAAGCCCGCTCTTTTGAGATAGCGATCGCTGATTTCAAACCCCAAAGGAGCAACTAGGTGTAGCTCGGTTTTTGTAGCCGCACAGCTACGAGCAATATTACCCGTGTTAGGAGGAATTTCGGGGTTAACCAGGACAACACGAACCATTGGCAATTTTCTCTCTAACTGAAGTTACGCAACAGCTATTATAAGGTGAATATAGTGATCGCTTATCTACAGTTAAGTGCGATCGCACTTAAACTAAACCCATTACAAGTTAGCAATATTAAGTCTTAATTGAGATATTTATATTTATTGATCTATCTCATCAAAAACTTGCCTGATGATTTTAGGATGTAGTATTTTCCCAGAATGCAAACGAATAACGACTCTAGCCTCATCCTTGCGATATATTCGATGACTTCCCTTAAATGAATTAGCTACAGTGTAACGATGAAATGAATACCCAACTTGTTGAATCTATATATCAAGTTATTCAATCTCTCTCTGATGAGGAAAGATTGCTCTTAGAGGAAAAGTTATATACAAATCTGCCGTATCCTTCTCAGAAAGAAATTATCGGCTTGGTTGAAGCAAGTAATATTTTTAATTTTCTCCATGATGAACCTGATCTTTATAGTTTAGAGGATGGAGAACCTATCTAATGGCTTTAAACAAGGGTGATATTGTGTTGGTTCAGTTTCCATTTAGCGACTTAAGCCAAACTAAATTACGTCCAGCTTTAGTACTAGCAGTTAGTTCAAATATTGATGAAATTACGTTGTGTTTTATATCTTCTCAAAAAGTTCAAAATTTAATTCCTGATGAATTTGTGATCGCCAAGTCTGACGATGAATTTTCACAAACAGGATTAAAACTGACTCTAAGGTAAGAGTAACTAGAATTATTACTCTTGAACGTAAATTAATACTTAGGAAGATTGGTAAGTTAAGTAAGCAGCAAATTAACCAACTTAATCAAACTTTAATCAGAGCATTTAAATTGAATTAAGTTAAGCGATCGCAATTAAATTAATCAACATTATTCAGGATAAGATTACTCATAGATAGAAGGCGATCGCCAAATTAGGCTGAAACTAACTTAGCGACTGGCAAAGATTTACCTTTTGCTTGTAAATGTAAAATTAATTCTTCCATTACTTCTAAGCCATGTTGCAAAGCTTCCTGATAAGTATCTCCATGAGTAACAGGCTGCATA
Source organism: Cyanobacteriota bacterium (assembly GCA_046050865.1). GTDB lineage: Bacteria > Cyanobacteriota > Cyanobacteriia > Cyanobacteriales > Xenococcaceae > Waterburya. Next base: position 6,565 of record JBJOPG010000169.1, read on the forward strand.
ACTTCTTCAGCAAAATCGGGGAGATAAGCTAGATAACATTCGTCTGCTTGACTCCAAGCAATAGTAATTTGATACTTATGATTCATTTTGTATTCTTTTAATAGCTTCTTTCACTTGCTTTTCTGAATATGGTTTGGCATCCGCTCCATCTTTTCCAGGTAAGTTTACTCTTATTGTAGTCCCTGGATATTGATATATGGCATGACTGCCTTTACCGCGTTTGGGCATCAACTCAAAACCTGCTTTAAGTAGTATTGCTTTTAATTCTCGTATTTTTTTAGGCAAATGTGTTCTCTATGTATGAACTGCACATTCTAAGGATAATCTTTAAGGCGATCGCACCGCTAGCCGTCCTAAATGACGATGCAAAGTTAGTGTGATGTGAATCCTTGAGAGCATATAGGCGATCGCACTTTTTATCTTCTCGGTCATCAAAAAGTCTACTTGTTTAGATTGGCTTGGTTTTCAGTGGAGTAAATGCGATCGCCCTCTCCAAAAACAACAAAAAACGTCTTTAATTCTTAAAATTATCTAATAAAAACTCTATTTTCTAAAATTTGCTTACTAATATTTAAACAAATCAAGTATTAGTAGATATATCTAAAAATTTATGTCTGATGGATCTAAGATTAGAGTTGAAAAACAGCGCTCTCTATTACAAAGAGAAATCAGCATAGATTGGAAAAGTCTTTTGCTTACTTTAGGAAAAGGTGCAGCTAATATTAGTTTTTTGCAATGGGATGATCTAGCCGATAATGGTTTTGAACTCTTAGAATCTTTGGGACTAGAATCCAAACCAGAAGAGATTGCAGGTTTGTTGATTATTCGTTCTATGATGCAAGCCCTAGCTCATTTGCTTAAAGAATCCGAAGCATCATTAACAGAAAAATCAGAAGATCTCAAGATTTTATCTTCTCAGTTACAATTTGCGATCGCTGATGGACAATTAGTGATTGATAGCAATTTTTTTGCTCATCCAGAACAATTTTCTCTGGTTTCAGAAATCAAAACAGTTTTGACTGAATGGTTAAAAACCTATGTTAATCAACCAATTGAGGCAGAAAAGATTAGTAGCCGCCTTCCTGCTTATTTTGTTGAGGCTTTAAATGATCAATGGTTAACTCATCATCAGCAATATACAGTTCTTCAAGAAATCTTATATACTCCTTTTACCCAAGCCAATAAAAGACAACAGCAATGGTTACGCTATCGGGCATGGCTACAAAAGCAGATAGAAGAACCAATGTTTGCCGAAGCATTTAGCTTAAATCAAGTTTATGTTCCTCTGAGAGCTTATTACGAAGAAAAATTTAAGCTTAAAGAAAACGAACAAATTGATGGAACACTAGATTTACATAGAGAATACGTAAGAGTAGCCGTTAAACTCGATCAATCTTTGCAATTATGGCTAGATAAAAAAGATAAGGATGATGCTATTCGTTTGATAACTGGAGGCCCAGGCAGCGGAAAATCTTCTTTTAGCAAAATATTTGCAGCTCAACAGGCAGCGAAAGGGGATGTTAATACTCTATTTATTCCCTTACACAAGTTTAGCCATGGTGACGATTTAGTCAAAGCTATTGGCGAATTTGCCCAAACCAGTTGTTGGTTATCCCATAATCCTATTGAAAGAGATAACGAAGATTTAAGATTGCTAATTATCTTTGATGGTTTGGATGAGCTATCAATGCAAGGCAAAATTGCCGAAAATGCAGCTAAAGACTTTGTGGAAGCCGTGAAATTTTTAGTATCACAATTCAATAATTATAAAGCTCGTTTACAGGTAATAATTAGTGGGCGAGAAGTTGTGATTCAGGCTAATCGCAATCAACGCCAACGACATCAACTGCTGTATTTATTGCCTTATGTGTTGATTAATACTAAGCATGAAATGAAAAAGTATGTTGATCAGGATCAAATTCTTAAATCAGATCAAAGACAAATTTGGTGGCAAAATTACGGTAGAGCTAAAGGAAAAGATTACAGTGGTTTGCCTTCCGAACTTGATCAAGAGAATTTATTAGAGATCACTACCCAACCGTTGCTAAATTATTTAATTGCCCTTAGTTATGAACGGCGGAAAATACAGTTTACGGCTGATACTAATCTGAATGAAATTTATGTCGATTTATTAGAAGCCGTTTACGAAAGAGGATATGAAAAACATGGTCATTTACTAACCAATAATATTGAACTAAAAGAATTTATTGGTATTTTAGAAGAAATTGCTTTAGCTTGTTGGCATGGTAACGGTAGAACTACCACCATTCAAGAAATTGAATCCCACTGTCAAAATAGCGGTTTGAGCCAAGTTTTAGCTAACTTTCAGGCTAGCTTTGAGCAAGATGCCAAAGGTTGTATTACTCGTTTACTAGCTGCATTTTATTTTCGTGAGAGTGGCGGAATTCGAGACAAGGATAAAACTTTTGAATTTACTCACAAGAGTTTTGGCGAATATCTTACCGCCAAACGGATTATTGAAGAAGTTAAAAATATCCATGAGGAATTAGAAGCCAGAAAAGAGAACTTTCGCAAAGGATGTAATGATACAGAAGCTTTAGTGCGTTGGGCTAAACTCTGTGGGTTTTCCGCGATGGATGAATATCTGTTTAATTTTGTTTGGGATGAAATTGAGTTGATTTATGGAAAAACTCCTGAATTGATCAGTGAGTGGCAAACCATGCTCTGTCGCTTAATTGAGGTGATGTTAGTCAATGGAATGCCCCTGGAGGGTTTAGAACCTCGTCCTAATTTTCAGGAAGAAAAACGTCAAGCTCGCAACGCAGAAGAGTCGTTGCTGGCAGTACTAAATGCTTGCGCCAGAACTACCCAAGAAATTTCTAAGATTAACGGGAATTTGACCTTTGTTTTCGGTTCTTGGATAGCTAGTCTTCAACCACAAAGATTCGCAATAGGAAATACTCTTGCATTTCACTGTTTGAGTTTTTTAAATCTTGAGAGGGCTAATCTTCGGGGGGCTAATCTTGAGGAGGCTAATCTTGAGGAGGCTAATCTTTTAAAGGCTAATCTTTTAAAGGCTAATCTTCAGGGGGCTAATCTTCAGGGAGCTAATCTTCAGGGAGCTAATCTTGTGTGGGCTAATCTTATGGTGGCTGATCTTCGGGAGGCTGATCTTGAGGAGGCTGATCTTGAGGAGGCTGATCTTTTGGAGGCTGATCTTTTGGGGGCTAATCTTCGGGGGACTAATCTTGAGGGGGCTAATCTTCAGGGAGCTAATCTTGGGTGGGCTAATCTTGAGGATTTTTGAAGGTCAAGATATTGCTGAAATCACGAAAATCAAAGATTGATTGCTTTTTAATTTATCAAAAAAGCTTTTAGCTTTTAGCTTTTAGTTATTAGCTTCAGAAGATTACTGGCGACTAGTTAAATCTAAATATTTATCCCTAATTACCGAAAACAACTAAATAGCAAGAGTGACGGCAATAAATATACAATAAATAATTGCTGAAAACCCAACCCCTCTGCTAGTTACATGATCGCAACTGAAACAAATCTTTCTACTCAGTTAAATCTCTTGACAGTTCTAATAACATTTTCCAATCATTAGGAGAGTTGCCACTTTTTAGCATCCTTTTAAATACTCGATAAGCATCTGTCTTGCTTTCATAAGCACGCTTGGACTTTTCATCATTAACCCAAGCATAAACAATAATTTTTGATTGCTGATGATAGCGAAAGAATAATCTGTATTGCTGAAAAAACTTGGCTCGAAACCAATGTTTGTATTCACTTCCAAGAGTGTTTCCCTGACGATATTCTGGACAAGTTGGATCTTGAGGGATGATTTCAAAAGCAAGTTTGTTGATTGCAGCTAATCGTTTTGTTGCATTCTTATGTTGATAATCTTGAGGATATTTCTGGCGCAATCGTTCTACTTTAATCGATAATTCTTCTAATTGGTTGATAAATAACGGATGAGCAAAAATATGCCATCCATTTATAGTTAGAGGCTTATTTTCTGACAAAGTTATTCATCCTCATCAGATAGTGGTGCATTCAAATCAACATCTAGATCGGCGACTAAAGCTCGAACTTGTTCTAAAGTTTTCTTGGTAACGGGTTGTATGTGTTGTAGATTTTGTTCCATATCTTGAGCTAGAAAATCCAAGAATTTGCCCAAGATCGGATCGTTTTCAGATGTTTGACTACGGACAATAGTTACTTTGCCATCAGCATTAATAACGTAAGCAATTTTGTCTCGCTTATTTAAACCTAAAGTTTTACGTACTATATCTGGTACGGTAGTTTGATACCTATCAGTAAGAGTAGATTCTGCTTGCAATATTTCAGTCATTAGTTGTCATTATTTTCGAGTTATTTTAATTTTAACTCATCAAGTAATGCAATTGCATTGCTATGATGCGATCGCCTTATTCTCCCCACCCCAATCAACCAATTAGCAAGAGTGACGGCAATGAATATACAATAAATAATTGCTGAAAACCCAACTCCTCTGCTATTCCCATGACCGCAACTGACACCAATCTCTCTACCCAATACGATCCCAAGCAAACCGAAGCCAAATGGCAGCAATACTGGGCAGAAAAGGAAGTATTTAAAGCCGATCCTCATCATCCTGGTGAACCCTATTGTATTGTTATTCCCCCGCCGAATGTTACGGGGAGTCTGCACATGGGACACGCTTTTGAGAGTGCGCTGATCGATACTTTGATTCGCTATCATCGGATGATTGGGCGGAATACCTTGTGGTTGCCTGGGACGGATCACGCCAGTATTGCGGTGAGTACCATTGTGGATCAGCAGATTAAAGCGGTCGGTCAGAGTCGCCAGGATTTGGGACGGGAAGAGTATTTAAAACGGGCTTGGGCTTGGAAAGAGGAATCTGGAGCAACGATTATCAATCAGTTAAAGAGTCTGGGGGTATCGGCAGACTGGACAAGGGAACGGTTCACCATGGATGAGGGACTGTCTCAGGCGGTGAAGACGGCTTTTGTGAAACTTTACGAGGAAGGATTGATTTATCGCGGGAATTATTTAGTTAACTGGTGTCCTGAGTCACTTTCGGCAGTATCGGATTTGGAAGCAGAGAAGCAAGAGGTAGATGGACATCTGTGGCACTTCCGTTATCCGCTGACGGATGGTAGTGGTTATCTGGAAGTGGCAACCACTCGCCCTGAGACGATGTTAGGAGATACAGGGGTGGCGGTTAATCCTCATGATGAGAGGTATAAAGATTATATTGGTAAGACTCTGACTTTGCCCATTGTTGGGCGGGAGATTCCCATTATTGGGGATGAGTTTGTCGAACAGGAGTTTGGGACAGGATGCGTCAAGGTTACTCCAGCCCATGATCTTAATGACTTTGAGATGGGTAAACGCCATAACTTGCCCATGATCAACATCATGAATAAGGATGGTAGTCTCAATGAGAATGCAGGGGAGTTTCAGGGACAGGATCGCTTTGTTGCCCGTAAGAATGTAGTAAAGAAGCTAGAAGAGTTAGGTAATTTAGTTAAGATTGAGGACTATCGCCATAGCATTCCCTTTAGCGATCGCGGCAAAGTACCTGTAGAGCCTCTATTATCAACCCAGTGGTTTGTCAAAATTGAACCTTTAGCCCAGAAAGCTTTGGGTTGTCTAGATAATGCTAATTCTCCTAACTATGTCCCCGAAAGATGGAAGAAAGTATATCGGGACTGGTTAGTTAAGCTCAAAGACTGGTGTATCTCTCGTCAGCTATGGTGGGGGCATCAAATTCCTGCTTGGTATGTGGTTTCAGAGACAGGGGGTGAGATTACCGATAATACTCCTTTTATCGTGGCTTTTGATGAAACGCAAGCATTGACTCAGGCAAAAGAGCAGTACGGCAATGATATTGAACTGGAACAAGACCCCGATGTTTTAGATACCTGGTTTTCCTCTGGACTGTGGCCGTTTTCCACTATGGGTTGGCCTGAAAATACGGCTGACTTAGAGAAATATTACCCCACTTCGACTCTAGTTACAGGCTTTGATATTATCTTTTTCTGGGTAGCCCGCATGACCATGATGGCGGGACACTTTACCGACCAGATGCCCTTTGCTGATGTTTATATTCACGGGCTTGTATTGGATGAAAATGGACAAAAAATGTCTAAGTCCAAAGGTAACGGGATCGATCCGCTGTTGATGATCGATAAATATGGTGCGGATGCCCTGCGCTACACCCTAATCACCAAAGTGGTGGGGGCGGGACAGAATATCAGCTTTGACTACGACCGTACCAAACAAGAATCTTCTTCCGTGGAGACTTCCCGCAACTTTGCGAACAAGCTGTGGAATGCCTCGCGATTTGTGATGATGAATCTGAAGGGGAAAACTCCTCAGGAATTAGGACAGCCAGATATTGCCTCTTTGGAGTTAGTCGATCGCTGGTTACTATCTCGTTTCTATCAAACTGTTCAACAAACGAAAGCTAATATTGAGTCCTACAGTTTAGGAGAAGCAGCCAAAGGTTTATATGAGTTTATCTGGAATGATTTTTGTGATTGGTATATTGAACTAGTCAAAACTCGTTTATGGCAGGATGAAACCTCTAAATCTCGGCAAGTAGCCCAACAAACCTTGGGTTATGTCCTCGAAGGAATTCTCAAACTGCTGCATCCGTTTATGCCTCATATTACCGAAGAGATTTGGCAAACTCTTACTCAAGTGGATGGTCAGCAAACTCTCGCATTACAGATTTATCCTGAAGTCGCCGAAGATTTAATTAATCCTGACTTAGAAACCAGTTTTGAGTTGCTGTTTGCTGTCATTGGCACGATTCGCAACCTACGGGCAGAGTCGGTAATTAAGCCTGGAGAAAAAATCAAAGTAATTCTGCAAACCCAAAGCGATCGCGAAGCTGAGATTCTTGAATCAACCCAAAGCTATATTCAAGATATAGCTAAAGTAGGGCAATTAATTATTATTTCGAGTCTGACGGAAGATCCAGGACAGGTAATTGCAGGGGTCACAGGAACAGTACAGATCTTGATTCCTTTGACTGGTTTAATCGACGTGGCGGCATTAGCGGCTAAGTTGCAGAAAAAATTAGATAAAGTGCTGCAAGATATTAAATCTCTGACGGGACGTTTGAGTAATCCAGGTTTTGTTAACAAAGCTCCCGCCGAGGTAATTGAGGGCGCCAACAATGACTTGGCGGAAGCAAAAAAACAAGCCGAAATATTACAAGAGCGTTTAGATCGTCTTAAGTAAAAGTACTATTGATGTATCCTAACTAAACTGGCTGATGTATGGTTAGATCAATTTTTTATGTCTATCATGATGCTGATAGATATTATTTTGTCTGGTAAAGCTACTTGGTGTGAGTCTAACAATTGTGAGTCTAACAATTAAGTGTTCGGTGATTATAAGTAATGTTATACCTAGCTCAAGTTGAGATTAACCCAAATTCAGCAGAAATACAGCTTCAAGTACTTGCTCGTCAAGAGTCAGAATATGTTTGGTCAGTAGACAATTCTCAAACTTTGTTTCTAACCAAAGAAAGCTCCCTCTGTGGAGGAGTATTAGTGTTGGTTGAGATCGGACAAGATCATCAAATTATCAGTATCCAAGATGCTAAAGAATGGATTTTAAGTGTCTTGCAGCAGCATTTAACTAAAAATGCCATCAATCCCCAGTTTATTAAAACAGAACAAAGTAAGGTGGAAAAGTGGCGACAGGAAATCACGGCGCAAAATCTAGAGTTAAACCGTCGTGCCTTAGAAATTGAAACCCGTCGGGAACAGCTACAAGAATTGGAACAAGAATTAAAACGCGATCGCGAAGAGTTAGACAAACTACGAGAACATTTGAACCAACCCAGCTAAATATTTATTCAGAGAAGAGGAGTAAGTAGATTCTGCTTTCCCCTGTATCCCTTCATGGGGTATGCTTCCTTCCAATAGTTTAATAGTTAATAATAAAAATAAACCATAAATGTCTATTAAAACGGATGAGGTTCAGGCTGGGAAATTCCAGTGGTTTTATCGGCAAACGGAAATAGAAAGCAATCGCACTCCTCTACTTTTTTTACATGGCTTACCTGCCCACAGTTACACCTGGGAGAAATTAATGACCCTGTTAGCGGCAGAAGATATGCCCAGCATTGCCCCAGACTGGATCGGCTCAGGATTTTCGGCGAAACCTGACAAGCGAAACTTTGCCTATACTCCCGCAGCATATTTAACAGCCTTAGGGGAATTCATTGCAGCGGTCAAATTAGAAAAGTTTTACCTAGTTGTTCAAGGATTTTTAGCTTCTGTTGGCATTCAGTATGCGCTGCAAAACCCCCAAAAGATTGCGGGCATAATTATTCTCAATACCCCGATTACCTCTGGAGCCAAGCTTCCCTGGCCAATGAAGCAAATGACTTTGCCTGTAATGGGAGACATGATGACCCAAGACCCATTGTTGGTCGATCGCAATCTTGAAAAAGGTAGTGGTTTTGTGATCGAAGACAAAGACCTGGATATTTTGCGCAAACCTTTCCTCAAAAGTTCTGATGTGGGTCGAGCTTTAATGACAACCCTCAAGAAACTAGAGCTTGATACTGCTATCCCCGCCATAGAAGCAGGGTTAAAAGCTTGGTCACAACCTACCCTAATTATCTGGGGTGCAGCCGATACCTGGCTTGATGTTGATGAAGTAAAAAAGTTAGCCGCTGTTAATGGAGAAATCACTCTAATTGAGTTGCCGACCGCCAAACACTATCCTCAAGAACATTGGGCATCAGAGATTGCCAAAGAAATTGTGCAATTTTTTCGGCGTAAAGTTTTTTAAGGTGCAGGTTTCCTGAGAAAATTAAACCAAAGTAATATTGATTTTGAGCAAGTTCACCAACGATGAAAATTTTTCGCCCTCTTCTTTCCCTAATATTAGTTGTGGTAACAACTCTGTTGATTAGCTGTGGCAGTCCTGCTGTCTCCGCCCCTCCAACATATACCCCTGAAAAGCTGCAAAAAATTAGCACCTATCGCATTCCTCTAGATATCGCTCGCCAAAGAATTCCTGAACTTGGTCAGTCTCTCGCTGAGGAAGATTGGAGCGATGCCAAGTCTTTTCTTCATGGCCCACTGGGCTTACTGAGAAGAGACTTAACCTATCTTTCTAAAGCCTTGCTTCCCGATGAGCAGGAACCTGCTTTAGATGTAGCCAAAGATATTTTTAAACACTTGGAAAATATCGATGCGGCGGTCATTGAAAAAAACTACACTGTAGCGATGGATCAGTACAAAAAAGCTGTATCTGATTTGGATACCTATACTAGTTTAATTCCTCAGACCAAAGCCCCTGCGACAACATCAGAAACCAGCGAAGCGAGCTAAATCAGCTAAAAAAACGGCGTTGCTGATTTAAAACATGAAATTGATGATGATATCGTTTTTGGCTATCAGCTATCAGCTTTTTAAGAGTGTAATTGAAATTTTTAGTTTTCAAGCTCATATCTCGATTCAGCAACGCCAAAAAAACTATAGATGACAACCCTTAAAGTCATCTTAATGCAGAGATAAGTTAGCGATCTGGGCTTGGCATTGTCAAGCCTTTTTTATTGTTAGTTGTTATATGACGCCTGATGTGAATTATCTTCGTTCTAATTTACTAGCTCTTAGCTCTTAGCTCTTAGCTTTTAGCTATCAATACGTGGATCTAATCTAGAATCCAACAATCATGAGAATACTTTCGAGAAAATACTTTATGCTGTTTGTGAAACTTATATAATACGCTT
>JBJOPG010000170.1:0-9819 GCA_046050865.1 Cyanobacteriota bacterium
AATTTTGGAATTTTATAAGGCAGATCTCAAATTAGAGTCCAAGCAGTATCCAGAAGCAATTAAGTTTTATGAAAATGGACTGAAAAAATTACCCTATACCAAAAGTCAGGTGAGAAACTTTGAATCAGCATGGCTCCAGAAAGCTGCGGCTCAAAGAAAACTAAATGACTACGAAGGTGCGTTGCAAACCCTTAACACTGCTTTAAAACGTTACCAAAGTCCTCTATTATGGAACTCCAAGGCGTTAACGCTCTATAGTCTGAAGCAATATGAAAAGGCGATCGCTGCTTACGACCAATCAATTAAAATTGCTCCAGAAAATATCTGGCTGTGGAATAATCGCGGTGAGGCTTACACTGGGATGAAGGAGTACGATCGTGCCATCGCCGATTTTAAACAAGCGATCAAACTCGATCCTAATCGCAGTTTTGTACCTTGGAATAACTTGGGGAAAGTATACTATCAACAAAAAAGATATCAACAGGCGATCGAGGCTTACAATGAAGCTTTGGCAATTAAACCCGAATACTTACCTGCTTTAATTGGGTTGGGTAATACGCAAAAAGCGAGTGGACTATATGACTCAGCAGCAAATTCTTATAATCAAGCAATAGAAATTAACCCCGACTACTACGAAGCCTGGTATGGCAAGGGTTCTGTTGCTGAAAATCTCATGCAGTATGACGCTGCTAGAGAATACTATCAACAAGCAGTAGAGTTAAAGCCAGATTGGGACGCAGCAACTAATTCTTTGGCAAGAGTTGAGTCTAAATTGGGTATTTAGTTAAAAAATTACAGCAGTTTCCGATTGAGTAGACCACATTAATTTATCGGGGTAATGGGTAATGGATTCTATTCAACTGAAATTAGCTGTAAGTTAGCCAAGTATCGGCAACTCTCAGAGCATTAGCGGCGATCGTTAGTGTGGGATTTACCGCCGCACTAGAGGGGAAGAAACTAGCATCTACCACGTATAAATTATCCAGATCGTGGGTACGGCAATCCTGATTAAGGACACTGGTTTTGGGTTCGTTGCCCATGCGACAAGTCCCACATTGATGGTTCATAATTTTGAGAGGGCTAGGAACATCAATCACTACAGGGAAACCAATTTGACGAAGAATAGATTTAAACTTAGTTTTTAATTCTTGATGAGCAGATTGATTATTGGGAGTATAATTAATCTGAATTTTATTTGTTTTGCTTAAAGTCACACGGTTCTCGGGGTCGGGAAAGTCTTCTGTCTGCGCCCACCAATCCACAGAATGATTAGCTAACCAGTCCGATAGAGGTGGCGGTAACCAGGCAGGGAGATCAGGAGACATCATTTCCCCTGTATGTTTTCCCATTAAGTGAATATGTCCCAGTGGACGAGGATTGTTTGCTGTACTGTAATAGAAGTCATTGACAGCAAGGGTTTTTTGAAAAATAGTGTTTTGGGTTTTAGTAGAAATACCATAGAGTTTGCTGGTGTTATGCTTCATCAAATTTCGCCCCACCATTCCCGAACTATTCGCCAATCCCTGAGGATGTTGATCGTTAGCCGATCGCAACAATAGAGCAGCAGAATTTACTGCTCCACAGGACACTACTATGCAATCACCGCTAAAAGTTTGAGCTTCACCGTTGACTTGGGCGATCGCACTAACTACTCTCTTACCATCAGCACTAGTTACCAGTCGCTCAACTTCTGCCCCCGCAATGAGAGTAACGTTGGGATATTCTAGAGCTGGCTCTACGCAACAAGTTTCGGCATCGGCTTTTGCGCCCAGTTTACAGGGATAACCATCGCAGGTTTTACAGAGAATACAAGATTTAGCAGTTGGGGGATTGCGATAGTCCAAAGCCATGGGCAAAGGAAAAGGTGATAAACCCAAAGCCGTTAGCTGATTCGCTACTTGTTCAATCTGAGGTGCATGAGGTAGCGGTGGAAAGGAATAATCATCGAGAACGCCTACTTCGCAAGGGTCAGTCCCCCTTTGACCATGAACTTTATAAAGTTTTTCGGCTTGAATATAGTAGGAAGCAAAATGATCATAATCGATGGACCACCCAGGGGAATACCCATTCTGATGGGCGACTTCGGCAAAATCTTGAGGTTGCATCCTTAATAGTGCGCCACCGTAAACTTTGGTATTACCACCGATACGATGATAGACACTAGGTTTAATTGGTTTGCCACTCTCATTGAACCAATTTTCTTTGGTTTGATACAATCCTTGTTGATAGATTTTGCGAGGATTCCAATTATCAGAATTTCTGGGAATAGAAGTTCCACGTTCAAGAAGTAAAATCTTAGCACCAGTGGGGGCGAGGGCATAAGCAAGAGTGCCACCCCCCGCACCACTACCAACGATGATGAAATCGTATTGTTGATTCATGAAGTAGAGTTGTAAAAACTTATAATTAATTACGTCTGGTGTGAATTAAAAATTGCTTGTGAACTAGTACTTGTCATAGCGAACTTTAATTCAAAGGATGAAAGAACAATTGTTTCGCCGCTACTGGATAGCATTTAAAAGCTAAGAGCTAAAAGCTAAAAGCTAAAAGCTAAGAGCTAAAAGCTAGTAAACTTGAACGAAGCTAATTCACACTAAGCGTAATTAATCGCCAGAAGATAGCTGTCCCCCCGTAACATCTAGCATGGCACCAGTGACAAAGCTACTATCTTGAGCCGCTAAAAAAACATAGGCAGGAGCTAATTCTTCTGGTTGAGCAGCCCGTTTCATTGCCGAGTCGCTGTCGAAGTTCTCCACCATATCGGCGGGCATAGTGGCAGGAATATTGGGAGTCCAGACGGGACCAGGTACTACAGCATTGACCCTGATGTTTCGTTCTGCTAGGTTAAGGGCTAAAGCTTTGGTGAAAGAGTGGACTGCACCTTTACTAGCGGCATAATCAATTAAAAATTCTTTGCCGATTTTCCCCACAATACTACCAGTGTTAATAATTGCACTGTCAGCCTGGAGATGAGGAACTGCCGCTTTAGCCATGTAGAAATAGCCAAAGATATTAGTTTCCATTGTGCGACGAAATTGCTCTTCACTCAAATCTTCAAAGGTTTCTTGACAAGCTTGATAAGCAGCATTATTGACTAAGATATCTAATCTCCCAAACTGCTCAATTGTCTCATCCACTGCCGAACGACAGGCTTGAGCATCGCGAACGTCGGCTTTAATCGTCAGACACTCGCTGTTTTGTTCTTCGACGGCAGCGCGAGTATCACTAGCATCCTCATCATTGGTGTTATAGAGAATTGCTATCTTTGCTCCTTCCATAGCATAAGCGATCGCCACAGCCCTGCCAATTCCGGAATCGCCACCTGTAATTAGGGCTACTTTCCCTGTGAGTTTGCCTGCGGGTTGATAGTTAGAAAGATCGGTATCGGGTTGAGGAACCATATCCCTTTGACTGGCGGGATAGTCTAGCTGAAGTGCAGGGATCTCATTGGGTTCAGGACGAAATTCGGCTGATTGCATAATTAACTTAGATGGAAAAAATTAAATGTAATGGTTCTTCTCTAGAGCTTCTCCTAATCCTTCTTCAGGTTCATCTACATTTCGATAGAAAAATGGCGATTGGTAATAGGATCAACATCCGTGATTGATTGTTTATGCTCACAAAATATACCTTCTAACAGATGTACCAACTAACCAAAAATCAGTACATTAGCAGTTAAATAAAGGTTATTTATATCCCTGGATAAATTAGTTATGGCACCAACAAAAATAAATGGCATTAAAGATGCTCTGCAAGAAGCTAAACAGCATGGGCAATTAAGGGCTGACAAAATCAAAGAAATCGTCAAATCTGCCGTTACTGAATCTTTGTTAGAAGCTCAAGAAGGCAGAAAAGAAATTGCCGCCATAGTTCAAAATGCAGTTACCGCAGCAATTGAAACTTTTCAAGCAGAAAGTGGAGAAATAAAAGAAGAAATTTCGGCAACTCTTGAAGGTGCAATTGACGGCGTGACTAGTGCCAGAAGACAAATTTTTGCTCAAGAGCGAGCGAAAGTAAAACAATTACAGACTCAAATAGACAGTAATGAAGCAGAGTTACAACAAGAAATTGACGGTGCTTTGATTCAGGTTCAAACAGTTGAATCTGATCGCTCAGACAAAGTAAAAGCCGCACTCCAATCAGCAGTTGAGAACATTAGAAATAGTGAAGAAGTTTCCCTTTTGCAAAAACGCTACGCTCAACTCAAAGCTCAATTAGCGATCATCGATGCTAATTTAGCCGAACATTATGGCGATCGCTATGACGAAGTAAAACATCATTTAGATGAAGCTAAAACTTGGTATGATCGCGCTCAAGCAAATCCAGAAGAATTTACCGCCCAAGTAGATCAAAAACGAGTTGAGTTTGAATCTCAATTAACTGAGGCTGGTTCAGCAGTTGCCAGAGGCGAAAGACAACTGAAACAAAAACTAAAAGTACTTTGGCAATCGATTACTGAAGTTTTTCAGAATAAGTAACAAAAACTCCCAGGTATAGATTGTCTGGGAGCCAATTAGGATAAAAACTAGAACAAAAACTTTGGGAAATTCGGTTCATTACCTAGTCATCAATATCTTTCAATATCTTAAAGTCTGGATTTTTCTGCTTCTTGGTTAATCACCCAAAGAGCATGAATCACCCCAGGCAGCCAACCCAAAAGAGTGAGTAAAACGTTAATTACAAGAGCCGAACCAATGCCGACAGATAAAAATACGCCTACTGGAGGAAGAACAATAGCGAAAATAATTTGAGTTAAATCTTTCATGTTTTAAATGCATCTTTACTGTAACATTCATCATGATTCTAATTTTAAAAAACCATATATTCTTCTATCTTAAGTAGTAACTTTTTTGATTGTGTTTAATCTTTTTCTGTTGTTAGTTTTATTCGATTTTAAATATTCCTTTAGACAGAAGCTAAAAAAAAAAAATCAAGTCAGTATAACAATATTCAGCAAATTAATAACAAACTTAAAATTAGCCCAGATAAATAATAAGGATAAAAATATGCTCAGAACACTTTTAACTTTGTTAGCTACCGCTTTGAGCTTACTTGTAGTTGATCTAATTTTTCCTGGAGTTAGATTAGCCAATTTTCCTGCTGCTTTGATTGCGGCGGCAGCGATCGGCTTAGTTAACTCTGGTATTAAACCCATAATCTCAGTCTTATCATTACCGCTTAATCTGTTAAGTTTAGGTACCTTTTCCCTAGTTGTTAACGGTTTATGTTTTTGGCTAGCTTCAATCTTAGTACCTGGATTTGGAGTTAGGGGCTTAATTGCCTTTATTTTAGCTCCAGTTATCCTCTCTGCTGTGAACACCTTTTTAAGTCAGTATTTTGCCGAAAGATATCCTCAGTTTACTTCTGTTCCTACAGACAAAAAATTGAGCAGTTAGTGATTTTGGATTAAATCTTCAATCCAAAGTCCAAAAGAGCAGAGCAACTATTTGCTCTTTTTTTATAACAAAAAATATTTTTATGCTAAAGAAATATTTCTTTGTGCAGATGAGCATTTAAAAGTCAAATGTCAAACTGAATAAAGTTAGCAATAAACCAACAATACTTTTACAAAAGGAAGTGAACTATTGTGTTAAAAGATAAAAGATCCGTGGGAGTTTTTTCCACTCGTCGAAAAGCTGAATTAGCCCTCGAAGAACTAAGAGATTCTGGATTCTCCATGGATAAAGTTTCCGTCATCGCACGGAATGGAGATCAAGAAAACGACATTGCCAATGTTGAGGTTGAAGACCACGATCGCGTGGGCAACAAAGCTGACGAAGGTGCTGCCACAGGTGCCGTGACTGGCGGCGTTTTGGGTGGAGTGACTGGTTTGCTAGTTGGTTTAGGAGCCTTAGCAATTCCAGGAATTGGTCCAATTATGTTAGCGGGAGTAGAAGCAACTGCTTTAGCAACCGCCCTAGCTGGGGGTGCCATTGGTGCCGCTGCTGGTGGTTTAGTTGGCGGGCTGGTCGGACTGGGAATTCCTGAGGAGCAAGCTCAAGTTTATAGCGATCGCGTTACCCAAGGTGACTATTTAGTCATTGTCGATGGTACCGAAGCAGAAATTGGTCGCGCTCACCAGATTCTCCAGGGTCATAATATTGAAGAGTATGGTGTCTACGATGTACCAAACACTAACACAGCACAAGTCTCTTCAGGCGATCGCCTTGATGAAAGATTGGATCGACAAGCCGCCCCAGACATGAATCCTGTTCCCGCAAATAATGTTCGTACAGATACAGCCTTTACAGATAAAGCGATCGTCAATGACGACTTTAACCGTGAAAATCGAGTTGACTCAATTCCCCATCAAGAACCGGAAGTGATTGTCATCGATCACCGAGATGAATCAACCCGTTCTGTTTAATAACTTCCTCTTACATTGAAAGCAAAAGTAATAAAAATGAATAAATTAATCGTATTTTTACTAAGTGGTTTTTTAATGGTTGGTGCTACCGCTTGTGATAGTGCGAGAACTAGCTCTGAAGCTCCCTCTTCAACCCAAAATAACCCCAAGGTAGTCGATACTCAGGAGGCATCAGACACTCAAGGCGATGCCGTGAGTGACATTCGTCGCAATCAAGCTAATGCCGACATTAGAGCCAGGGAACAGCGCAATGACATGGTGAATAATGGTAGTGCAGTAGATCGGGATGACGACGACCTGACAAGCGAAGTTCGTAGTAAATTAGAGGCTAACCTTCCTGCTAGCGCCCTGGTGGTCGATACCGAAGATGGCACAGTGACAATTTCAGGTACTGTACCGACTCAGGAACAATACGATAGAATTGCGGTTTTAGCTCAAGAAATTAAAGGCGTTCGCTCATTAAATATCAAAGCTAAAGTTGCTCCAGCGCAAATGAACGAGAGCTAAGAGCTAAGGAATTCTCTGATTTTTATTGAGGGAGATAAGATTGAAGTTTAATCTTGTCTCCTGGGCTACGGTCATGACCGTTCCTGCGTTTTTACCGTGAACTTCCTGCCCAGCCTCGCCATAGCGACTGATGTTACCAATCTTTAGTTAACCGTACTCTCATCCATGAAAAAGATTTCCCAAAGGTGACCATCTAAATCTTGGAATCCGTGCTGATACATAAAACCCATATCGTTTGGTTCTTTGTAAGTACTTCCTCCTGCTGCGATCGCCTTAGCAACCATTGCATCAACCTCCGCGCGACTCTCAAAAGACAAAGCTACAAGTACTTCTGCACTGTTGGATGTGTCGCAAATCTCTTTGGGCATAAAGGTCTTGAAGTATTTTTCAACCAGTAGCATTACAAATATGTTTTCACTCACAATCATGCAAGTGGCATTTTCGTCAGTAAATTGGGGATTAAATTCATAGCCAAGTTTAGTAAAGAATTCAATGGATTTATTGAGATCTTTTACGGGGAGATTAACAAAGATTTGACGTGTCATGATTGTTTTCCTTGGAAGTGTTTGTACTAGGGGAGGATAAAAGTGAAAAATCAGTCTGCCGCTGCAAAATGCGCCATCTGGTCTGCATGTGCTTTCACAAACGACGGACGTGCCGTGGCGCGCGCAACATAGTCACTACAGACGGGATATGCCGCCAGCCCATCGAACCGATCGACAAGTCGCAGCACATCCGTCATCAGTATGTCGGCGACGGAAAAAGTTTCCACAAGCCATTCGCGTCTTGCTAACACCGTCTCAATATGCGGCAACCGCGACTTCATCAGGAAGTCGTCAAAAAACTTCCACATCGGCGTTTCTCCGGTGTCACCAGAGAATTTGAAGAAGGACCAGGGCTGGCTTGCTGCCTCAACCGAAGCGATCGCGGCAAACAGCCATTGTTTGACCTCGCTACGACCATGGGGATCGACTGGCATTAGTGCGTCACTGCGCTCGGCTAGATGAAGCAGGATCGCTCCGCTCTCGAAGATTGAGAGATCTCCATCAGTCAACCACGGCACTTGACCAAAGGGTTGGTGCGAAAAATGCTCGGCACCGCGATCGCGAAATGGCACGCTATTTACACGATAGGGCAACCCAGCCTCTTCCAATGCCCAACGCACCCGGATGTCACGCACATAGCCTCGCGGAGCTTCGGGAACCCAATCGAAAGTGGTGAGAATCAGATCGGTCATTCGGTGCCTCCTTACTCTTGAATAGTTATATGCTGTAATGTAGTTCCTGTTTGATTTTGCAATAATGGTGTTGGTTGCAGCCAAATGTATGCTCTACCAAATTGTCGAACCTCGGTTCGACAGCATATTCACGTCACATCTGTAGCTATCTTGGCGCGCCGGGACAATTCTTTCGAGCTTGGCTCAGTCTGACCAAATGAGCCAAGCGGAATATCTCCCGCTGGAATATAGGTACTCATCACGACACCAGTTGTCGAAACTTTTGAAGCCAAGAGCCGCATTGCACAGGGCTTTGCAGTATTTTCAAACAACCGCTTTCCACGGCCTAGAACTACCGGAAACGTCCATATGTTGTATTCGTCAATGAGCAACGCTGCCTGTAGCGTCTGTATCAGATTGCCGCTCCCAATGATTTGAAGATCGTGTCCGGGCTGAGCCTTGAGCGCGGTTATGGCTGAAACGGCATCACCGTTAAGTACCGACGAATTGTTCCATTGCAACGACTTCAGCGTGCGGGATGCCACATGCTTTTTTGCCGCATTGAGCGTCTTCGCAGTCAGATCGTCCTCTGGTTGGTAAGGCCAATGTGCCTCGAATATTTCGTAGGTTTTGCGACCGAGTACAAGCTCTCGATCTTTACCATCGAAACCTGACGCAGAAAGATCTATCTCTGCATCCCAGAAAGAGAACAACCAACCACCTAATGTAAAATTTCCGGTTGGATCTTCGGTCGATCCTCCTGGTGCCTGCATGACACCATCCAGTGATGTAAATGTGGATGCAATGAGTTTCCTCATATAATGTAACTCCTGTTTAATTTTGCAGCGATGGTGCTGGTTTGTGGCCAAACCCATGCTCGCTAAATAGTCGAACCGAGGTTCGTGCGATCGACGCTCATCGTGGACTATTGCTGGTTGTAAGCTTGCCACAAGCGATCGACATCAATCTTGCTCATCGTAAACATAGCTTGCATTACCCGCGTTGCTTTGTCGGGATCTTTGTCCTTGAGCATTTCCGTAAGTGCTCGCGGTACGATTTGCCAAGACAGACCGAACTTGTCTTTCAACCAGCCACACTGGCTTTCACTTCCCCCAGCGGACAGTTGGCTCCATAATGCGTCAACTTCTTCCTGGTTCTCGCAGTCTACACTAAGAGAAATAGCCTCAGTGAATGGGAATTGTGGTCCAGCATTGAGTGCTTGCAACTTCTGCCCTTCAATTTCAAAAAGTAGAGTAAGCACTTTATCTTTGTGTTCAGGCACTGCATCGCCGTAGTGCGAAATCTCTAAAATCTTGCTGTTCTTAAAAATGCTCAGATAGTAATTGACAGCTTCTTCAGCATTAAAGTTAAACCAGAGACATGGTGTGATTTTTGAGGAGGTTGTCATGATGTTTCTCCTATTGGATTGATTTTGATTACGATCTTTTCGATGGATTTTTCTGTGGATTTAAGTGTCTAATTTTAATTGTTTACTATCTAGTCGAAATGGGGTTCGGGCGATCAATAGGTTGAGCCTATTTTTGCTAAAAAAGTTCGCAGTCACTTGTCTGCTGGCTTCCCTGCTAGTTCGATGATCGGACGAATTTCGACCGTACCTTTTCGAGCGGATGGAATGCGTTCGGCGATCGCGATCGCTTCATCCAGATCCTTGGCATCGATCAAGAAGTATCCGCCGAGTTGTTCGCGAGTTTCCGCAAATGGCCCATCT
>JBJOPG010000171.1:0-9816 GCA_046050865.1 Cyanobacteriota bacterium
ATATGATTACGATCGCGTTACCCAAAGGTGCTTTATTAAAAGACAGTATTGAGCTATTTAATAATTTAGGCTTAGATTTTAGTGCCTTTTTAGATAAAACCAACCGTCAGCTTCAGATTACCGATCCAACTAATACCGCCAAAGCTTTATTGGTGAGAGCGCAGGATGTTCCTGTATACGTCGAATTTGGTCAAGCACAGTTAGGGGTGGTGGGTTATGATGTGTTGCGGGAAAAGCAGCCAGAAGTGGCTAACCTAGTGGATCTAGAATTTGGCTATTGTCGTCTATCAGTAGCTGTACCCGCTAATAGTTCCTATCGCCGTTCGGTAGAATTGCCTCCCCACGGTCGAGTTGCATCTAAGTTTGTTAACTGTGCTAAAGAATATTTTGACGGTATTGACTTACCTATCGAAATTGTCCCGTTATCTGGATCGGTGGAATTAGGTCCGATTACGGGCATGTCTGAGGCGATCGTCGATTTAGTTTCCACGGGCAAAACTCTCAAAGAAAACGGTTTGATTGAAATTGACGTGCTGTATGAGAGTAGTGCCAGACTGATTGCTCATCCTTTGAGCTATCGTTTGAATCGAGATAATATCAATGACTTGGTATCTAGGTTTAGAAGTTAGCTATTCTAAATTTATAAGCTCTAAGCTTCTTACGTGGTTGGATAGGCTGCGACGGGGCTTATAAAGGTCGCAGGAAACCTACGACCACACTCCCTCGGAAACCGCAGAGTTCCCCACGCACTTTTTACTGTCGAATTTTGAAATCATGACCATCGCCTCGAACAAGCCAGATCAAGTTAGCAAAAAAGTTAGAAATCAGGACAATGACTGGCGATTATTCCTCAAGCTGATTCCCTATGCCAGCAAGAGCAAGGGAACTTTGGTGATCTGTTTGATCTTACTCGTGCCATTGGCAGTAGCAGGTTCAATTCAACCGTTGATTGTGGGGCAAGCCATTTCTTTACTAAAAAACGAACCAACCTGGAGTTTTTTGAGGGGTGTGTCCGTCAGTCAAGGAATTAATCTGTTATCGGGGTTGCTGCTGCTGACTATTTTAGTCAGGCTGATGTTTGCCTCGGTGCAAGGTTATTTGGTGCAGAAAATTGGTCAAGAAGTTACGGCGGAAGTTCGCCAAGATCTATTTACCCACGTTACTTCCCTGGCTTCTAGTTTTTTTGATCGCACTCCCGTCGGGAAATTAATTACCCGCATTGCTAGTGATGTAGAAGCCTTGGGAGATGTTTTTGCTAGTGGGGCGGTGGGAGTCGTCAGCGATTTGGTTTCCATTGTGGCGATCGTGGTGATGATTTATGTCACCAACTGGAAACTGGCATCCCTTTTGGTGTTTATGCTGATTCCCGTCACCGCTTTAATTATTTATTTTCAACAACAGTACCGTAAGGCGAACTATACCGCCAGGGAGGAACTTTCCAAGCTTAACTCCATGCTGCAAGAGAATATTATGGGTATCAATATTGTGCAGCTATTCCGCCGAGAGATATATAACGGTGAGATGTATCGCTCCATTAACGAACGCTATCGTTTAGAAGTCGATAAAACTATTTTCCACGATTCTGCTGTCTCCGCTACCCTGGAATGGATTGCCCTGGCAGCGATCGCTGCCGTCCTCTGGTTAGGAGGCATATTTGTGCTGCAAGACACCATGACCTACGGTGCATTGTCGGCATTTATTCTCTATGCCCAACGATTATTTAATCCCCTACGGCAGTTTGCCGATAAGTTCACCATGTTTCAGTCGGGATTCACTGCCATCGAAAGAATCACCGAACTTTTAAACGAACCAGTTGAAATTAGAGATAAGGTGATTACTATAGCTGAAGGACATCGCACTTTATTAACTACAAATGCAGATAATTCCTTAACGGGAGAAATCCGTTTTGAAAACGTTTGGTTTGGCTATAAACCAGATGAATATGTCATTAAAAACCTCGACTTCACCATCAAGTCAGGGGAGAAGGTGGCATTAGTGGGGCCTACAGGAGCAGGAAAAAGCTCGATCATTCGTTTGCTCTGTCGCCTCTATGAACCCAGTAAAGGTAGAATCCTGGTGGACGGAATTGATATTCGAGATATTCCCCAGGCAGATCTAAGGCGCTATATTGGCGTAATTCTCCAGGAAAGCTTTTTGTTCGCAGGAGATGTAAAACGCAACATTACCTTGGGGGATAATTATTCCCTAGAGGAAGTTAAACAGGCTGCCAAATTAGTTAATATTGATCGCTTAATTGAAGACTTGCCTGATGGTTACGATACTGTCTTACGGGAGCGGGGAACCAATCTCTCTGGGGGACAAAAACAGCTTTTGGCTTTTGCGCGGGTAGCAATTCGTAATCCTCATGTACTAATTTTAGACGAAGCAACATCGAGCTTGGATGTTTCTACAGAAGCCTTAATTCAATCTGCTTTAAACAAAATTCTACTTAATCGTTCGGCAATCATCATCGCCCACCGTCTTTCCACCATTCGCGATGTGGATAAAATTCTGGTACTGAAGCGAGGCGAATTAGTTGAATCTGGCAGTCATGATGAATTATTGGCAACGGGGGGATTATATGCCAGCTTGTATCAGTTACAGATGTTAGGACAATGAAATCATACCTTGGTTTACTAACGATCAATAAAATTTGAAAGATAGTGAAAACTTTACAACCACGCGATCGCATCGAAAGTAATGGTATTGGCTTGGCGATCGTCAAGAAAATTGTGGAAACCGAAGGCGGTGAAATTAGCCTGGACTCCCAGGTCGGAGAAGGTGTCAGATTCCGCTTTATCTGGCACCAGGCAACCCCGCCTCATTAACTCTACTCCCCCCAGAATGACAGAGGAGAGATATGGTTTAACGAATTTGGGAAGAGGCGGCATCAGAAATACCTGGTAATTCAGCATATTTACCCTGCACAGAGAAAACCATACAGAAAAAACAAGCAGCAACACTACCCATGAAAATTGTATTGTTGAGAGTCTCGCTAATTAAACTTTGGGCGCCGAAAGCGGGAATGAGAACACTCATAATTAGGCTAAATAAAAGCTGTAAAATATTAAGTAAAATTGCTTGCATCCCATTAAAACGCAAAAAATAACTCATCTTTTCATTTTTCACTACCCCCAGCCACAAACCAAAAAAGATGATTAAACTGGCAAAGGGAAGACTATTGGTAACGCTATATAGAGCAATGAGTGGGGAAAAAAATTGAGCCAACCAAGAAAATTGAGATAGGAGGATGATGCCGAAGGGAAGGGAATAGATTAACGGGAATAAATAGATTAAAGCACCGAAAGTACGGTCTTTAACATCGGTTTCAGGAGTATTCATCTGATATTTTGCGGATATGTTTGGGATTAAAGTAAATATTATTATCTTAGCAGCAACCCCTTAAATGCCATGACTCTTGCCAATTACCCAGTGACGACGGAAAAACCGCGATAGACTAGATTCTTCTAGGGAAAGGTAAATTGGTCTGCCGTGGGGACAGGTACGAGGATTGCGGGTGGCTTGCCAAAGATTGAGTAGGTTCTGCATTTCTTCTAAACTCAGAGTCGTACCGTTGCGAATTGCACTGCGACAAGCGGTGGCTACCTGTGCCGATCGCAAATCTCCACCCCAGCTTAATTCCACTAGGGCATCAGCACAATCTGCTCGTTCGGCAAGGATTTTTGGCACATTCCGCACTGCCCAAATATTGTCTCCAAACAATTCGACATCTATATTTAATTTCTTAAGTTGTTCTAGCTGTCTGGGCTGGAGATATTCTAGGGTAATGGAAGATTTTAAAGGCACTAATTCCCAATTGTGCTGTAGCTGTTCGTATAGTACTCGTTCGTGGGCAATGTGCTGTTCGATCAGCCACACTCCTGATGAGTGTTCCGCAACGATATAAGTCTTATTGGCTTGAGCAATGGCGGTTAGTTGCAGAGAATTTATTTTAGATGTAGTGGTAGTATCTTCAATCTTGGCTAGTTCACGGTCAAGGTGATATTGCTTAGATGAGGCTTCTGCCACTTTGAGCATTTTGCTAATACGGCGATCGCCAAACTCAGCTGGCAAACTATGGGTATTTAGTCTCAATGCTTGAGCAATGGCTTGGCTGACTTCATTTTGCCAGTAGGGAAGATCATGTAAATAGATCTCTGATTTAGCAGGATGACGATTCCAATCTACTTGACTAGGACAGGTTTGGAGATTCAGGAGGCAGACAGGGAAGCGATCGCGAGGGAGAGTTTTTGCCATGCTCTGGAGAATTGTCTGTTCTAATTCTGGCGATCGCACAAAACGATGATTGACCGCTACCTTGATCCAATCTGGGCGATGACGGTGGCAGCGGTCTGGTAAACCCATCACCAATTCGAGTTGGGATTGATCAGATTTATCAGTAGTGGCTAAATAAGTTTCTGCTCTAGCTAATGTTGGATGATCTGGGGCTGAAGACGGTACTAGATGTTTAATGGCACTAGTTGATTTAGGAGTTAATTTAGGGGTTGCTACCTCCACTTGAAAATGATGCAGATCGCTTTGGTTCACTCGATTAAGGAATTGAGGCAAAATATCTTTGGCGGTAGTGCCAGGGCTGATCTTAAACCACAGACTATCTTGCTGCTTAATCTGCCAAGTAACTTGAGGATGACACAGGGCAATTTTCTGAATTAATTGCTGAATTGTCTTGAGCTGTTGGGTTAGGGGAGGTAAGGCGCGACGACGGACAGGAATCTTGCTAAATAAATTCGAGACAGAGACAATTGTGCCAGGGGCGATCGGGATAATGGATTCTTGCTCTGGTTGGGCTTCACGATAAACCACTTGCCAACCCAAATCCTCTTGATTGGCGCGACTAGAGATAGTTAGATCCGCTACCTGAGCAATGCTGTGGAGGGCTTCCCCGCGAAAACCCAAGCTAGTAATTTGCCAGAGATCCTTCTGAGTCCTAATTTTGCTAGTGCTATGGGGTTGGGCGCAGACCCGCAGATCGCCGAGGGGCATTCCTTGACCATTATCAATCACCTGCACCTGCCAAGATTGGGGATTTAACAAGATGGTAATTCGACTAGCCCCCGCATCGAGAGAATTCTCTACCAACTCTCTAATCACAGCGGCGATCGAATCGATTACTTCTCCCGCCGCAATTAGATCAATGACATTATTTGGTAGAGTCCTTATCTCTGATGCCATACAGTCTTTACTTGAGAGCCAATACGGCTCAAGCCGTCGAATTTAACTGATACCTTTGAGT
Source organism: Cyanobacteriota bacterium (assembly GCA_046050865.1). Classification (GTDB taxonomy): domain Bacteria; phylum Cyanobacteriota; class Cyanobacteriia; order Cyanobacteriales; family Xenococcaceae; genus Waterburya. Next base: position 5,255 of record JBJOPG010000171.1, read on the forward strand.
CTTTAATAGTAGCGTTTTTGGTGATCAGTTTTCTGCTTTGCTTAAAGACTGTTCATGGTGTTGTTCTGATTAACTGATTCTCCTAGATATTTTTGGGAAATCGACCAGGCAGTATTGACTAGCTGCATTGCTCGTTCGGAACCATCTAAATCGGGATGATATTTAAAGCCCATTTTACGATAGGACGAGCGACCAAAAGCAATAAATGCCACTGCGTACCAAATCACGTCTAAACCATCCACAATATAGTTTTGATAAGTTTTATATTCTTCTAAATAGTTGGCGACTAGCTTTTGATAAATTTTTTCCGCGTTCGGCAGAGTTTGTTTAATCTCGTCAATGGTAATCGAGTAATCAGCGTAATTTTGGGCGGCAGCTTTAGGCTCTTTTAGCTTGGTATTTGCATTGGTAGATTTTTGCTGAAATAGGGGTGAATTTAGCAACGCTTGAACATTTTCTTCGGTTGACTCGGTAGACATAGAAGAATATAAAGTGCTTAAAAGATCTTCACTGCCTTGACATTCATCATGTAGCTCTAGAAAATCCTTAGACAAATTGGCAATTCGCTCTAACTTACTAAGCTTTGGTTTTAACTCTTCCGCTTGAGTATAAAGTTTCAATGCTTCTTCATCTAGTTCATCCCGTCGCCGCTGCCACTGTTTAAGCTCTGTTTCTAAATTGACGATCAGTTCTGTGACCTGAGATTGCTCCTGTTGATTTTCTGCCTCATGATGCTCAATTTGGGCTAACTGAGACTTTATTTGAGCGATAGTTTCGTGAATATCCATACTCTAATAAATAGTAAATATAAACTGGTAGCAAATCTGGTAACAGCTAAGTCTAGCTAGCAATCAAGAACCAAAACCATGGCAATTTACCAGTATTTCATCAAATTATAATTTGAATATTAGCGAGTATTGAGTAGCTTGATGTAAATAAAATAATTTCTCTGCAATAGCTTTATTATTTAACTCCTAAGAAACAAATTAATCTGCTTAGGCTGGGAAAGGGGAAGGGGGAAAGGGGAGAGGGGAAAAGGGTTTATTGATCTATTTTTATAACTTGCTGAAAACATCTATTTCTCGTTGTTTTGCGTAACATCAGTTATTTAATTATTGTTACGGAAAATATTAGTACGGGAAAGTGACGCACCAGGTTTAAGCATCTAGCACTGCCTGTCTTGCCCATTGATCTGCGGCGATAATATCATCAAGGTTTGGGTTAGAGGTATTTTGACTACTAAAGCGATCGCAAACCGTTTCAATTAAACGGGGAATATCTAAAAAGCCAATTTTTTCCCTTAAAAATAACGCCACGACCTGTTCATTAGCTGCATTCAACACTGCTGGCATTAGTCCTCCCTCTCTACCCGCAGCATAGGCAAGTTGCATACAGGGATATTTTTGGTGGTCTGGTTCACGAAAAGTTAGATCTCCCGCCTTAACTAGATCTAACTGTTCCCAAGCTGTATAGATGCGCTCTGGCCAGGATAAGGCATAGAGTAGAGGTAAACGCATATCGGGCCAGCCTAGCTGCGCCAAGACGGAGGTATCCTGCACTTCAATTAGGGAATGAATAATACTTTGAGGATGAATCACAATATCGATCTGGTCGTAGTCCAGATCAAACAGGTAATGCGCCTCAATTACTTCTAATCCTTTATTCATTAAGGTGGCAGAATCAATGGTGATTTTTTGTCCCATTGACCAATTGGGATGTTTGAGGGCATCTTTGACCGTCACGGAGCTAAGTTTTTCCACCGGCAGATCGCGAAATGAACCACCCGAAGCGGTAAGCATTATCCGCCGCAAACCACCCTCTGGAACTCCTTGGAGACATTGAAAAATTGCTGAATGTTCTGAATCCGCAGGCAGAAGCTTGACTCCATGTTTTTTGACTAAGGGCAGTACCACAGGAGCGCCAGCAATCAGGGTTTCTTTGTTCGCCAGGGCAATATCTTTTCCTGCCTCGATCGCCGCGATGGTGGGCAACAAACCAGCACAACCGACAATACCTGTCACGACGCTTTGAGCATCACCATAACGAGCAACTTCACAGATTCCCTCTTGACCAACGAGAATTTTAGGCTGATGAGGGCTAGAGGAAATGGCTGCTTGTAATTCCCCTAGTTTGCTTTCATTACCCAAGGCAACTATTTCGGGTTTGAAAGTCCGAATTTGCTCTGCCAGGAGATTAACATTACTGCCCGCCGCTAGTCCCACCACCCGAAATTGATCGGGATGATGAGTAACAATATCCAGGGTTTGTGTGCCAATCGAGCCAGTCGAACCCAAAATAGTAATTGCTTTCATGATGCTTTAATATCTTAACGATCTTTCTATATCTGCTCTTACTATAAATTCTTAAGTGAAATATCGTTAAGGTTTTTTTAATATTTCTGTTGGGCTAGTCTATAGATCAAGAATTGCATCACTGGGATTGAAACTCAAATTAAAATTAAGACTTAAATTAATTAAATTAATCAAATCACTTATCTGGGAAGTATCATGAACACATATATACAGACAACTCTTGTCCAGCAAAAGTATTTAGCTTTTTCCGCTTTGGGCGGGGAAGATCTATTAGCGCTGATTCATCCTGTGTTAGTAATTATTTTTGTTTTTCCCTTGGTGGGAATTGTCACTAACTTTGCTTGGCAAACCCGTCAGCGTCGTCTAGCGCCGAAGCAAGATAAAAATAAGATTCCTGCCACAGTAGGCAAAGAACACGTTAAAGTTGGTCGCTGGCTGGGGGTCAGTGTTGTGGTGTCAACTTTAATTGCCTTAGCTTATTCCATTGTTAGTAAAAGTTTTATTCGCAAGGGTCTATGGACGGAAAATAATCCTCTGGCAATTCTAATTATTTTAATGTTTGTGGCGACGATCGCCTCTTTAATTTTGTTATTACAGGCAAGAGCAAAGGTCTGGCGTGGGGTCTTTGCCACTCTGACGGGAATGGGTCTAATTATTATTGGACAACAGGATGGAGTCTGGCGACTATCAGCGGAATGGTACTGGTCTCACTATTATCTAGGCATCGCCGTATCCTTATTGATGATTTTCTCCCTCGCCATTTTAGACGATATTTACCGTAGTCTTACCCTGCGCAATATCCATATCATCCTTAATTGCTTGGCATTACTGCTGTTCGTCGCCCAAGGTCTGACTGGCTCCCGAGATCTCTTGGAAATTCCTCCCGTTGGCAAAAAACAGTCCAAAAAAGCAGCGATCGAACTGGTCTCTCCTGTCAAAATAACTCAGTCGATTGATTCGTTTTTAAGTAGTAGGTAGTAGGTATAAGAAGGGAAAGGGCTTAATCTCGACAGCCTAAACTGTATCTAGTTTCCACTCCTGTAACAGGATTTGTCCCTTCGGCTCTTTTGCACATTTGAGCAATTTGGTAGCGGTCTAAGATTGCCCCTGTAAAGTCTGCCCCTGTGATATTTGCTCCTTCAAAGATGGTGCTGGTGGCGACGGCATCCTGAAAAATAGCGTTGGTTAAATCAGAATTTTCAAAGGAAACTCGATCCATCAAGGAGCTAGTAAAGTTAGAGTCTTTCAAGTTGGTATTGATGAAAATTCCTTTAGTCAGAATCGAATTGCTCACATCTGAACCTTCAAAATTGGAGCCTCTGGCATCGGCTGCGGCAAATACGCCCCCCACTAGATTTTTGTGAGAAAAGTCCTGGAGTCTTATTTCACTGTAGGTATAATTCACTGCGCTTTCTTGGGCGATCGCCGGAGTCGCCTGGAGTAAAACCCAAATAATGGCGATCGCTGTGAGCAGTAAGATGCTGAAAAGACGCTGTTTGAAGTGTTTTAGTGGAGATAAAAGCATAAGTGAGTCTAAATAGTATCTTGAACCTTAATGTATTAATTATTAACTAATGTTACGCAAAAACCGTCAGTATGAGAATGAATCTAAAGCTTTTGGAATTATATGGTGGATATATTATTAGTTTTTTTGAATAGATAACGACGACAGGGTTATCAAGAATTAAAAATGGAATTACAACAAATTGAACATAAGCTTACTTGGTACGAAAAGCACGGAGATAACTTTATAGGAGAATGCACACTTTATGGTGTTACTCTTTCGGACTTACAGCATTTATTTGAGCAATCATCCGACGATCCAATGATTTATTGTTATCCTGTTCTTCTTTCTCACATAAGTTTTATACAAAATTTTGTAACACACAAAATTAATTTGGACTCCTTTGATTATTTTATTGAATATCTAGATATCGAGTCTTGATCAGGAATATCGCTTTAAGGTTGGCGGTATTGATGTTCATTAGGGGGGAGATCAAGAGCATCTTCACCAATCTGAAGTATTAATTCTTGCTGCTCTAGAGTCGATTCTGCTTTTAAGGTACCAAATCCCAAAACATTTTTCAGGTAGTTAGCAATCTCTACTTGACTATAATTTGACAAAATTCTGGTTTCCTTTAACTTTAGTGGGCTGGGTTCCACTAAATAAACCTCACGAAAATTTCGCTGTCTTAAATAAGCTACAACTCTTCTTCCTAATTCTGGGCGATCAGTCGTATTCTGCACTGC
>JBJOPG010000172.1:0-9764 GCA_046050865.1 Cyanobacteriota bacterium
GAGTAATAATTTTGACAAGCAAATGTTGCTTAAGATTGAATGCTTGAACAAAATGGTGGCAACGCGCGATCGCGAATTGAAAGAGCTAAAATCTCAATGCAAAGGTGGTTTGAAAGATCTACAAACAGCCTTTAACAAGCTGCAACGTCAATACAATCAAGAAGTAAGACGACGGGAAAAATTAGGGGTAAGTAATCGCAGTTTGGGGGCTTATAAAGGTCACTTCCACAGGGCACAGAAGAAACTTGCGGTGTTGAAAGTTGAGAACAAAGATTTGCAAAAGCAAGTGAATTTACTTGAATATAAAGCCAGAAAAGCGAATTAGAGCTTGTGCAAGGGGCGATTCGCGAATTCGCCCCTACAATACTCTCTACAAACTCTTGCCACACTCAGGACAAAACTTATTAGCTATGGGATTTGTGGTACCACAATTATGACAGTTTACAAACTCCACATCAGGCTGTTCTTTTTGCGGTAATCCCAGCATCTGAGCATTACTTTTACCAGGGGCAATCATGGGATAGCAATTTTCGTCCTTGGTAACGATAACATTCATCAACACTGGGCCATCATGAGCTAGCATTTCCGCCACCGCACTGGCTAGTTCTGCGCGATCGCAAACGTTCATCCCTTTGATACCGTAAGCTTGGGCTAGCATGACAAAATCTGGGGCACCAACTTCCATATTGGAGGAAGAATAACGTTCACCAAAGAAACTTTGTTGCCACTGGCGCACCATTCCCTGCCAGCCATTATTAATAATGACGGTTTTAACATTGATCTTAAACTGTGCTAAAGTTCCCAATTCCTGAGGATTCATCTGAAAGCTAGCATCGCCACTGATACAGATGGTTTCCTCGTCAGGGACAGCTACCTTAACCCCCATCGCTGCCGGCAAACCATAACCCATCGTTCCTAAGCCGGCGCTGGAAATCCAACGACGAGGGCCATTTTTGAGAAACTGGGCTGCCCACATTTGATGTTGACCCACATCAGTGGTATAGAAAGCATGGGGAGCTTGCTTATTCAGTTCCACAATCACTTCTTGGGGAGATAGCCCCTGTTCAGGATGGGGGGCGGTTAAAGGATATTCAGTTCGCCACTGGTCAATCTGCTCTAGCCAAGCTTTAGTCAGGTTAGGTTGTGTCGCCAAATCCGAACCTTTGGCGCGGTCTAAGATTTGCTCTAATACTTTGCGGACATCTCCCACAATCGGCACATCAGGAGTCCGATTTTTACCCACTTCAGCCGGGTCGATATCAACATGAATTACCTTGGCTCGACTAGCAAACTCGTCTAATTTACCAGTAACGCGATCATCAAATCTAGCGCCCACAGCAATTAGGAGGTCGCATTCGCTCACCGCAAAGTTAGCATAGGCTGTACCATGCATCCCTAACATACCCACTGACAGAGGATTATGTTCGTCAAAAGCTCCCAAACCCATCAAGGTGGTAGTGACAGGAATTTTAAATTTTTCTGCTAGTTCTTTAATTTGAGCATGAGCATCCGCCGCAATAGCTCCACCACCAACATATAACAAAGGCTTTTCGGCTTCGGAAATTAATTTGAGCGCGGAGCTAATTTGTCGCGGATTTCCCTTGACGGTAGGTTTATATCCCCGCAAATTTACCTCTCCAGGTAAAACAGGAACATAATCACATTCTTCAATCCCAACATCCTTGGGAATATCTATTAGAACGGGGCCAGGACGACCAGTACTAGCAATGTGGAAAGCTTCGGCAACAATCCGCGCCATATCTTCAGCACGACGCACCACATAGGAGTTTTTGACAATGGGGGTGGTGATGCCAAAAATATCTGTTTCCTGAAAAGCATCAGTGCCGATCGCCTCCCGTGTCACCTGCCCTGTAATGATGACCATGGGGATAGAGTCAAGTTGGGCGGTAGCAATGCCCGTGACCAGGTTAGTCGCCCCTGGCCCAGAAGTGGCGAAACAGACCCCTACTTTGCCTGTAGCACGAGCATAACCATCTGCTGCGTGGGATGCAGCCTGTTCATGACGCACGAGAATATGTTCCACGTCACCTTTGGCCTCAGAACGATATAGCTCGTCATAAATGGGCAGGATTGCACCACCAGGGTAGCCAAAAATATGCTTTACACCGTGGAGACGGAGACTGTCCATCAGGGCATATGCCCCTGTACGACGTTGAGGAGTTTCGATTGACTGGGAACTTTGGGGAATGCTTGTAGATACCACGCCTACTATCCGTATAACTTGCTGATTTGCTTATAGTTTAATATTGTACGTCTAATGTGAATTAGATCGTATAAGTTATTAGTTTATTAGTGACCAGCTATTAACCCTAAACTATAAACTTTTGATTGATTATATTGGTCTTTTTTGACTCTGTAAATATTGATAACAATCTGCTAAATCAAGAGCTTAACAAGACTAAAAAACAAGCAAGATGTTGATTAGTCCCGTGACTATTCTTGCTTGTTTCTACACTGTCCTGAGAAATAGATTTAATTTAAGCCAGAGCTAATAGTTGATCTGCTTGTTTGGCGGTTTCAAAGAAATAGCGGACATTATCTTCAGGAGTGCCGACTAATACCCCGTGTCCTAAGTTAAGAATATGCCCTTGATTACCCGCTTTGCGAATTGTATCTAAAATGCGATCGCGAATTACAGCATGGGAACCAAACAAGACTCCAGGGTCAATATTGCCCTGCACCTTCATCTCTTTCCCTAGTCGCTGCCTGGCTTCCGCCATATCCACTGTCCAGTCGACACTGACGATATCTGCTCCCGAAGGAGTCATGCGTTCTAACAAGCCAGCACTACCACTAACCAGCAAAATTAGTGGGGTATCAGGGTGAGTCTCTTTTACTTTCCGAAATACTTGCCGTTGGTAGGGCAAGGCAAAAGCTTCGTAATCTTGGGGACAGAGTTGTCCCGCCCAAGAATCAAACATTTGTACTGCCTGAGCACCACAGTCAATTTGATAACAAACATAAGTGGCGATCGCATCCGCTAGCTTGCTCAATAGCTGATGGAGGATCGTCGGGTCAGAAAATGCCATCCCCTTGATGTTGGAGTAGGTTTTAGAACCTTTCCCCTCCACAGCATAAGCAGCTAGAGTCCAGGGTGCCCCCACAAAACCCAATACAGTAGACTGATTATTTACTTCAGAGCGTAAGCTCTCTAAAATAGTGCGGATAAAAGGTAAAGACTCTTCTGGTTCCAAAGCATGTAGCTGGTCTATCTGCTGCTGTGAGCGAATCGGCGAACTGATAATCGGCCCTTTACCCTCAGCAATATCCATTTCGATACCCAAGCCAGGGAGAGGGGTAACAATGTCGGAAAACATGATTACGCCATCAGGTCGAAACGCTTTCCAAGGCTGTAGGGAGATTTCAATTGCTACTTCAGGAATCTCAGAACGCTCACGAAAGCTAGGATACTTGTCCCTGATATCACGATATGCTTTCATATATCTACCTGCTTGACGCATCATCCAAACAGGAGGACGCTCCAATTTTTCACCACGGGCTGCTCTTAACAGCAATGGCGTTTCCTGTAATTCGCTCATTTTATTAATTCCTGTTAAATATTTTTCTTTTAGTGCAACTGCTAGCTTACCATTCCGCAAGGGTTTGATTCCCCTGACGGATTGTTTAATTATGTGAAGCAAGCTCCTCAGATCACGAGCGATTACGACCGAATTCTGAGACAAATTGTCGAGAGCTATCCCTTAAACTTTCTCTCTCATGTTTGCTGATCAACATAGCCCTTGCCTTCACAAAAAGAACAGGTTTCGGTGCGCTGAATTTCCCCTCCACAGTCTCGAAGCTCTGTGTAACCCTTTCCTTCACATTGATAACAAGCTTGTGCTTGAACTTTCTTCTTGGGCTTATTCATGGCAAATGATTAGAATAATATATAAGTACCAATAAGCATAAATTCCTAATATTCTCTTCCTAAAATATTAATGAAATTATCAGAATTAGATGTTGCAACTATTGATCGCATAGTGGAGATGGCGTGGGAAGATCGTACTCCCTTCTCTGCTATTGAAACTCAATTTGGCTTAAAAGAGCAAGAAGTGATTGCTTTAATGCGCCAGGAGATGAAGCATTCAAGCTTTAAAATGTGGCGGAAGCGAGTAACAGGGCGTAAAACTAAGCATCTGGCAAAAAGAGACTTTGTCGCTGGTAGATTTCGCTGCAAAGAGCAAAAATAGAATCTGAGAGTCAACTTAGAAAAGAACTAGCGACGAACAAGCGTTTCCCCAGACAACAGTTAAACTAGACTTTATTTCAGAGATAAACCATGACAATTGGTCAGAAGTCAGCAGTCAAGGTAATTGGGACATATTTATTGCTCTGTGCGATCGCTTTTTTGATGTTGTTTCCCCTGTTGTGGTTAATTGGAACAGCTTTTAAATCCCCCACAGAAGATATTTTTGCCTTTCCGCCCCAGATATTGCCTAGCCAACCAACTTGGGGGAATTTTGCAACAGTTTGGGAGAGTTATCCCTTTGCTTTGTATCTTTACAATAGTTCCCTGGTGGCTCTCTTGGCGGTGGGCTTGAATCTACTGTTGTGTTCTCTAGCAGCTTATCCCTTAGCTCGTCTTGATTTTAGAGGGCGAGAGGTGATTTTTGCCTTAGTCCTCGCCACCATCATGATTCCCTTTCAAATTGTGATGATTCCACTCTATATTTTGGCGGTGAATTTGGGTTTGAGGAATACTTATCTAGGAATTGTTTTGCCCAACCTGACTTCGGCATTTGGAATTTTCTTGCTGCGCCAAGCGTTGAAAGCTGTTCCCCTGGAATTAGAAGAGGCTGCCCGTATTGATGGTTGTTCTGAACTAGGCATCTGGTGGAATATTATGCTGCCTGCCATTCGCCCCGCTTTATTGACCCTGGCAATTTTTGTCTTTATTGGCTCTTGGAGCGATTTTTTGTGGCCCTTGATTGTGCTGGATGATCCTGATTACTACACCCTACCTTTAGCAGTGGCAAACTTAGCGGATTCCTTTTCTTTGGACTGGCGATTAGTAGCGGCAGGTTCAGTTATTTCCATCGCCCCCATTTTACTGTTATTTTTATTTCTGCAAAGGTATATTGTGCCTACGGATGTGGGGAGTGGTGTTAAAGGGTGAAATACAGGTAAAATTAAGCAGTCAGTTGATGTTCACAGTATGCAGCTGTGATATGGCTAAGGCAATTAGCTGAGATGCGTTTATCTGTAACCATTGTCAAACCAAATACTTGCGTGTTGACATTGTGCATACAAAAATCTTATATTGAAGAAGTGCCCTTATTAAAAAGGTAATCGTTATGTACTTATCAACTGGTGAAGAGTCGGTTAGCCAGACCCGCGATGTCACAATCAATATCCGAGCGAAGCAAAACCAACGAGATCTAATTGATCATGCTGCTGAAGTGCAGGGGAAGAGTCGCTCAGAGTTTATGCTTGAGTCATCTTGTCAGAAAGCCCAAGATGTTCTTCTAGATCGGAGCTTCTTTGGGTTAGATGAACTCAAGTTTAAGCAATTTGTCGCGTTGCTGGATGCGCCACCTACGCAAGATGAGAAGTTGCACGCCTTGCTAACAACCAAAGCTCCGTGGGATTAGGTCGAGATCAAGGTCAAGACAAGCTTCACCCACCCGAAAAACTGAATTCGTCACATCGATTTGAAAGCTTCAATTCAGGGGACAGTCAGCTAGATGATTGGTTAAAGCGCCGAGCTCTAAAAAATGAGTTAGAGGGAGCGTCTCGCACGTATGTACTATGCACCGACAAGATGGTTATTGCGTACTATTGTCTTGCTAATGGAGCAGTGGCACAAACTACTGCAACAGGTCGAGTTCGACGTAATATGCCCGATCCGATTCCAGTTATGGTGATTGGACGACTAGCGGTTGATAGTCACTGGCAAGGCAAAGGTATCGGGCGCGCTCTACTGCGAGATGCAATTCTTCGTACTCTGCAAGCTGCTGAAATTGCAGGAATACGTGCGATTCTAGTACAGGCCATCTCGGAAGATGCGAAGCAGTTTTATGAGAAGTGTGGTTTTACTGCTTCACCTCTTGATCCAATGACACTTATGGTGAAAATTAACGATGCCTATGCTTCACTTGGCTCGCAAGCCTGAAAGATCTTCGGTTCTTCTAGGGATTTGATTAATTGTCAAGTGTTCGGACGCAAGCTAATAAATCGCTGAACAGGAGTAAGAATTTATCAGCCTAGGGATTAGTCTTACTTAAAAGCCATTTAAAGGTTTAAAGATTAATTGCTACCTGATGAGAAGTAAGGTTGCTGGAACCATCAGATCATAGCTGATAAAATAGAGAAGCTCCTCTAGCTAAATTCTCCTTAGGATATGAACAGTTCTACTCGTAAGCGCCAGCCATAAAACGGACAAGTTTGTGCGGCTTGAGTTAAACATCAATTGCAGAGATAAAAGCGATCGCGATAGCCACTACCTGATAAATCTTTTGCTTGGTCTTGAACACAGCCTAATTCCGACAAAATATTATCCTCTAGGTCTAAATTTACCCCCACCAGATTCAATGGTGGGGATTGTTTTGCCACCATGGGTTTCAGGTTAGTAGCAAACTGCTCTCGACCATACTGATTATCACTCACTAGGATAAATTGCGGTGGAGCAGAGGTTGGTGGTTCTAGACGCTCAAAGGAAAGCGCCAGGGCTACTAATTCTCGAATCTCGGAATGGGTTTTATGGGTGATGGCGATTAAGGTAGGAGTGGTAGAAGTCTGTTGAATATAGGCTGCCTGGGCATCGGAGTGGAGAGATTTTCTAAATCCCAAGTCAGTGACAACGGTTAATGAACCTAACAGCCCCATAATTAGCATTACGGCTACTACAATGTTCTGGGTAAGCCGATGGAACGTGGTGTTTAAGCGACAATTAGCCAGAGCTACTGCAAGGAGCAGCGTCACCACAGGAAAATAGACAAAATGATAGCGCGCCGCCAGGGAGGCATCTTTCCCCAGCCCATAGATCAGCCCAAAAAACATCATTAAAGAGCCAAATAAATAGCCAGTCATGATCATCATGGGTAGGCGAGTGGGAGCATTGGCGATCGCTCTTTGCCACTGTCGCCATAGCAGAGGTATAGCCCAAATTAAGATCCCTAAGACAATCACTCCAGAGGCGATTGCGACAAACTTAGGTACTCCTTCGATGGGCAATAACATCACCATGGTAATGATCCAGGCGAGCATCCGCGGCACGGGCAAGAAAACATCCCCTAGTTGATAGCTGGTGGCAATCCAGGTGGTCATTTCATTACTTGAAACACTCTTGGCGATGGGTAGCCATGCCAAAGTGGTAGCCAGAGTGCCGATGCTTGCCAAACTTAGACCTCGTAGATATCTAACAGGGGATGGAACTTTAATTACTAACCAAAAAATCAGGACGGCGATCGCTTCTGCGCCTAAAACCAAGACAAAGAAATAGTGAGTAGCAATACCTAAGCCGTTAACCACAATCCACAGAAGACTTAGCCAGAGAGGAATCCTGCTCTTCTGGTGAATTAAGCGCAAGGTTTCTACTAAACAGGTAAGGGATGCAATTACCCACAGCACAGTTAAGGTGTAGTGTCGTGCTTCTTGCGCCAGATAAACTCCATAGGGAGAAAACGCCATGAGTATGGCAGCAAAATGACCTACCAACCGCGAGCGAAAAGCCCGCCAGCCCAAAACAAAAATCCCAGGAATTGCCAAAGTACCAAAAACCGCACTCAGCGATCGCGCAACCTGTAATGAGACTAAATCCCCATCTTTAAGCCAAAGAGCAGCCCACCAACGAGTTAGCCAGAAATATAATGGTGGATGGGTACTTTCTTCTAATAATCGCTTAAATACCTCTGGATAGCCAATGGTCGTATCTAACCGCAGAGGTGCTAACAGACTATTCAGATCCACAACTTGATCTAGAGGAATCTGCTTAAAACCATGACCCAAACTATAGCCAATGGTAGAAATCTCAATGGAGGCAGGGGGTTTAAAATCTAAATTCAGCAAGCGAATACCTAAACCTAATCCGATCCAGACTAGGAGCAATAATAAGCTGAAGATCGTGGAAGGTTGTTGGTGGTTACTAAGTTTCAATGGCAAGTATTGTATTTCAAGTAATATCGGTCATGTCAGGCGCTAAAAATATTAACAGTCTTTTGTTCAGATTAGTAATTAGCCGGAGAATTCCGTATTCATCATTACAAAATCCCTGAAGAATAAAATGACTATTCTAGAATTTATTAAAGCTTAGAGCCTAGAGCTTAGAGCTTTTGTTAAAATAAGCATTTAAGACCGATTAGCAACTAAATCAAGTTGTCAAGCAAGTAAAAAGTTTAGGACAGAGGAATAATGACCATTAATTTGAGCAAAGGGGAAAGAATTTCCCTGGAAAAAGTTGCTCCCGGACTAGTAGAGATTTTTATTGGCTTGGGTTGGGATATTAATGCTACTGATACGGGGGGAGATTTTGATATCGATGCGTCAATTTTTCTCTTGGACAGTAATGACAAGTTGATTTCTGATCAGCATTTTATTTTTTACAATAATCCCAAAAGTCCAGACCCAGGGCAATCGATTCAGCAACGGGGGGACAATCGCACTGGGGCAGGAGAAGGGGACGACGAGGTGGTTGATGTCAACCTCAAAACCATCCCTCCAGAAGTGGTAAAAATGGCTTTGACCGTCACTATTCATGAGGCGGATAAACGTCACCAGAATTTTGGTCAAGTGAGTAATGCTTTTGTCAGAATTGTTAACTGCCAAAATGAACAAGAAATTATTCGCTATGACTTAACGGAAGACTTTTCGGTGGAAACAGCCCTGATCATGGCAGAACTTTATCGTAAGGATGGGGAATGGCGCATGAATGCCGTCGGAGCAGGTTATGAAGGTGGCTTACAAGCCTTAGTAGAACGTTATCAGTAAGTAAAGCTTTTAGCTTTTAGCTTTTGGCTTTTAGCTTCTAGCTGTAGGGAGTAATGTTGCACGACAAGAAGAAAAACCAATAACTTAAAATAATGCCCACCAAAAGTAATTAGTAATTAAATAAATGGCAGTTAATCTAAGTAAAGGACAGCGTATTTCTTTAGAGAAAGTTGCGCCAGGAATCAGTGAAGCCTTTGTAGGCTTGGGTTGGGATACTAATATTACCGATACAGGGCAAGATTTTGATATTGATGCTTCGGTATTTTTGTTAGATAGCAACGAGAAATTGATCTCTGATAATCACTTTATTTTTTATAACAATCTGGCTAGTCCCGATCCGCATAAATCTGTCGAACATTTGGGTGATAATCGCACTGGGCTAGGGTCAGGAGATGACGAGGTAATTAAAGTCAATCTCCCACAAGTTCCTCCAGAGGTGAATAAGATTGCCATGGTAGTAACCATTCACGAAGCAGAACAACGTCAACAGAATTTTGGACAGGTGCAGAATGCTTTTGTGCGGGTGGTTAATGCTAAAGACAAGACAGAAGTGGTTCGTTACGACCTGACGGAAGATTTTTCGGTGGAAACGGCACTGATTATGGCAGAACTCTATCGCAAGGATGGGGAGTGGCGGGTTAATGCTGTGGGAGCAGGTTATCAAGGTGGCTTACAGGCATTGTTAGATCGCTATCAATAAAATTAAAGCAAGTGTTTCGGCATGAACAGTAATTAGTTTAGTAATTAGTAATCAAAACCATGGCAATTAATTTAAAGAAAGGACAACGGATTTCTCTAACTAAAGAAGATCCTAGTTT
>JBJOPG010000173.1:0-9606 GCA_046050865.1 Cyanobacteriota bacterium
TCCCTAAATCCCTAAACCCCTAAATTACTAATTTTTCTTAATCTGATTTAGCTTCTGCCATTGTTGAATCCAGGTAATTAATTGGGCATCACTAATTTTCTTGCCAGCCTTACTCACTGCTAATAACTGACTTAAATCTTCTGCTGTGGCACTTGACTGTTTTTTATAGGCTTTCAGTAAGGCTTGATCGTCAACTAAAGACTTACCCAGCCCCAGTGACTTTTGTAACTTGCGCTGTTCATCTTTAGCGATCGCTTCCACCACAAAATCAGTACTATTAGCTTTCTCCAAAACTCCTGCTAAAGCCTCAATATAGGCAATACTATTGTCAGTGATTGTCGTTTGAGGTTTAATGGGCAGACCGAAAGAACGAAAAGCAGCAAAAGCAGCCACAATAGCCATGAGAACTGCTTGAATAAAGAGTAAAAACCAAGGAGTTCTGGCTAAATAACTAAAGATACTCTCCTGTTGCTCTTCGGCAATGGTTTCTTTGTCTTTGTAGCCATGAATATATTCATCCACCCAGATAGTAGGATGGTCACTCACCAATGCTGCCAAAAATTGATAATTGTCGCGGTGGTCTTGATAAGCGTTGGCGGCTAGATAGGGAGTGGTACAGTAAATGACTTTCCCTTTACCGATGGTTTCCTGCCAAACTACTGCACCATAACGATCTTGGAGAATATTTTGGATGTTTTGGTTCTTTTCTATCCCTCGAAAACGACGGGTAGTGGCTATTTTGATTTGATCATTCGATAACGTATCTGGATGATATGGAATTAAACCTTCAAAAGGTGCCCCCGTAGCAGGCATATACCGACCAATAATAACCAGGGTATTTCCTTGACTAACCCAGTTTGACTCATCAGCAGAAGGAATGCTTAGTGGACCTAGCAAATAATCGCTCTTGCTCAGAATTTTGAGATAAGTAGCATCTTGAATCTTAGCTGCTATGAACTGAGGAAAAGGTTTGCGCCAACGCTCAATGGAAATTTCTTGTTTAGTCATATATTCATACCAAGCGCCATAACCATCAGGACTTCTGCCATAAGTAGAGCCACTGTCATTTTTCCGTCCACCACTATTAGGGGCAGCAATTAGAGTTAAAGCCATCAGTACGGCGATCGCAATGCCGATCCATAACCATTTGCGTTGACGAAAATTTGACATGATTGATCAAGTTATAAGGTTTAAAATACTGACGTTAAAATACTTGCGGTTTAGCTAATAAATTTGCGGATCTAACTGGCAATTTGTCGATAAGCTTGTTGGCACTCTTCAAACAAAGCTCTATCTGCCTCTGCTTGACTAAAACAAAGTTTTTGATGGGTTAATAATAATAATTCGTAGGGAGTTACGGGAGTCACGGGAATTTTCTCCAGCGATCGCCGATATTCTTCATCCGTCAGACTAAGTTGAGCGGGAATGATGCCTCTTTCATCTAATAGCTTTAACATTGCCTGATAGAGACAAAAAATTGCCTGACGATAGTTGCCCTCCACTCTAGCGGCTTGCGATCGCTCCACCCAATCTGCTGCGGATAGTTGCGGTGTTTCGATAAGAGGAGTCAAAAATGTAGAGCGATCGCTCGATCTTCGCCAACGTTGAACATAGGGACGTAATAGTAACCATAGTTGCCAGGTCATCCAAACTAGCAAAATAGCGATCGTTGACCAGAGACAGAACCTAATAATTTGCCATAATACGCTCGATTGCCAAGATTTCCAGTCCCAATCAGGATTAAGATTTAACTGAGAAGTTTGATATTCGATCCATTCTCCAAACTTTTGCTTAATTAAATTAAAGCGCCAGTTTAAACCATCTTGTTTGAATGACCCTGCGGACATAATATTGAGTCTAGAGGTTGAAAAAGTAATTACCATCCATCATTAAACATTGATCTTTCCTGATTGGGTAGGAGAATGAGTTTGGAGTTCAATTAATCCCTTAGATCACAGCTATGGATGAAGAATCAAGCTAGACTCAAAGTCTCAGTCAGAGATTACTCCTATAAGAATTTTTCTAGTCCGTTGAATATATATGCGTTTTTTTAATCAAGTCAATTTACAAACTCCAGAAAGTGTAGAACTTGAGTTTACCTTAGCGGGAATTGGTAATCGTTCTTTTGCTTTAATTATTGATTATATTATTGGCGGGTTAACAATTTTACTGGTTTGGATACTTAGTGCTTTCTTGGCTTTTCAACTAGTGCCTAATTTCATTAGCAGTGGATTCTCAAGTCTTCTGGCACAGTGGATTTGGGCAATTCAAGCCATGATTGTGTTTGGTATCTATGTTGGTTATTTTGTAGTCCTAGAAACTTTGTGGCATGGACAAACCTTAGGTAAAAAATGGACAAAAATTAGAGTTATTCGCGACAATGGTAAACCAGAAAGATTACCTCAAGCACTTTTACGAGCTTTATTAAGACCAGTAGACGATTTACTATTTGTTGGGGTGTTTTTTATTGTTTTTAGTCAGCAAGAAAAGCGCTTAGGAGATATACTGGCAGGAACAATTGTTGTTCAAGAAGAATCATCAAAGCTAGCCCAGGTTGAGATTTCCACTGAGGCTAAAAACTTAGCAGCTCAACTAAGTATTGAAGCTGAAATTGATAATTTACGCCCCGAAGACTTTGCTACAATCCGTGATTTTCTTCAGCGGCGCAAAAATATTATGTTGGAATATCAGCACCAACTGAGTCGAAAACTTGCGGAACAAGTTAGAGAGATTATTCGTTTAGATAATCCGCCGGAAGGCTATAGCAACAGCCAGTTTTTAGAAGCTGCTTATTTAGCTTATCAACAAGATAATCCTTCTTAAACCAACCCCAAACCAGCATGAAATCTAAAAATCTAATTTGACAGACAAATCAAAGAAAAAAATCCTCCCAAAATAATCAGGAAGACTTTTAAATTTATCATGTTGAGTCCATGAGCAGGCAATTTCTAGTTTTATTTTCTAGTTAAATTAGAACTGAGATTTAACATCATCAACACCATTTTTGACAGTATCAACTGTACTATCTACGGATTCCTCTGTGGCGCTAGATTCATCTACAGACTCAGCTTGCTGTTCTGCTTCTAATTCAGGGGCTTCCATATCCGCTGCTTCTGCATCTTCAATTTCGCTGGATGCTTCGGCTTCTGCATCTTTTACTGCTGTATCTTCAGCTTCGTCAACGACCTCGGTATCAGATGTTTCCATATCTACAGCTTCAGCACCTTCGACTTCAGGAGCTTCAACATCTGCTGTTTTATCAACTGCTTCGGTATCAGGAGCTTCCATATCTAACGCTTCAGCATCTTCGACTTCAGGAGCTTCAACGTCTGCTGCCTGATCAACTGCTTCAGTATCAGGAGTTTCCATATCTACTGCCTCAGCATCTTCGACTGCGGGAGCTTCAACGTCTGCTGCCTGATCAACTGCTTGGGTATCAGAAGTTTCTGCATCCATAGCTTCAGCATCTTCACTATCTCCCAATTCTGTTCCATTAGGAACTATTTCTTCTACCGAATTTTCTACATCGCTAATATCTGGAGTACCACTTCTAACAGCAGTAGAAGTCCCTAAAAGTGCGACTAAACCCAAAGTAATTGATAAAGCTTTAAATTCAAGTTTCATGTTGGTTCTCTGTAAAAATTTCTTTACTTATTTAAGTTAGTTTGTATAAGATAAGCATAAAAAGTAAAGAAGAAGATAGGTATAGCAACAACTTTTTCAAGATATTTTTTGATGTTGTTTAATGTTTTTTAAACATATATTTTGGGAACTTACAAAATAGTTATATCGTCTTATATTGTCAATTTTAGGTTGAATTACATTGAACAATTAAAAGTAAAGAAAGAGATAATTCCTCTAATTAGGTTGACTTACTTATTCGTGCAAGAGGTCTGCTTTTTTCAGATAATTTACAAATTTGCAAAAATTAAAGACCAAACAATAGTTTTTTAATAGTCTAAATATAAACTTAAAAAACTTTGGTTTAGTCTTTGATGCGACCAGAATATAGAATTTAACTTGAATCCAAGAAAACCGACACCTCCCCACACCGTAACATTGTACAGCTTTTGTAATCACCTTTCTACAGCGATCTTGGGAATTCAAGTACGATAGCTATAACTTTCGCTATTATGTCAAGATTTTGAGAGTGAATAACTAATACACCACGAGTAGTATTTCCCTCAAATGCAGACATTCAATGAACAATTGATTTTTAGAAAACCAACTAAACGATATCACCAGCAACATAGGCATCTTGAATTAGGCCAAAGTCAGCTTCTGATGGATCTTCAGTTGTAGCAATTAGGGTTTCAGCACCCGCATCAACAAAATAGTCTGGGGTATTAAGAAGTTGATTAGAGAAATCGTTTTTGCCCAAATCCAATGTTTCAGTTGTAAGTCCTGTAGCATCAAAGCCTACATGTCCATCAACACCAGTAACGGAATTATTGCTGGCACTGGAATCGGGGCTTTTTTCGGCATAAATACCACTGATGTCTCCTGTCCCCACACCTTCGACAGTATTATTTGTGATCGACGTACCAGTAGTGGTATCAAACCAAATGGAGTTGGCATTGTTATTTGCGAAATAACTATTTTGAACTACGCTGTCAGTAGTATTGTAGAATTTAACCCCAGCAGCATCATGGTTCACGGCATGTTGACCATCTAAATTAACATTTTCGACTGAGACATCACTAATCACTGCCCCGACGGTATCGCCAACCCCAATACCTTTTCTCCCTATATCATTGAGGTTACAATTGATGACTTGCAGTCCATCGGCGCTATTGAAAACCATGCCAGTATTGCTTTGACCATTAACGTCGGTTTGGGTAAGACCAATGTTATTGATATCTACATTTTGCACGGTTAAGTTTTCTGCGCCATAAGTGTAAATGCCAATATTAGAGTTAGTTAATTCTAGGTTTTGGATAGTTGCACCGTCAGCATCTTGAGTCACATTTAAGATAGGGTCTGCCGAACCGCCTCCATCAATTACAGTGTCTCCTTGACCCTCAAGGGTAATATCCTTGTCGATGTCAATTCCAGAAGCTGTATAGACGTGGTTGCCCAACCTAACTACATCGCCACTGTTAGCTGCCGCGATCGCACTTTGTAAATCACCACCGAAATCATCATCTACATCAATGACGTTTCCACCACTTGCTGCGGTATCGGGTTCTGCGGCAACAGGTTCTGCGGCAACAGGTTCTGCGGTATCGGGTTCTGCGGCAACAGTGGTATTGTCTTGACTACTTGAGTCGTCAAAGATGAGATTGTCAGCTTCGCTGGATGGATCATTGGTATCTACTGGATACAGACTGTCCGTACTTTCTGTGGCTTGAGGGTCAGAATTATCCGTATTAGTTAAATCAGTGTTGTCCGTTGTTGTGTTTCCAGTGGTTAAGGAATCAGTGGTCAAAGTCTCGGTAGTTAAAGAATCAGGCATTTTTTCGCTTAAATTAAATTTGTTGTTGTACACCAATAGACATGCAAAAACTACGGCTACTTTTAGAGCACGTTTTGCTTATGATTCCCGGCAAAAATGCCGTTCGATAGAAAGATTGAGAAATGTGTACAGTTAAAAACTTTACCAGGGGAAAGAGTAAATTTGGGTAATCCCCTAAAAAATATTTTCCAAAAAAGTGTAATTTGGCATACAAACCTAAGTGTACAGAGGGTTGGCAAATATTCCAAATTTAAGATCTTTTTTTTATTTTTTATTTTTTATGTAGATATTTGGTGACAATCAATGTGATTACTTCATCTCATTCCATAGATAATTGCATAGATATAGATACTGAAAATTTTGTCTTGGGCAGGAATAACTTAGAAGGAACACGGATAACTGCTATCCTGTTTAAACGATACGGCAGTAAGTAAATCTTTTTTATGGCTAGTTTTTTGTTGGAAGTCGGTACAGAAGAATTACCCGCAGATTTTGTCAGCAGTGCGATCGCCCAATGGCAGACTAAAATTCCTCAGAGCTTGTCAGCACAGTTTCTTAATCCCGCCAGCGTTGAATACTATGGAACTCCTCGTCGTTTAGCTGTATTGATCAAAGGGCTTGGCGATCGCCAAGCAGATCGAGAAGAGGAAATTAAAGGCCCCCCAGTATCAGCAGCATTTAAAGATGGTCAGCCGACTCCAGCCGCAGCTGGTTTTGCCCGTAAGCAGGGGGTGAATTTAGCAGATTTAGAAATTCGTGATACTGATAAAGGTGAATTTGTCTTTATTCAAAAGCAGATTGCAGGTCGTCAGACCCGAGAGATTTTACAAGATTTATGTCTTCAGTGGATTACTGGTTTAGAAGGTAAACGTTTTATGCGCTGGGGAGACGGTGACTTCCGTTTTCCCCGTCCGATTCGCTGGCTGGTGGCATTATGGGACAGGGAGGTTTTGCCTCTAGAACTGGTTAATGGTTCCGAAAGTATTCAAAGCGATCGCCTTTCTCGGGGACATCGAGTATTGCATCCTGAAGCGATCGCCATCGAGCAAGCCACAGATTACGTGGAAGTGATGCGTACAGCGTCGGTGGAAGTAGATTCTACTGTTAGAAAAGCCAAGATTGAAGCAGGTATCTTAGCAGAAGCCAAGTTAATCGGCGGGAGAGCTGAAATATACCCTGCTCTATTGGCAGAAGTCGTCGATCTGGTAGAATACCCTACCGCAGTTACAGGTAAATTTGCAGCGGAATTTCTCACCCTGCCAACAGAGGTAATTACTACGGTAATGGTCAGTCATCAGCGTTATTTTCCGCTGCATCAACCAGGGAATGATGGCGCTTTATTGCCTAACTTTATTACGATTGCCAATGGCGATCCGCAGAAGAAAGATGTCATTGCCGAAGGAAACGGTAGGGTTATTCGAGCGCGGCTGGCGGATGCCCAATTTTTCTATCAGGCGGATTGCGATGAGCATTTAGATACCTATCTGCCTCAACTGGAAAATGTTACCTTTCAAGAAGATTTAGGTTCCATGCGGGACAAGGTTGACCGCATTATTGATACGGCTAAAATGACTGCCGAACAGTTGAATGTGGATGAGTCTCAGCAAAACGAGATTGAAAGCACCGCTCTATTATGTAAAGCAGACCTGGTAACGCAAATGGTTTATGAGTTTCCTGAACTACAGGGCGTTATGGGGGAAAAGTACGCGCTGGTAAGCGGGGAGTCCGCAACGGTAGCTAAAGGCATTTTTGAACATTATTTGCCCAGGGGTGCCGAGGACATAATGCCCACCACCTTAAATGGTCAGGTAGTAGGTATAGCTGATCGCCTGGACACTTTAGTCGGCATCTTTGGCTTAGGCATGATTCCCACTGGTTCATCCGATCCTTTCGCCCTCCGTCGAGCAGCTAATGGCATCGTCAATATTACCTGGTCAGCAGATTTGCCCCTTAATCTCAATCAATTACTCCAACAGGGAGCAGCAGATTTTGTTTCTGCCCACAGCGATCGCGAATCTCCGTTAACAGCTTTGCAAGAGTTTTTTCTGCAACGAGTACGTACCCTGCTACAAGATGAAAAGCAGGTGGATTATGACCTAGTTAATGCCGTGGTGGGAGATAATGATCCAGAATATGCTCAAAGAGCTTTAGAAGATCTTTTAGATGTGCGCGATCGCGCTTTATTCTTACAATCAACCCGTGATAACGGCAACCTAAATCAGATCTATGAAACGATCAATCGCTCCGCTCGTCTGGCAAGCAAAGGGGACTTAGATACCCAGGCTTTAGATCCTCAAGGTTTAGTGAATCCTGAACTGTTTGCCGAATCCTCTGAATCAGCTTTTTATCAGGCACTAGTAGATTTATTACCTCAGACAGAAGCCGCACAACAAGAACGGAATTATCAATTATTAATTGATGGCTTAGTGAAAATTGCTCCCGTGGTGAGTAACTTTTTTGATGGCGAAAATAGTGTCTTAGTCATGGCAGAAAATCCTGATGTTAAACGCAATCGCTTAAATATTTTAGGATTGTTGCGGAATCACGCTAGAGTTTTAGCGGATTTTGGGGCGATCGTTAAGGGATGATTTGACTTTTTGCCCTAAAGGATAGGCTTTCCAAGAGGGAAAAGGTAAAAGGTAAAAGGGAAAAAGAATTAATCTTTTATTCATGCAAGAAGTCTATGGATTACTAAAATTATTTACCAAAAGAATCGCGATTACCTTTCAGGTACGCTGCGCGATCGCAAAATAGAGTCGCCTGGGGGAAAGTGCGTAAAATAGTTGCCGGGAAATCGGGGGCGATCGCCCTTTCCAGGGTTTGTTTGACCACCCCCTGTTTATTTCTGCCTCCAGCCAAACAAAACACTCGCTCAGCAGTACGAATAGCTGGAATGGTTAAAGTATAGGCATAGTTGGGGACGGAGGCTAAATCAGGGAAATACCCCCCATTTACCTGTTGTTGTCGCGTTTTGGTTTCCAGTTTGACTAACTTGACTACTTGAGAATCATTGAAATCAGCCACACTAGGCTCATTAAATGCCAGATGTCCATTATCGCCAATGCCTAACATACATAAATCAATGATCTGTTGCTGTAATAAATGACGATAGCGATCGCATTCAGCTAAAGGTTGCGAGGCGTCTCCTGCTAGGTAATGAAATTGGCGGGGTTGAACTTGTACTTCTACTTTCTGGCGTAAATAGTAACGAAAACTACCAGGATGATCAGCCGCGATACCTAAATACTCGTCGAGATGAAAGAGAATAATCCGCGACCAATCTAATTGATTTCCCTGGGCGATCGCCCTTAAAAACTCTAGCTGAGAATTCCCGGTGGCTAAAATGATGCTAACAGTCTCTTGTTGCTGGAGTAGTGATTGTAGATACTCCTGCGCCAGCCTCGCCACATCTTGAGTCAGGTCAGCAGCAGTAGGAGAGATTCTCACTGATAAGTCATCAATTCTGATTACCTGAGTATCAAGAGATAATGGTAGAGTACGATCTGGCATCTTTAATTAATAATTAATCGAGTTTTTTAGTAGAACATGAGCAATATATCTGACATAGCCGTCAAAAATATCACAGGTAAATCTGAAACATTTGCCGATTATCAGGGCAAGGTATTGCTGATTGTTAATGTCGCTTCCTACTGTGGCTATACTCCCCAATACCAAGGATTAGAACAGCTAAACCAAGATTACCGCGAACAAGGTTTACGAGTATTAGGTTTTCCCTCTAGTTATTTTAAGACGAAAAAAGAGGGCAAATTGACAGATCTACCCCTTGGTTATTCCTAAGTAATAGAGACGTACCAGTATACTCAGAATATTTGTTACTAGTGTTTTGCTAGAGCCAGTTCTTTGACCAGTTCGGCAAATAATAATCTGGCACTTTTAGCCGCTAGTCTCATCCTAACGAGTCTAATTGGTTTGCCCGTGGCTTTTTCGCGATCGCAATATTGCCCTAGCTTGATGCCAATCTCGTTTTGTGGTCGATTGCGTTTGACCTCGATACGAGTAAAAAGCCACTGCCATAAAGCGATACGACACAGATCAGAGCCACCAATAATGGATTTGCCCTTCTTGTCGCCACTACTATCTTCAGTAGGGGCAATTCCCAAAGCTTTTTCAAACCGTCGTCTCGATAGATG
>JBJOPG010000174.1:0-9878 GCA_046050865.1 Cyanobacteriota bacterium
CGTAAGATATAGATCAACTTGGTTATTAGATATGCTAGTTAAATTCTTTTGCCACCAGTCAATCGATTCACGGATCTCTGCTTGGCGATCGCCCATACTGTAAGAAGTATCCAAAATTAGAGCATATTTTTGGTTCTGGGGTAAAGCATAATCTTGCTGACTCAAGGGCTTCACGGCAACAGCATATCCATCCTGTAAATTAAGTTGATGAGTTTTTCTGGCTAAGTTATTTGGTTGACCGCCAAAGTTTTCTAGCCAAGCATCTTCAAACAACCATTTGATTTTGCCATCCCGAATTCGTTTAGTCTGCCACGTCCAGAAGATATTACGTTTTTCCGCTAGCCTGGGTAATGCCCAGCCCTGCTCCTGTTGCATCACTTTATAAGTCAACCAGAGGTGCATTTGTGGTGTATCTAAGTTGCTGCCATTATTGCTAATAGTTCTTTTAGGGGGGACGGGAAAAGCTCTCAAGCGATATTGTCCAGGGCCTACCTGTTCTAGCAAAGCAGGATCTACGGGGCGAGTCCGCTCAACCTGGGCATTATATACTTCCTGGGCTGCCCCTCTGGGAGCTACTTGATAAGCAAAACGCCACTTTCAGGTAAGGAAAAATAGTAAAGAATCTCTTCCACATCATTAGTTTGATTTTCATAGACTTCGTGGATTTCTACATCCGCCCAATCTCCCTGAGGATTGATGTTCACTTCTTGTTTAGCTAACCAAACTTTCTTCTGGTCAATATTAAGTAATCCCGCTTTTGCTTCGTCTACTATGGCTGTTGACTGAATCGCATGACGTACTGCTCGACGTTCGGCTTGTTGAATCGGAGCATCGAAGAATTCTGCATAAAGCTGGGCAGCTTTTTCTACATCATCCTGGGAACCCTGATATAAAAACGGCGCCAAGAGCTGATTATATCGATTCTGGAAAAAACGCGAAACGGACTGAGGTAAGTGCAGCTCATTGTACATCTTATAAATGTGGTCATTACCTTCCCGCGTGCTGAGATAACGATAGGGATAAAGATTTGCATTGATTAATCCACGGCGAATTGCGCTAGATTCAGCCAGTAGTTCTGATCGATTCAAAGAAGATTCTAATAAGCTAAATGCTTTAACTTGGGGTTGCTGATTAAAGACATTGAAGATTATTAGCCACGTGACCACAACCACTGTGCCGACTTGAATCGTTCTTAAGTTGCCATGTTGCTGGGTAAAAGCCCGAAGGATTTTTCTCCCTGAATTGATATAGAGATGAGTAATGGCGAAGGGCATCCCCACAAAAAGACTGGCACTAAAACCGAAGAGAAGTACCAGGCATAATCCCATGATGGAAAACGAGAGGAAGTATCTAAAATCGGCTATGTAAGTTAAGCTTTCCCAAAATCCCTCAAGCCAGTTAAATGAGAAAAATCCTACTGCAAAATAGTAAGCTCTTTCAATTACATAGGCAGCAACGGGGATGGCATAAAATAGCAAGACTGTCCCCAGATATACTCCAGTGAATAACATCAGGGTATGGGCGATCGCCTGTACCCAAGAAAATACCTTTTGATTTGCTCGATATCCTCGTAAAACCTCGATCGCAAATGCGGCGATACATACGAGCATCGTCCCTAATATTAGGGTATTAGCAAAGGTTAATTCGCGAATCAAAAACAATCGTACTAAACACCAGGTAACAAGCGGTGCTTCCACTCCGTAAAACCAGCGGATCAGTTTTTCGGGCTGCTGTCGGAAATACCTTAATCCATAGAAAGTACTGGCTGTGGGGACAGCAATTAAAGAGAGTAAGGTTAAAGCAAAATCAAGGGGGATAACTCCTTCAAAGGTGGCGATAATCAGCCAAATTCCTACCCAGGGAGCAATGCCACAGTAAACTACGCTGAGAAAGATTAAGTTCCAACCCCAAAAGATAGTTTGAAAAATGACATTGCGGAATAATTTTAGGTTTTCCATTGATTTACTTGAAAAAATAATAAGTTATAGGTATAAAGCGATCGCTAGCTCTGAAAATAGTTCTGATTAATCGTTTGATAGATACTGTTGCTAAAGTTTTTAATCTCAGTGCTGTTAGGATTTTCTGCATGGTCAAACAACACGGACACTAAGACCCAGGTCTTATTACGCTGGGAGATATGATCCCAAATACGCGCCACAAAATCATCGGTAGTGGATTGCTCTGATTGAAACCAATAGGCTGCGGACAGTTCGCCGTTTTGGAGGGACAACCATCGGGCGTGAATGGAATCATTCAGCAAAGTAGAATTCATGGAATCTACCTTGAAACCATTGCCTAAAAAACATAGTTCTGGTGGATGGTGGGACTGCCAGGTATCGCTAGCGACCATTAACATGGAACCTGTAAGGCGATCGCTTTGAAAACTTAATTTCTGCACCACAGGATTAGCCGGGCTAGCAAAAAAATCAGTCTCAGCAGGAGTTAAAGGGAGAGTTTCTGTCGCTATGGCTGGGGGTAAATCAATTGCCTGTAAGGCAATGGGAGCCGATTGAAATGGCTGAAACTGTCCGATAATCCCTAGAATTATGACTATTGATAACAATCTTTGATAATTAAAACGATTATTAAGTTGATGAGGATATTTCGGCTCTGAAGTCAGGGATAAATTCGGCGAATTCTGAGGAACTGTTGGAACTTGTTGTAATAAAATCCAAGTTAAACCACTGGCAATTATAAAGCCCACAATACCTAACGGTAGGTGGAGCACATCAGCAATTTGCTGTTGTCCTAAAACTTCGATGGTGATGACGAGGATTAATACGCGGATGATATTGGCAGCGATTAAAAATAATAAATTGGCGATCGCCACTAGCAACCAACGAAAACCTAACTGACGACTTTCTAACCAAGTAGCGCCTAACAAAAATACCGTTCCTGTCCAGAGACTTTTCATCCCGCTACAGGGTAAATCCACCTGAGCAATCCCGTTTTCCATCACAATGATGTCATGGGAAGAAACTGCACTCAGATGAAAATCCCCCAGGGCTTGAGCGACTGCGTGGGCAGTAATCACCCGTACAGGAAAACCTAAACCACTATTAAAAGCTACCAAAAAAGGAACGACGCAAGCGGTGATGGTGGCAAGAGTTAAACCCCGATCCCAGGCAGCAGCAGAAATGAATAAACCGATTAAACCATAACTTCCCAGGATAAAACACAATAAGGTTAGCTGAGGAACATTGAGAGACCATTTTAAAATAATTGCCCCCATCTCCCCTCCTATCATGAGCAGGAAGGGATAGGGACTAAATTGAAACTTGAACGATTCTGTCTTAAAGAAGTTAGCGCGGGTTAGCTGAGTTAGTAAGGCAACAAAACCAATACTGAATAAAATTAAATTTAAATAATTAGTATCTTGTAGCGATTCAATTAACCATTGATACGTCCAGATATTACCCAACAGCCAAATGGAGAGTACCAGAATAATCTGTAAATAATTCTGCTGCTTAAGAATCGATTTGCTAATCATCGCTAATTACTACTAGAGGATTTTCACGATGAATTATGATCGTGACGATTACTATTGTAGTTTTTTAAAATTAGCGATGACCACATTAAATTAGGTGGTTTATCTGAGGACTTTAATTTTTGAGGTTTGCGAAAGGAGACAGAACCATTGAAGTCAAGCAAATAATCTTTTATATAAGATAGCAATCCAAAAAGCTTTGATATCAAAACCGATGACATCGCCAATATAACCATCAATTATTTCCATCATTATTTTGCGCCACAATATTTGATCCTAATCACAGCTATTCCTATTAGATAGTTTTAGGTTATTAGAGACTGTGTTATGTCGATCGCTAAATGACCTGTTTATTTTTCTGAAAAAAGCTGCCATAAAGCTCTTTGCATTTTGAAGTATACCCATTAATCACTAACAAATACTTGATATTATCTACATTTTCAAAAAAGAAAAACAATGATCTATAAAATGCAGTTTAAGCTTAAAAATAAAATTAGATCACTAGAAATATTATCTGATTATATTTCGATTTTAGAAGATATAGATAGTGCCATAGTTATTTTTGATAGTCAAATAAAACGTCTGGTTTTTAATTCTGCTGCTGAAGAAATCTTGGGCAACCACAATGATTTAGAGCTTCTGGAGGATTGGTTTTATTCTCTGACTGAAAATCTTTTACAAGAAGATATATATTTCAAACCCAATGAAGTCCCTTGGTCAATAAATTCGATTTGTCCTAAAAAACTTGATAATTTAGAAATATTTGTAAGCAAAATAAATATTCACCCTGATTTTTGGCAAAATTCAGACAATCAACAATTTCTGATTATTAATCAAAATCAAACAAGATCTAATAGCATTAATGAAACCATCGATATTGAGTCATATAAAACGTCAGAGCAAGTATTAAATAGTTCTAATTACGATCAGCTTACTAATTTGCCAAATCATAATTTATTATTAGAATGTATTGATCGATTAGTTGTTTTGTCTACAGAGCGATTAAATTATATATTCGCTGTTTTATTTATCGATATAAACCGCTTCAAAGTAATTAATAGTAGTTTAGGTCGTATTTTAGGAGATCAATTATTAATTGCTGTTTCTCAACGCCTGAAAGCTTGTTTACGTTCTCAAGATTTTATTGCCCGTCTTAGTAATGATGAATTTGTCATTTTATTAAACAATATTGAAAATATTAGTTATGCTACAAACATTGCTGAAAGAATTCATCGAGAATTAACTATACCATTCAATCTTGAAGGCTATGAAGTTTTTATTGAAGCTAGTATTGGCATTGCCTTGGGTTCCAAGGATTATACTAAACCAGAGGATTTAATACGAGATGCTGAATTAGCAGTATCAGATGCAAAAAGACAAGGTAAATGTCATTACCAAATTTTTAATCAGTCGATGCGTGGCAAAGCCTTAACTCTTCTGCAATTAGAAAATGATTTGCGCTGGGCAATTAAACGTGAAGAATTTATTTTGTATTACCAGCCAATTATATCTTTAACAGATAACAGAATAAAAGGGTTTGAGGTTTTACTTCGTTGGAGACATCCGATTCGCGGGTTAGTAGCTCCTGGAGAATTTATTTCTTTAGTAGAAGAAACAGGGTTAATTGTTCCTTTGGGTTCTTGGGTATTGAAAGAAGCATGCAGCCAGATGTTTGCTTGGCAACTACAATTTGGCACCATAGATTTTTGGAAAGTTAGCGTTAATATATCAAGTAAACAATTAGCGCAACCTGATTTTGTTGAAAGCGTAAAACATATTTTGCAAGAAACAAAACTTGATCCTCATAGCTTGAAATTAGAAATAACTGAAAGTTCTTTAGTTGAAGATACAAATGCTACTATTTCTATTCTTAAAGAGCTTAAGGCTTTGGGGATACAATTTTCTTTGGATGATTTTGGCACGGGCTATTCTTCTTTGAGTTATTTACATCAATTTCCTTTTGATACTCTCAAAATAGATCGTTCTTTTGTTAGCAGTATCGAAGATAATAGCGAAAAATTAGGGATTATTCGTGCTATTGTAACTCTTGCTCGTAATTTAGGAATGGATACCATTGCGGAAGGGATAGAAACAGTTAATCAACTAGCTCAATTGAAAGCTTTGAAATGTGAATATGGTCAAGGGTATTTTTTGTTTAAACCACTAGACAAAGAAATATTAGAAACTGTTATTTTGGCAGAGATTGCCAATCCTATTAAACTTGATTTAGGTGAATTCCAGTCTCCTTTAGAAGATCAGATAGCTAGGGAGCAACTACTATTTCAAATTGAACATTTACGCCAAGAGCTAGAAGAAATAAAACTAGAAAAAGCGGATCTGGAAATTATTCTAGAAACTACTACTGAGCACGCTGATTTAGTGGAATCTCAACTACGAAATGAAATTTGCGATCGCCAGAAAGCTCAAGCTGCTCTACATCAAGCGAATCGTGAGTTGGAAAAGCTAAGCGTGTTAGATAGTTTGACTCAGGTGGCAAATCGCCGTCGATTTGATGATTACCTCCTACAAGAGTGGCAGAGAGCAAAGCAACTCCGAACCCCAATATCTTTGATTTTGTGCGATATTGATTATTTCAAATTATACAATGATACTTACGGTCATCCTATAGGAGACTATTGTCTGCTACAAGTTGCTCTGGCTATAGAGTGTGCTATCGAATCTAGATCTGGTTTGGTTGCTCGCTATGGAGGGGAAGAATTTGGGGTAATTTTACCTGGAATGGATGGTGAGAAAGCATTACAAGTTGCCCAAGAAATTACAATTAAAGTCCGTCAACTTCATATTACTCATCAAAAATCCCCAGTCGATGAATATGTCACGATTAGTTTAGGTGTCTATAGTACTGTCCCTAATCCTAAATTTTCGCCAGAATTATTAATAAATTTAGCTGATAAAGCACTTTATCAGGCTAAAGATCGGGGACGAAATCAGGCTAATTTATTGACTCTTACTCATGAGCAGATTTTAGTTTAAATTATGCTTATGTAAATAAATCAGAATTAGTCTAAAGAAAATATTAAATCAATTAATCTAGTTCCAGTTTTAAACAGGGCATTAGCCTTTGTAAGTTTTTTAATGACTTACCTTGCCAGGGATTTTTTTTGGCTCCGAGTACTATCATTTGAATATTTTTTTGCTTACGGACATTAATTACAAATTTTGACAAAATATTGATACCTGAACTATTGAGAAATGATAGTTCTTTAAGGTTTAACACAATTTTTTCAGGTTCTCCTTTAACCACATTATCAAGTAATTCAGAAATAGTAATATACTCTTCAGAACCATTTAAACGCAGTGAACCATCAAAGATAATACTTTGAGAAGCTTTATCATATACTATGTTGTAATTCTCGGTTTTAATTTCCATTGTGCTTATAAAAAGTAAATATTACTAAATTGGGTGAATCATTTAAGACTGTGAATTACAGAAAAGTAGAAAAAATAGCGATCTCCTGTAGGTTGTCTTAACCGTGAAAAGATTTTTTTTGCTTGATTAAGCTACGAAAATCAAATACTAAGCTGTACCATGGTTGTCACAGCCATTTCAGACGATTCTTCAGGTAAATCTTCAAATTTCCAGCCCAACTCTGCTCCATAATCATTGAGCATGGTTAAAAAGCCTAAGCCAGATTGTTCATCATCGTTTTTTTCTATTTGCAGAATATACAATTCTTCAGGGTCGCCGTTGATAAGTTTTTCAATATGTGCTTGAAACTTTTGCACTTGCTCAAAGTGAATACTATTAGTTTGCTGAAAAATAATTAACTCAGGATTTAAATGAATTTGAATGCTGATTGGAAATGGAGATTTTTCAAAACCATATTTCATTGCATTTTCTAATAACTCGTTGGCAATGTAGCTAACAGCACTTTTAACCTCCGCTTGTTTTTGCGAGTCTGGTTTTTGGTCTTCACTACCCAAAAAAAATGTACTTAAATAGTCAGCCAAAAAGTCAGCAGATAGACAATTATTGCGCCACCTTTGACGCAGGGGAATCGACCCAGGAGAAAAACTTAAGATTAAATATTCCTGACTGGGAGGTAAGTTTTGTTCAAAACTGCCAAATATATTATATTTTGTAGTTAAGTTATTAGTTTCCATAAAAGTTAAAGATTAATTAATTAATTCACTTTTGCTTTAGTACGACCAAGGTGATGTCATCGTAGACTTTTTGAACACCAATATGCGATCGTAGATTAGCAATGACAGATTGTCTAATACCTTGAGCCGATTCTTGACAACTTTGTTTAACTATGGAGCATAAATTTTCTAGTCCATACTGTACTCCTAAATTATTTTCTGCTTCCGTAACACCATCTGTGTACAATACAGCTACGTCGTCAGTATTTAGCTTTACTTGGGCTTGAAAGACATAATCTTCAATAGTTTCTTCTAAGCCAATCGGAAAGCCTAAATCAATGGTATCAATTCTCTCGATTGCTCCATTAGAACGTACCACAACTAGCTCTTCGTGTTGACCACTTAAACTTAGAACTCCTTCGTGATAATTCACTAAACATAAAGAAAGATTTTTATTTGAATCCATTCGCTGCACATTTTTATAAATAGTGCGGTTAAGTACTTCAAAAAACTTTTTTGGTTCAGTTTCATTGTTTTCCATGAGAGTACGTACAGCCGTTTGCACCATCAACATTAAAACTCCGCTTTCTAAACCATGCCCCGTTACATCACCAATACCAATAGTGATGCGACCATGATGCTGAAGTACATCATAGTAATCTCCCCCGAATTCATCGGCAGGCTCCATAAATCCCGCGATGTCTAGATTTTCGATTTGACTTAATTCTTTTTCTTTGGGCAAGAGCATCATCTGTAGACGTTTCGTGATCTCCAGCTCGGCACTAAGACGAATATTTTCAGCTTCCAAACGACTATTGAGGCTGATTATTTTTTCATTAGCTTCAGCAAGTTGCGCTACATAAAGAGACTCTTGATCTCGTAATCTTTTTTGTTCTAAACAAGCGCTGATTCTAGCTTTGAGAAATACAGGATTAAATGGTTTAGCCAAATAGTCTTCAGCCCCCATTTCGATGCACCGAATAACACTATCCATCTCATCAAGAGCCGAAATCATAATCGTCGGAATATACCTCCAATCACTATTGCGAATCCACTTTAATACTTCATAACCATCAAGTTCTGGCATGATGATATCGAGGAGAATTAGGTCGTAGTCTCCAGTTTGGATCATCTTGATCGCTTGCTTGCCATCAACAGCGGTAATAGCTTGATAGCCTTGAGCTTGTATCTGGCGCGATAGTAAATCTCGATTAGTTTCATTGTCATCGACGACTAAAATTGTGCTTAAAGTACTGCTACGATTAGACGCAATTTTCCCTATCTCCAAGAAATCAGGACCATCTACAATGTTGAGTTGAATGTCGAGTTGGTCGAGATCGATTTGAGAGGGAGAGGCTAGTTGACAGTCGATTAAACTTTGTTCAAGCTGCGGGATTGGCTCTGCCACGCCTTCGGCGATCGCATTTTTTTCTGGCTGCTGTAAGGATGAATCAACACTATTGAAATTGACCATATTATCAATTTCATTTAGCAATCGATTAGCAGCCTGGTTAATTTTTTCTAAATCGGCAACAAAATCCGTCTCTACGGTTGGAATAAGTTTTTGACAATAATTGATTACCACTTGAGTAGGTTCCTGAAGCTTGCCTTGCAGTTCTGGATTAGCCAAAATTTCTTGGAGGTTCGGCTGGTTATGGGAAAGGGATGGTGGATTTAAAAAAGTATTGATTGAAGCAAGAAGTTGAACTCCACATTCTCGAATCTGCTCCAGTTCCTCCCCAAGACATTCTCTATCCTGATTTGTCTCTCCAACTTCTTCTAATAGCATCTCGCTGTAGCCAATGATGGCATTGATCGGCGTACGTAGTTCGTGACGCAGATGGGCAAGTATAGATAAGGGAGATTGACTGTCTATGGTCATTGAGAATAATTTATAGTTAGATTCAGGTTATTAATAGCGTTTGCAGAAGGCATGGCGAAGCCAATCGCGTAGACTACTCTGGGGGTAATCCCAGGAAATTAACTAGTTGCAATAAACACCTCGATTTTGGTCAATAAACGGGGTAAGTCAATCGGTTTGGTATCGTAGTCATCACAGCCCGCTTTGAGAGCTTGCTCGCGATCGCCAGACATGGCATGAGCCGTCAAAGCAATAATGGGAATTGATTGAGTAGTTGTATTAGCTTTAATGTTTTTTGTGGCTTCCCAACCATCCATAATCGGCAAGCTCATATCCATCAAAATTAAATCAGGATTTTCGGTATTTGCCATTGCTACCCCCTGCGCCCCATCGACAGCAACGACAATCTCATAACCGCGACGTTCT
>JBJOPG010000175.1:0-9420 GCA_046050865.1 Cyanobacteriota bacterium
TCACTGTCTCTACTTATTTAGTTTGATTTCTTTCCTTTTACAGTCTAATCTTCCTCATCAACAACCTTCTTTATTTTCTTTTTACAAACAGTCTCTCAGTCTAGGAAAGAGAGCGTTTTAGTTAGAACAGATGAAGTGGCGATAGCATATCAGAAACTGTGATTAACGTCTCATATTAATCACTTAATTAAAATTTAATCTAGGTTCTATAGAATCATTTTCATAGATAGCTTAAAAAAGTTTTTGGCTACTCTGTTTAAAGTTTTGGCTGTCTACTGAAGTATCAACAAATTGATTATTAATCCACTTGTCGAGCAATAAAAAGCGCTCAAAATGAATTGAAGTGATTTTCAACGTCAAAATTTCCTAAACAGGCATCAAAATTAATAAATCTAAATAACTCTGAAATATCTTCTTCGCGCGGTTGTTTGAGCTCTGATTATGCTGAAATACTTCAAGTTTTGGCTGTCTACTAAAGTAAAAGTATCAAAGTAAAAAGAATCAATAAGGTGAGATTATATACAATAATTTTCAAAATTATTTGAAATAATCAAGACCCACTAGTCATTGAAATGTAAGTAGGATATAAATCTCGTGAACAACATTTTAATTGTAGGTGCTGGCTCGATTGGCGCACTGATGGGAGCTTCATTAGTTAAAGCAGGCTTAAAGGTAACTTTTGCTGGCAAACCTGGAAGTGACCATACCAAAAAACTAAAAGAGTCAGGTTTACAACTGTTTTATGCCAATGGCGAGAGGTTGTGGATTTCACCATTACATCCACGAGTTGAATTTGTTGATACTGCAACAGATTTAGACCAAAAATTTGACATTATTATTGTTGCCGTGAAAAGCAACAATTTAATCAAAGTTGTTCCCTACATTAAAGCCAATTCTACCCCAGACACAATACTAATTCATGCTCAAAATGGTATTCCTTACTGGTGGTTTAATAATGATAGTTATCTCTCAACCCTCAATCAAAACCTGTTTAACAAATTAAGTACCCAGCGTTACCTAAATTCTGTAGATCACCATGGTATCTTGCACCATAATTTAGGCGATCGCACTCTGGTAGGCTGCGTAGTTAAAGCTCCCTGCCAAAAAATAGAAGAAGGAAAAATTCAAGTCAAAAAAATCCCGCGCATAATTTTGGGTTTAACTAGAAACGATAGTGACAACTTAAAACAACAAACTCAAATTAAAGAGCTATGTGATTTATTTGCTCAACATGGCATAGCTGCTACCTATACTAATAAAATACGTACTGCTGTATGTAATAAATTAGTCATAAATATAACTACTAATGTTCTTTCAGCTCTAACTGGCAAGGTAATTGCCGATTTGACCGCAAACTATTATACCAATAGTTTAATTAAAACCATTATTGCCGAAGTCAATCATATCTTTAGCTTTTATGGCATCAAGCCAGAAGATTTACCAACTGAACAAGCAATTTATGCTTATATCAAAGCTCCAGGCAGCCAAAGTCATTTACCTTCTCTCGCTCAAGATTTTTCTCAACACAAACCTGGAGAAATAAGTTTAATTACTGCCCCCGTAGAAATGGCACAAATCGCCCATCTTAGAGTGCCAACTTTATCTATTCTGAGTGAGTTGTTGCAGTTATGCCAAACCTATAGCCTGGGTAACCACAATGGCGAATCCCATATTCTGACCATAGATTACGCTTCAGATAATTATGGGTTAACCAGTAACGTTTGCCAGGGCAACATAGTTGATAGATGGCGCATATCTAATCTACTGGCTCATCTAGTGGAGGTTAATGTATCCACTTTGAATAATCAAATGGTTGTTGGATAACACAATATTAACTTTCGATAGTTTTTGTTCTAAATCTTTTCTGAAT
This sequence comes from Cyanobacteriota bacterium, assembly GCA_046050865.1. GTDB lineage: Bacteria > Cyanobacteriota > Cyanobacteriia > Cyanobacteriales > Xenococcaceae > Waterburya. The sequence goes on from JBJOPG010000175.1 coordinate 1,871, forward strand.
ATATGCTTTAGATGAATCTTGCAGTAAACTCCTCAATTTTAAATGCTGATGAAGCCTTCAAGTATCAATAAAGGTATAAATGAGCAATCCCAACCAACCAAAGTATCTCGAAGTTTTTTACGTTCTCACCTATATCAAAAATATCGTCAATCAACGATTACTAACCAGCAAACGACAAAAGCAACTTTCCTAAATCACCGTAAACTCGGGAATTATTCATTAGCTAAGTATTTGCTTTTTATTTTACCTAGCTTGGGCTGGTTGATCTATCGTCAACTAGGATTTATTGGCATTGGCGAAAAGGCTAATAAATATAACTCTTGGTTGCTACCGCTTTTAGTTGGAGGCATCATTTGGCTACTACCATCTCCTCCAGAAGTTAATCAACAGACGTGGCACTTATTGGCAATTTTTTTAGCTACTATTGCCAGCTTTATCACTAAGCCGATGCCGATTGGCGCTGTGGGAATGATTGCTTTAACCCTCTGTGTTGTTAGCAATACCCTAACTATTGAGCAAGGATTAAGTGGCTTTAGTAACAAAACTGTCTGGCTTACCGTTAGTTCTTTTCTGGTTGCTAGAGCAATTATTAAAACTGGTTTAGGTACACGCATTGCCTATATATTTATTACTCTTTTTGGCAGAAATACCTTGCTAGTGAGTTATGGTCTGTTAATGACGGATGTAATGCTATCTCCTGTAATGCCTAGTGGGAATGCTAGATGTGGCGGTGTAATTTTTCCCATCGTCAAATCTTTATCAACAGCTTATGATAGCGATCCTCGGGATGGTACCGAACGAAAAATCGGTGCTTTTTTAATGACAACCGCCTACCAAGGAACTCAAATTACGACTACGTTGTTTTTAACGGCGATGGTAGCTAATCCTTTGATGGCAGAGCTGGCACAAAAAATTGCTGGGGTGGAATTAGATTGGCTAACTTGGGCTTTAGCTGCTTCAGTACCTGGATTTCTCAGCTTATTAATTATGCCCTTGATAGTTTATTGGTTTTATCCTCCAGAGCTTCAGTCTACGACCGAAGCCCCAAAACTAGCCCAAGAAAAACTGCAATCAATGGGCAAACTCAATCAGCAAGAATGGGCAATGGTAGCAATATTTTTAGTCTTGCTGCTTTTTTGGGGATGGGGAAAACAGCTTTGGGGAATAGAGAGCGTTACTACGGGTTTGCTCGGAATTGTGTTACTCGTATTTGCTGGAGTATTAACTTGGCAAGATATTATTCAGGAACACAAAACCTGGGATATCTTCATTTGGTTTTCTATTTTATTGATGATGGCGACTTTTTTAAGTGATTTTGGCTTAATTGATTGGGCAACTAATGAGGTTAGCATTGCCATTCAGCATTTATGGTGGCAAGCTGCTTTTGCCTGTTTAACTATAGTTTATTTTTATAGTGGTTACTTTTTTGCCAGTAAAGCAGCCCTTGCCAGCACGACTTATCCTGCTTTTCTGTCTGTGGCGATTTCTTTAGGGGTATCACCAACTTATGCTGCTCTAGTTTTGGCTTTTCTCGTTAACCTATCAGGTTGTTTAACCCATTATGCTACAGCTGAAGCACCAATTTACTATAGTTCTGGATATGTTGACGCTACTACTTGGTGTAGGTTGGGTTTTATTCTTAGCCTTGCTTATTTATTTATTTGGACAATAATTGGGGGGTGGTGGTGGCAAATGATCGGGCTTATTTAGCAGTATTTGAGCTTAATTCCCGATCTAGAGCTACAAAATCATAACCAGTTCCTGATTTTTTACCAGGTTGAACTTTTACTAGAGTACCTCTCAAATTGCGATCGCCTGATGGTAAGAAGGTAATTTCGGAATTTGCTCCTTGAGCCGAGAATTCTGGGTTAGCTAGAGCCTGTTGGATTTTTTGTCTTTCTGCACCAAAAGCGATCGCCTCAGATATGCTCTTGGTAGCATCATAAGCCATTGCCGTACGCCAGTTAACTGCTCCACCCCATAGTTTTTGAGCATCTTTAGTAAAGGAATTAGCCGACTCAGGCGGATACCAAGCTACGGTGAGAATCATGCCATTAGCATCTTTCTGACCTTCTTTAAGGGTTTGATAGCTGGTCATCGAATGATTACCAAATAGCGTTAAGCGCTCATCGTTAGCTTTAACAATTTCCATTGCCTCCTCTACTTTACGAACTGAGGGAGCTAGCACTAGGGCATCTGCACCCATACTAATTGCCTGAGAAGAAATTGTGGTTGGCAAAAAATCTGCTGCGGCTAAATCACAGTCAAGGGGGTTAATTTTGCCACCGTGGTTATAAACCGCCCAGGTAAAATTCTCTTGAAAGGAGGTGCTAACTTGAGAATCAGAATCGATACACATGGCAATGTTTTCCTTCTCAGCTACCTTGACCACATATTGAGCAAGGGTTTCCGCTAAATCTCTAGTGCTCGGAGTGGAACGAAAAACATAATCTCCCAAGGTTGACAATGATTCGGCTGAACTAGTGGGCGTGATCATGACTAAACCGTTTTTCTCATAAATTGGTGCAGCAGCAATAGAAACATCGCTATCATTGTGTCCAATTACTGCTAATACTTTTTTGTCTGTAACTAGCTGATTGGCTACTTCCTGAGCAATTTTCGGATCATTATCATCATTAGTAATTTCCACCATCATTAATTTGCCATTAATACCGCCCTGGCGATTAACTTCATCTTGTGCTTGGGCAACTCCCCGTAGAATTTCTTGCGCCACATTGAGATCTCCCCCAATCGGCACACTAACCGCAATTCGATAAGAATCTTTAGTTTTAGCGGCGATGGTGTTATTAAGATAAATGCGCGCCTCGGGATCGTTGCGATCGCTTTTTAAAGCCGAGCTAAAGCTTTCCTGAGCGGCAGCATAATCTCCCTGATCAAAGGCTTTAATTCCTGCCTGTTTAGCCAAGTTATTATGGGCAGCAACTAATATTTTGTCCCCTAAACTTATTCTTTGTCCCACTGAGTCTATCTTGTCTGAATCCACTGGAGAATTACGATTGCTCACATAATATATTCCAGGAGCAAAAACACATAAAGTAACTACATACAAAATAAGTAAGAGGTTTTTTTGATTAATATTTGTTAGCGGATCAAACATAATATAAATAGTAATATAAACATAGAAAAGAAATTGTTTTAAAGCTAAAACAATCAGTAGTTACTTGATTTTTCTTGAAAGCGAAAACAATAGTCTGAAAGATGAAAACAACGCGTCACCTGTACTTGTGAAGACAAGTTGCAAATTTTATTAAATACTCTTGTTTTAGGCGTGAGTGTAGATAAAACTAGTTACGACCAGACGAACTCTTTAAAGTTACCTTTAAATATACTTAAGCAACAACCGCAATTTCTCGTAAAGCAATTCTTCTTAAACTTATCTTAATCGTGGTAATTGCACGTAGATAGTATTTTAACTATTTATTAAGGTTAAAATATTTAAGTTTGGATTGCTTAATTTTAATCACTGAGGAATATCTTGCTCAAAACCAACAAGCAAAAAAACTTGAGCTGTAATAAATATACAATGTGTCATGGTCAACCAAGAACACATACCCAAATTAAAAGCTTATTATAAGCGTAATTGTAACATAGTTGCTTTGAAGAGTCGAGAGTTTATTGACTCATTGCCTCCAAGTTCGAGTTGAAAGCAATTGCCAACTAACAGAGTTCACTTTTGCCTCGCTTTTCAGCAGTCGGATAAATTCTTCGGAGTCAGATAAATCGAGCTTTTTACCTAGACTAGTGAAATTAACTTTAAGCTCTACATCAAGCTCTTCAGGCTTGGTTTGACTGGGAAGATTGCTACTTTGTGTTCTGGTTGGGCTCAAACTATGCTTCTGGGCAAACTGATTAATCAAGTCGAATACTTGGGTCTCAGACTCCAACAAGCACAGTACATCACAACAATATTGATAATCATCTGTCGGTAATGGCGACTCCTCTAGTGTGTTGGGAATTATTTCTAGGTTTTTTACTAGTTTCATATTAGCTAAAGGCAATGATTGACGTCCTTTGTCCCGTTGCTTTTTAAAAGCTTCTTCCAAGGGTTTTCCTAGTAAATTAGCCCCTACTACTGCCAAGGTAGATAAATAGGCTGGGATAAAAAAACCCGAACCCACCAATGAACCTATTGCTGCGGCACACCAAATAGTTGCAGCGGTATTAGTCCCTTTGACGCTGCCTCCGTCCCGTAAAATTACGCCGCCACCCAAAAAACCCACTCCCGATACTATTTGAGCAGCAATCCTAGTGGGGCTGGCATCCCCAGGAGTTAAAATAGAAAGCATCGTAAACATTGCCGCACCAAGGGTCACTAATACATTTGTCTTTAGTACAGCTCTACTTTTAAGCCACTGTCTTTCAATACCAATTCCTACCGCCAAGAAAAATGCGATCAGTAGACGAATGCCAAACGTCGTCCAGGTCAAAGCCATATTAAACTGCCACCAGTAACTTTAAATCGAAGATTATCCATAGATGCTAGATTTGCAAGTAATTTAAATATAAGTAAATATAAGCGATTTTTGACATAGACCTATCCATTACACCATACTTAGATTAATAAAGATTTAACGGTAGATTAAAATTACTAAAAAATCCAAAAAGATGACATTTCTTGATTAGGTAGTGCTGAATTGCTACTATTTTGATGTAGTTTTTATTAATTTTGCTAATGTTTAAGCACAAGGGGCGATCGCACAATACTTGATTCCCGCTTGCCAAAACATGTTGGCTGATAAAATTGCCAAAATTACATTGAAGATGAAATTGACCGTTTTATTAGCTAATTTCGGTAGATAGTAACTACCAACTTGTGCTCCACATAACCCACCAAAACCAAGAGTTAACCCAGTTAAAACTTCAATACTTCCTTGTTGAGCATAAATTAGAAGATTAGAAATTGAGGTGATGAAAATAACCCCTAAACTTGTTTGAATAGCAACTTTAATATTTTCTTTGAGTAATAGCATTTGCATCGGCACCATAATTGCCCCACCGCCAATTCCAAATATGCCTGCGAGAAAACCAGATAATGCTCCTGTAATCAACCGAGCAAGACTAGTATTATATTTGCCGCCCTGTTTATTATCCTTATTGTCTTCTAGTGGATATTTCTTGTCTAACGAGGCAGACGCCACTCCGCCTCGTTGTTCGTAAATAGTTGTAATTTCTTCCAGAGAAAGGATCTTGTTCAAAGAAGCTGTCGACTTTGACCGCTGAATAATATTTTGCTGAACATGATCAACATTAATTGTGTTCTCATTTTTAAGTTGATTGTTTTGTTTCTGGTGAAGATTTTTACGTATATTAGCTAACAGAATGTTGATGGCTAAAAAGATACCGAAACAGATTAACAAAATAAAAGAAGGAACTTTGCTTGATAAATAAACTCCCAGGGGCGCAACCATAACAGTAGGTGTTGCTAGAAAAACAATTCTGCGTATATCAAAATGTCCCATGCGGTAATTTCGAGTACAGCTTGATAGAGTTGTTAAGCTAATTACCAAACTACTAGTTGATACACTTTGAATTGGGCTATAGCCAAGATTAATTAATAAAGGTAATAAAATTGTGCCTCCACCAATACCAACTAATCCAGATAATAGTCCAATTAATATTCCTGAATACCAAAGAATTAGCCAATTGTGGAAAGACATTAGATAAAATTCTCTTTGAATTTGGATCAAGTATCTCTTACAATAAAATACTTTCAGAACCTACGCAAGAATTGTCTTTAAAATAGGAATTGACAATTTTTAAGTTGAATAATTATCCAAAAGCAAGTGCTCGCCAGAATTTGGTAAATGGAGATCCGTGGGGTACATCAATTCCGTTGCGATCGCTTGGAGCGCGACACGAAGATAATGCTAAAGCACATGGTATCTTTACTCTTCTCCTAAAGAGGGAGTATTGCCAGAAACTGGTTAATTACATCAAATACTAAACTGGCGTTATTTATTTTGATGTAGATTTTAGGTTGCTTTGCTTTTACGATGAAGCTAAAGTCCTTGATTTTAAAATAAATAGTAATGAACAAAGCAGTAGTCTTACTTTCTGGAGGATTGGATTCCGCCACCACAGCCGCGATCGCGATCGCCGAAGGGTATCAGGTTATTGCGCTTTCTTTCCGTTATGGTCAAAGACACGAAAAAGAGTTAGCAGCAGCGAAAAAGATCGCCGCAGCCTTAGATATTAAAGAACACTTTATCAGCGAAATTGATCTTGCTCAGTGGGGAGGCTCTTCCCTGACGGATCAGTCCATGGCGATTCCCCAAGGGGGTTTACAGTCTGATACTATTCCTTCTACCTATGTTCCAGGGCGCAATACAGTATTTATGGCGATCGCCCTTTCCCTCGCCGAAGCCAAAAACGCCCAGGCGATTTATCTGGGAATTAATGCCGTAGACTATTCTGGCTATCCCGATTGTCGTCCTGAATATTTAGCCGCCTATCAACAGTTAGCGAATCTTTCGTCCAAAGCAGGGGTAGAAGGCAATGCCCCCCAACTAGTAGCCCCTTTAGTCAAAGATTCCAAGGTAGATATCGTTCGTCGTGCCTTAGAGTTAAAAGTACCCATCGCTGATACTTGGTCTTGTTATCAGGGGGCAGTAACCCCCTGTGGTTTATGTGATTCTTGTCGTATTCGCGATCGCGCTTTAATCGAAGCAGGGAGATCCGACCTCACCAGTGACAAGATTAAGCAATAGCTAACTAAGCCGTAACAAGTGGCTGTACTCCAGAAGTATCAACATTTCTCAGTAATTTAGCAATTTTCATGCCCGATACTGGTTCAATCCAGTCAGCCGCAATCTCTGCCAAAGGTACTAGAACAAATGCCCTTTCTACCATCCGTGGATGGGGCAGAGTTAAGCCAGGACGATTGAGGACTAGATCCCCATAGAGCAACAAATCTAGATCCAAAGTGCGAGGCTGGAGATCTCCTTTACTGGTGCGCCCAAACTGAAGTTCCGTAGCTTGCAGAATCGTTAATAGTTCTTCTGGAGTTTGCGAAGCAGATAATAAGACACAACCATTAAGATAATCAGCCTGGGGTTCTTTCATACCAACAGCCTTAGTTTGGTACCAGCTAGAAGTTGTCTTTAGCTCAATTCCAGGAATTTGATTGAGGGCATTAAGAGAACTCTCCAAGATGCTGAGAGAATTTCCCTGATTACTACCTAAAGCGATCGCACATTCTGTCATGATTATTTAGGGGGTAGATAAACAACAGCCATATCATCACTGCGATTACCAAGATCAATTCTGGATTCTTGGTAGAGTTGTCTTAGTAACACCTCGGCCTCCTTAGCAGGAACATCCAGGATATTAGCAGCTTGACTCACAGTGAGCATTTGCTTTTCTGTAATCATTTTAATAATTCGTCGACGGCGATCGCATTCGGCTTTTTCTCGTAGATTAATTCCCGCCACTATGGTAGGTAATCCAAACAATGTAGCGCAGGTCACGCCGTTGATTAACTTAGTTTCTTTGGTAACGGTAATCAATAAAAATAATGTCCAAACTAGAGA
>JBJOPG010000176.1:0-9413 GCA_046050865.1 Cyanobacteriota bacterium
GGTTATTTTCGAAAAAAAAGTAACATTTAAGTAAATTTAAGACAATTTTTAATCTCAGGTAGTTACATAAATATGATCACGATTGAAGAAGCCTTGTATCTAGTTGATAATGCCATTCAACCAGAAAGATTAAATTCTGTACAGGAGTTAATCTTAACTCAATGTTGGTCTGGTAAAACCTATCAAGAGATTGCCGAGTCGTCTGGTTACGATCCTGATTATGTAAGGGTTGTTGGTTCCCGGCTCTGGCAGCTTCTATCAGAGGCATTTAACGAGAAGATCACCAAAAATAACTTCCGTTCGATTCTCAGGCAACAGACCGGCAAAATCGAGGAAAAAGCTTGGGTTCAAGGCAGCATTAGCGCTTTGGAATTACCTAATACACCAGTGCCATTGGATTCAGTCTTATATGTTCCTCGTCCACCCATTGAAGCTTTAGCTTATGAAGAGATTGTCAAACCAGGGGCTTTAATCAGAATCAAAGCGTCGAAAAACATGGGGAAAACATCTTTGGTGATGAGAATTGCTGCCCAAGCTCAAGCCAGAGGCTATCGTACGATCAGGCTCAATTTACTTCAGGCTGATGATAGCGTATTGAGTAATCTTGAGCGACTCTTGCGGTGGTTTTGTGCTAACGTTACCCTCCAACTCGGGCTAGAGTCTTTATTGAACGACTATTGGGATGCTGACTTGGGTTTTAAGGTAAGCTGTACAACTTATCTACAGGGATATATCTTGGCACAGTTAGATAGTCCCCTAGTGATTGCTCTCGATGAAGTCAACCGTCTGTTTAAATATCCTGATGTTGCCCAAGAATTTCTCCCCCTATTGCGTTTCTGGCACGAAGAAGCCAACAATGTCGCACTCTGGCAAAAGTTACGTTTAATTGTCACTCATTCTACGGAAATCTATATTTCCCTCAATATCAATCAATCTCCATTTAACGTCGGTTTATCCCTAACTCTCAAGGAATTTAATTCATCGCAAATAGATGAGTTAGCGAAAAAGTATGGTTTAGATCAGGAAAAATTTCAAATCCAACCCGAGCAAATTAAGTCTTTGACAGATATCGTCGGCGGTCATCCCTATCTGGTTAATTTGGCTTTTTGCGCTTTAGTTACTCAAAACAACAATCTTGACCAGATTATTCAAGAAGCAACTACGGATACAGGTATTTATCGGGATCATTTACGCAGTCACTTGATCACTTTAGGGGAATATCCAGAGTTAGCCCATGCCTTTAAACAAGTAATCAACTCCGATCAACCAGTGACCCTCAATTCCATTATTGCTTATGAGCTAGAAAGCATGGGATTGGCTAAGCTACAGGGCAACAAAACCACCCCTTCCTGTGAACTTTATCGTGTTTACTTTGGCGATCGCCTATAACACCATGACAGAGAATTGATTCTAAACAAGGCTAAATTAAGTTAAATTTTACTCTAAATATATTCTTGACCGTATTCTGCTTTTTTTATAAAATCAACAATTACCATGCTTACAATAAATAACTTCAAGCTCTTTCGATAGATAAAAAGCACTTTTTGTTTAGCTGAGCGATAACTTTTAACCTACGATATACCGTGGATTGATGCAAAAAGACATCGCAATACATAAAATCTAAAGAAACTATTTAAAAATTATTCTTTTTGCCTTTAGTCTCTTAGGATACGTTATAGAACAATGTTAGGGTAATTTAATAGTTTATTTTGCTCTTGTGTTCTTGTGGTTTCGTCAGACAGTATGTTAACCAATCAGTCAATTAGTTGCTAATTTCGTGAATAATCCTGCTATTAAGCATTCATTCAATAATGTTCTACCATTATTGAGTAATGAATTGTCAACTAGGAAAATGATGGATGTCCCTCAGCAAACTTCCATCGACGAAGAATTGCGCCAAGATTTGCAAGACAGTGAAACGAAATATCGCTTGACTACAGAAGTTACCAGTGATGGCATCTGGTCATGGGATCTCAATAGCGATCGCATTGACTATTCTCCTCGTTGGAAGTCCATGGTAGGTTACTCAGAAGAGGAGATTAACCATCATCCTGTTGAGTGGCTGGTGCGAGTCCATCCCACAGATATTGAGCAACTCAAAACCTACTTGGCACAATGCTGGCAAGGAAAGCGAAAGCGTTTTGAAGTGGAATATTCCTTGCTCCATCGAGATGGGCAGTATCGTTTAATGCGTTGCAATTGTGTTGCCGTTATGGATGGCGATGGAGTAGTTAGTCATCTGATTGGGGCACAGTCAGATCTGACTCAAGAAAAACAAATTCGCGCTCGGTTGAATTATGAAGTCGCTCACGATCGCTTAACTAAATTACCCAACCGTCAGTTATTTATCGAGAAGCTGCAAGAATTATCCCAACTAGAGAGGCATCCAGATTATTCTTTTGGGGTACTATGCCTTGACTTGGATCGATTTAAAAATATTAACCACAATTTTGGCGATGGGATTGGCGATCGCATTTTGGTAGAAATCGTCCGTAAGTTAGAGTCCTGCCTCAGACCCCACGATATCCTGGCTCGCTTGGGAGGAGACGAATTTGGGGTACTACTCACCTGTTTTCCAGGGGAAGACCGCCCTGCTGCCATAGCTTCTCAGATTCAGCAGCAACTTTCCACTCCTATTAAAATTGCCGAGTATTCGATCTTAGTCAGTATTAGTATTGGGATCTCTACATCTGATGACAACGGTTTACCAGAAAATACCACCAACGAATTGTTGCAATCGTTGCAGAATGCTGAAATTGCCATGTTTCAGGCAAAGGCCAAAGGACAAGCCTGTAATAAAGTATTTGAGTCCCAGCTACATTTGCAGAGTTTAGAACAAAACAGATCAGAAGCCGATTTACGTACAGCCCTTGAACAAGAGCAATTTATCCTGCACTATCAACCCTTAGTACAGTTAACGGATCGCCAGTTAGTGGGATTTGAGGCTTTGATTCGCTGGGAACATCCCACATTGGGTCTGGTTCCTCCAGGGGACTTCATTCCCTTAGCGGAAGCTACGGGTTTAATTACCCCCATTGGTTGGTGGGTATTGCGTTCGGCTTGCGCACAGATGGTGCAGTGGCAGCAAAATTCTCATACTAAATCAGCTACATCAATTTTTATTAGCGTTAACATTACAGGCAAGCAGTTTTCCCAACCCTATGCAGGGGATATAATTGCCCAAATTCTGACGGAAACAGGTTTGAATCCCCGATGTCTGAAGTTGGAAATTACCGAAAGCGAGATTATTGAAAATATTGCCTTGGTATTGCCGACAGTGGAAAGACTAAAAAGTTTAGGGGTGCAACTATCGATGGATGACTTTGGCACAGGCTATTCTTCCCTCAGTTATCTCCACTGTCTACCAGTCGATACCCTCAAGATAGATCGCTCATTCATTCGAGGAATGGAGAGCGATCTCCAGCAGTTAGAGTTAGTCAAAACCATTATTAAGCTAGGGGAAGTGTTTGACCTAGATTTAGTCGCCGAAGGGATTGAAACGGAAACCCAGTGTGCTGAATTAATCAAGCTACAATGCAAGTATGGACAGGGTTATTTATTTTCTCCTCCCGTCAATAGTGCGATCGCCGCCACCCTCTTAGATTAAGGTAAGATTTATAGTTGCAATGGTGCTGAAGTTTAATTGAATATTGAATGCATAAAACTGTATACTTAATCAGTAAATTTCAAACGAAGCAATTTAAGCGCCATGCTGCGGGTAAGTTTTAGCACTTAACTATAATTTCAGATGATTAACGTTCTTGTAGTAGACGACCAGAATTTGACCCATAGACTAATAGAAACCTATCTGGAACCTGAGCCAGAGATCAAGATAGTTGGCTTTGCTAATGACGGTCAGGAAGCGATCAACAAGATTTCTCTGTTGCAACCAGATGTTATTTTGATGGATGTGGAAATGCCGAAAATGGACGGTTTAAGCGCCACCAAAATCATTACTCAACAATTTCCCCAATCTAAAGTACTAATTCTTTCGGTACATGATAATGAGCAGCACTTAAGCGAGGCAATGAAAAATGGTGCCAAAGGGTATTTATTAAAAACCACCACAGCACAGGAGCTGAAAAATGCAATTTACTATGTCAATCAGGGATATTTTCAGTTAAGCGTTGAATTGACGCAAAAATATTTACAAAAAATTGTTATCACTAAATCAGAACTTGAAGAAATTTCTGAGATTAACCACAAGATCAGCAATCTATATCAGTCTTTGGGTAGAGTAGAGCATACTCTAAAAGAAAATGCTAACGACGGTCTCAAAGAACACTTAGAACGCAAGATTGAAAACGTCTTACAACAGGAAATGGCTGTCTTGCGCGATCACGACTCTCATCTCCAGTTTAAGGTTGATCGAATGAAACACAGTCAGGATAAGTTGGAAAAAAACCTTAGCTATCTGTTTAGAATTCAAGTAGCTTGCATCGTTGTTACTTTATTATCTGTCGCCTATGGTGCTTTTTCTAGTCTGCATTAAACAACAACAGCTTGAATCAGTCGAACTACTAAGCTTGAACTAAATAGCGTGTTTATTAGAATTAACTAATAAGTTTTTATTGAGAGCATTACGATAAGATAGTCGCGACTTGATATTATCAGTGTAAGAAAGCTCTTGCTGTAAATACTTCCAGATCGACTCACAGGCTTCATAGCTGCCCACGGTCGCTAACAAGCGATCTCCCTGGTAGATGCCCCACCGTTGATTATCCGCTTGCTTGATTTCATATTTAAGATCAGACATCATGAAACTTTACTTAGGTGTGCTGGTTTTGTATATTTATATTTAAAAAGTATGGTTTCTTAAATAAATCTATCTTAATCTTAATATTAGAGTTAAAACTGGATAATGTTAAGCATCGAAGACCAATCTTAAGTATTTCTAAACAGTTACTTTGATATTTTGGCGTTCTGATATCTTAATATTTCTCTAAATATTTCTGTGGCTGTCGCCTCTGGCTTTTCTAAATGAGGAACATGACCACAGTTGTCGATCCACACCAGCCGACTATCAGCAATGCCCCTCTCAAATTTCGCTGCATCTTTGATGCCTAAGATTTTGTCCTGTTTGCCCCAGATAATTAGAGTAGGTTGCTGGATTGCCGCAATTTTGTTGAGGAAAGAACCATAGCCACCACTTTTGGTAAAAGCAATGAGAGACTTATTCCAATCAGGGCAATTTAAATGTAATGCGGCACAGACTTGAGCATCGGCACTGGCAAAACTTTTGTTGCAATAAGCAGCGCGACTGATGCTCTGACGAATTTTGGGATTACGCAGAAACTCCGTGGCAAAGGTATCTATGGGCGGAAACATAAACTTACCAATAGCAGGTTGCTTGGCTAAACCGGCACTATCGATCAGCACCAGTTGCTCTACGGCTTCGGGGTAACCAAGGGTAAAGTCAATTGCTGCCGCCCCACCCATGGAAGCACCAACTAAAATCATAGGCTGCTGAATTACAGTTTGCCAGAAATGATAGAGATGGATTTTGATATTTTCAGGATTGAGGAGAATCGCTAAATTTCGCTGGGTAAAACCAAACCCTAATAGATCTACTGCATAGGTTGATTGTTGTGGTGCAAGTATTGGTATTAAACGACGAAATTCCAATAAGGAGCTATCAAAACCATGAATTAACAGGATTGGTGTGCCACTGTTTCCTTGGTGAACGTAGGTGGTAACGACATCTTCTGTAGTTATCGGGGTGGAGATGTCCACCTGTTTAATTTGGGTGGCTAAGGCGATCGAGGTGGCTTCGGTTAAATTACTGGCGGCGGCTGGTATATAGCTGGGGAACATGATCATTTACTGAGTTCGGAGTTTGGAGTTTAGAAGTCGCCCTAAAGGATACACCTTCGGATAAGCTTCGCGTCGAGTTCGGAATAGCTAGTTGCTACTTAGAATTAAATATTCGATAAATTCTATTTCTCAATTCAGGTTCCGTTAATAGTCCCTGGCTTGGACTCAAAAAAAGTGCCAGGAGAAAAAAGCTAAAAATCACCATGACGATCGCTGCCCCAGAAGGCAAATCGAAATAATAACTACTATACATGCCGCCGACGCTAGAAATCATGCCAATAATTGAACCTAGGCACATCATGTGGGATAGTTCTTTAACTAGCAAGTAGGCAGTAATAGCCGGCCCTACCAATAAAGACATGACGAGCAACACCCCCACAGTTTGCATACTGGCAACGATGGTTAAGGTAATGGCACAAATTAAACCAAAGTAGAGGAGGTTAACGGGTAAGCCACAGGCTTTTGCCCCCAGAGGATCAAAGGTATAAAACTCTAATTCTTTATAAAAAAGTTTGGTTAAACCGACTATAACTATAGTGATAATTGCCGTGCGCCAGACATCTGCACTGGTAACTCCTAAGATGTCACCAAAGAGGATTTCATTCAAACTGATCTGATTGGTCTTGAGGGTCGTAATTAAAATTACCCCCATCGCCAAAAAACTGGAGAGGGTTAACGCCATTGCCGCATCAACTTTGATCCGCGATCGCTTTTGGATGCCCATCACCACTAAAGCACTTAAGACCCCAGCGATAAACGCACCGATGGCAATATTGATTTCCAAGAAAAAAGCGATCGCAATCCCAGGTAAAACCGCATGGGAGATCACCTCACTCATCATCCCCATCTGTTGCAGAATTAGATAGCTCCCCACCACTGCCCCCAAAATGCCCAAAGACAAACCAATGGCGATCGCCTGGCGCATAAACTCAAATTCGAGGGGTTCAATCAACCAGGTTAACATTCACAGATGGGTTGAAGGGAAAAAGGGGAAAGGGGAAAGGGGAAAGGGGAAAGGGGAAAGGGGAAAGGGGAAAGGGAAAAAACCATGCTCGTCCGCTAACACAGCAGTGGCAAATTGAAATACTTGTTATAAGCCTGATTGATGTTCTCGTTGGTTAAAACTTCTTCTTTTGTCCCCGCAGCAATTAACCGTTTATTGATTAACAATAACTGATCGTAGTTATCTAAGGTTTCGCCCAAATCGTGACTAATAACCAGCAACGTCTTCTGCTGTGCCTTTAGTTCAGCAAAAATATCAAAGATAATGGTTTCTGTTTGGGGATCTACATTATTGAATGGCTCATCAAACAAGAGTAAATCTGCTTCCTGGGCGATCGCTCGGGCTAAGAAGACCCGTTGCTGCTGTCCTCCCGACAATTCCCTGATCTGACGCTGACGATATTGCCACAAACCCACTCTTTCCAAGGCATTGCGCACTAGTAATTTAGATTGCTGACTATGGTTGCGAAACCAGCCTGTGGTCGCCACGCGACTCATCATCACTGCTTTTTCCACTGTGACAGGATAGTCCCAATCAATTTGCGATCGCTGGGGGACATAAGCCACTTTATTTAGTTGCTGATTGACTGGCTTCCCAATCCACTGGGCAATCCCTCCTGAATAAGGGATTAAACCTAAAATCGCTTTGATGATAGTACTTTTTCCTGCACCGTTGGAGCCGAACAATCCGGTTATCTGCCCTGGTCTCAGAACAAAAGATACGTTTTCCACAGCGATCGTGTGGCGGTAGTTGACGCTAAGGTTACAAACTTCCAGCATTAATTGATGACAATGATAACGGATCTCATTATACATTAGAATGCTTATAGTTTTTTTATTGTTATGCGGTTATGTGATTATGTTTAAAAATATTCAAGTTAAATATATTTTAGGTCTAGTTGTTAGCAGTATTGCAGCTAGTGCAATTGGCTGCACCAACGGGGGACGTATCCCACAGTCAGAAAGGAGTCCCATCACCAGCAATCTGAAAACTGAAAATAACATTGCCCAAGCAGACCTGAAGCCCAAGGTAGTGGCTTCCCATAATGTGATCTGTGATTTAGTAGGCACCATTGCCCAAGACACTATTGATTTAACTTGTCTGATCGATGCTAATCAAGACCCCCATACTTATAAGCCAACTCCGCGCGATCGCCAGGCGATCGAAGAAGCCCAGCTGATTTTCTATGGTGGATATGAATTAGAACCCCAGATCACGAAATTATTAACCACGACTAAAAATCCTAAAATTGCCCTTTATGAAAGGGTTGTCACCGAGCCAATGATGATGGCAGCAGAAGATCATCACCATGAAGCCGAAGATGATCATCATGAAGCTGAAGAATCTTCAGAGTCAGCCAGCGCCGAATCAACCCCAGACAAACCCGAATTAGAACCCGATCCTCATGTCTGGCACAACGTCGAGAATACCGTCAAGATAGTGGATCTAATCCAGTCAACATTGTTGCAAGCCAACCCTCCTGCCGCAGCACAATACTCAGAAAACAGCGCCACTTTAACCAAACAACTCCGGGAGTTAGATACTTGGGTTAAAGATCAGCTTGCCACGATTCCCGAAGGACAAAAAGTTTTAGTCACTACCCACGATTCTCTCCACTACTATGTCAAAGCATACTCTCTAGAAGACTATCAAACCCTCCATGGCTTAAGCGCTGAATCCACTCCCACTGCATCCCAGGTGAAAAAACTAACCGAAGAAATCAAACAGACAGGAGTGCCCACCATTTTTGCCGAATCCACCGCCAGCGATCGCGTACTGCAAAATGTAGCTCGTGCTGCCAAGGTTGAACTATCTCCCGACAAACTTTATGCAGATGGGCTAGGGGATGCCAAGAATTATGTAGAGATGATGTCCCATAATACCTGTGCGATCGTCGATGGTTTGGGAGGTAAGTGTCAAACTTTTAAAGCAAAAAGTGAATAGCCTTTCAATTCCATCTTTTTAATCAACCACATTAAACTAAAATTTAATTCACACTAGACGTAGCGTATAAAATTGCAGGGGCAACGGTCGTTGACTCCTACAGTAGAATATATTCTTCTGATCAGTAATTTATTTATGCCTTCATCATCAACTATTATTTCTCAAGCTGTCCCCGAACATGATCACATCATTGCCCACCATTTTCATCAACTCTGGTTGGACAATGATGTTAAAGCAGAACTGATTCTTGATGATTGGCTGGATATTACCCTCAAATTTATCCAAAAGGCTCGACAAGAATTGAAATTTCAAGCCTTTATCGCTCAAGGGTCAGCTGAAATCGTGGGTTCCGTTAGCTGCCAACTCTTTGCGGGGCTGTATCCTTCACCATTTAAACCAGAATATCGCCACTATGGTTATATTTGGAATGTCTATGTGCAGCCAGATTATCGTCGCCAGGGAATTGCGACTAAGTTGACGGAAACAGCGATCGCCCACCTGAAAAGTTTAAATTGCACCAAAGCAGTACTGAATGCTTCACCTTCAGGAAAACCAGTATATGAACAGCTTGGTTTTGTTGCTGGGAATGAAATGACTTTGAATCTACTCTGAATTTACCTTAGTTTAATCATGGCAAAAACATGTCCAAAAC